>CAYWNY010000319.1:0-2503 GCA_964459765.1 uncultured Hyphomicrobiales bacterium | reverse complement strand
CACGCCGGAATTATGAATATCCGCGGAGTATTCCTTGTAAACCGGCACCGCGTGGCCACCAAAAATCTCGTCCTTCATCACTTCGGAAAATCCGAGGATGGCATTGAGCGGAGTGCGCAGCTCGTGACTCATCTGCGCGAGGAAGCGCGACTTGGCGATGTTGGCGGCTTCGGCGCGGCGGCGCGCTTCGTCCGAGATCGACTTTGATTGTTCGAGTTCGCCGATGAGCGCGTCCTTCTCGGCGCGGGCTTCGAGCGTTCCGAGCGTGGTCGAGTAGAGCCGATAAGCGAGCAGCGAAAAGTATCCCTCCGCCGTCAGCGCCATGACGGCAAGAATGTAATCGTGCAGCGTGCCCTTGAAGGCAAAGTCGAGTGCGATCGCGATGGTGACCGGGAGCGTCAGCGCCAGCACGGCGATCGGCAGGCTCGACGCCAGCATGCTCGATATCGCCACCACCAACAGCATGACGAACAGCATGAACGTGCCGGACTGCTCGTCGACGCCGACCGGATGGATGAGGATGAAGGTCCACGCCATGCCGAAGAACAGATCGAGAAGGACAAAGCGCAGCCGCCAGGAACGCAGATTGACGGTGCTCGCCGGTTCGCTGAGAAATTGCCGGCAGGCGCGAACGGTCACGAGGTGGATGAGCAGCGCACCGCCGGTCCATGCGCCGGACCGCAGCGCGCCGGTCCACAGCGCCGATAAAAGCCCGATCGTGACCACGAGCAGCAGGATGACCAGCGATCCCGACAGCCGGTTCTGGGCGAACTGCCGCAGCAACTCGTAATCGAAGACCGGCCGCGTGCCGCTGGTCGAGGTCAGCCGGTCGCGCGCCTCGCGCACATGTCGGCTCGCCAGCCGACGCGTGGTGGAGGGAGCCTCGGCCGCGCCCGGCGAAGGCATCTCGCGCGGCTCGCTGATGGTGGTTGGCATTACAATCCGCGACTGACGATAATTTGCGTCAAAACTCGCCCAAATTCCTTAAGAGGAGGCTTAAGGCCGGCTGAGCTTTTGACTTAAAGGCAAGCAAATGTTCGGATTTTCTGGCTCGGGTGGTCGGCAGAACCCCAACATAGCCGCGCTGGCAGGCGCCACGGCGCCGCGATAGGGTCGCGTCTTCAAAGGGATGGGGGAGGAAAGGAATTGCGATGAAGCTCTATGACGGCGGCCGGGCGCCGAACCCGCGGCGGGTGCGCATATTTCTTGCCGAAAAGGGCATAGACGTCCCGATCGAGCCCGTCGACCTCGGTAAGCTCGAGCACCGCTCCGACGCCTACGCCGCCATTAACCCGATGCGCCGGGTTCCCACCCTTGTCCTTGACGATGGGACGGCGATTGCGGAATCGATCGCAATTTGCCGGTATTTCGAGGCGCTGAACCCCGACCCGCTGCTCTTTGGCAAAAATGCGATCGAGATCGCCTTGATCGAAATGTGGAATAGGCGGGCGGAGTTTCATCTCTATCTGCCGGTCTCGGCAGTGTTTCAGCATTTGCACCCGGCCATGAGGGCGATGGTCGATCCGCAGGTGCCGAGCTGGGGCGAGGCCAACAAGCCGCGGGTGTTCGACTTTCTGCGTCTTCTCGACGGTGAGCTGAAGACGCGGCCTTATGTCGCCGGCAGCGACTATACCGTTGCCGATATCACTGCACTCGTAGCGGTGGACTTCATGAAGGTGTCGAAAATGGCGGTGCCGGACGAACTCGGCAACCTGCGCGCCTGGCACGCCAAGGTTTCGGCGCGGCCGAGCGCGGCAGCGTAAAAAAATCGGCCTGGCGACGGGTAACTCCGTCGCCAGGCCTGCGCGCGCGATGCTCTCTTCGGGCGCTTAGAAACTTAGGCGCGCTTAGAACGTCGTATATTTCGGCGCGGTGCAGCCGCCGCACGCCCAAGGCCATGACCAATCGGCGACCTTGCCTTTGTTGGCCTCGACGTAGGGGCTCCACGCCCGCGGCGGCAGCGCCTTGCTCTGATAGACGATGGCGAACTGGCCGTTGGCCTGCACTTCGCCGATCATCACCGGTTTGGCCATGTGATGATTGGGCAGCATCGTGACTTCGAAGCCCGACGGCGACTTCACCTTCTGGCCGATCATGGCCTGGCGCACCGCGTCGACGTCGGTGGTGCCAGCCTGCTGCACCGCCTGCGCCCACATGTGGAATAGGATATAGGCCGACTCCATCGGATCGTTGGTGACGCGTTTGTTGTCGTGCATGTAGTCATGCCACTTGGCGATGAACGCTTTGTTCTCCGGCGTGTTGACCGACTCGAAATAGCTCCATGCCGCCAAGTGGCCGACCAGCGGCTTAGTATCGAGGCCCGCCAATTCCTCCTCGCCGACCGAAAACGCGATGACCGGAATGTCGGAAGCCTTGACGCCCTGGTTGGCGAGTTCCTTGTAGAACGGCACGTTGGCGTCGCCGTTGATGGTGGAGACCACCGCGGTTTTCTTGCCGGCCGAGCCGAATTTTTTGATCGCCGCGACTTCGGTCTGCCAATCGG
>CAYWNY010000318.1:0-2516 GCA_964459765.1 uncultured Hyphomicrobiales bacterium | reverse complement strand
TCGGCGCCGTGCTGCGCGGCGACAACGAATGGATCGAGCTCGGCGAGCGCTCGCAAATTCAGGATAATTGTACCCTGCACACCGACATGGGTTTTCCGCTGACCATCGGGCCGAACTGCGTGATTGGCCACAATGTGGTGCTGCACGGCTGCACTATCGGCGCCAACGCGCTGGTCGGGATGGGCGCCATCGTGCTTAACGGCGCGACCATCGGTGCCGGCTCGCTGGTCGGCGCCGGCGCGCTCGTCACCGAAGGCAAATCGTTTCCGGAGAAGTCGCTAATCGTTGGGTCGCCCGCGCGCGCCATCCGCACCCTCGACGATGCCGCCGCGGTCGCGATTTCGGCCGGCGCCGAGTTCTATGTCCGCAATTACAAGCGCTACCGCGGCGGCTTAAGGCCGATGGGCTAACCTCGACGGCCCAATCGCTATTTCGCCTCGGCGGTCTCCGGTTCGCCCGGTTTTCCCGGCGCGCCGGCGATGTGCACTTTGTCGCCGGATGCAATGCCGTCGGGCGGATTTGCCACCACACGGTCGTCCGGGGCGATCCCGGAACCGATTTCGACCTCGTTGCCGAGATCGCGCGTGATCGTCACTTCTTCCAAGACGATTTTACCTTCGC
Organism: uncultured Hyphomicrobiales bacterium; assembly: GCA_964459765.1. Lineage (GTDB taxonomy): Bacteria > Pseudomonadota > Alphaproteobacteria > Rhizobiales > Xanthobacteraceae > BOG-931. The sequence continues at coordinate 1,895 of CAYWNY010000318.1, read as the reverse complement.
GATCGACGATGGCGACGTGCAGCCCGCTTTTATTGAAGATGAGCGCGCTCGCCGGCACGTTGATGGCCACGTCAGGATGCGCCAGATCGAAGGTGACGGTGGTGAAATCGCCGGTCATCAGCTCGCCGCGGGAATTGTCGACGACCAGCTGGACACGAGTAGAGTTCGATGCGACGTCGACCGATTGCGCCGACGCCGCCACCGTCGCCGGAAAGGTCCGACCCGGATATTCTGGCACCGAAAGCTTCGCCGTGGTGCCGACCGGGATACTCGGCACGTAGTTTTGCGGCACGTTGACGTAGACGCGCAGCTTGCTGATTTCCGAAACGACGAACATTGGCGGGCCGCCGGCGCCGGCATTGATCAGCATGCCAACGTCGGTGTTGCGCGCCGTAACCAGCCCGTCAAACGGCGCCGCTACGTGCTTGTATTGCTCGAGCACCCGCAGCCGATCGAGATTAGCCTGCGCGGCCCGGACTAGCCCCTGCTTGTTGGAGGCGTCCGCCGAACGCTGGTCGAGATCCTGCTGCGATATGGCGAGGGTTTTGATCAGCGACTGGCCGCGGACCAGCGTCGCGTCCGACAAGACCGAATTGGCCTGCGCGCTGGCCAAGTTGGCTTCCGCCTGCATGATCTGCTGGTCGAGGTCCGGTGCATCGATCTCGGCGAGCAGAGTGCCGGCTTTGACGCGGGAGCCGATATCGTACTTCCAGTCCTTCACATAGCCGCTTACGCGCGCGAACATCTGCGCCTGCACAAAGGCTTCGAGCCGGCCTGGCAGCGTCAGCGTCGTCGGCTTGCTGCGCGTATCGGGGAGCGCCACCGCGACCACGGGCACCGCCTGCTTTTCCGTCCATTCCTGCAGCTTGGCGTCGGCGACCTTGCGCGTCGTGATACCGAAGACGACGATCAGAAGCGCAATCGCCAGCGCCGAAAAGCCCGCGATATAGAGCCCGCGGCGAGAAACCGGTGCGGCCGGCGGGGGGGACTCAGGCTGCATGCACTTCTCCGGTCGCGCGCGCGCCCACGGCGCCGCGACGTTGATGAATAATGCTGAACACGACCGGCACGAATATCAGAGTTGCGATGGTAGCAAAACAAAGGCCGCCGATGACGGCACGGCCGAGCGGGGCATTTTGCTCGCCGCCTTCGCCGAGGCCAAGCGCCATCGGTAACATGCCGATGATCATGGCCAAAGCCGTCATCAGCACCGGCCGCAGGCGGACAAAGCCGGCCTCGATGGCGGCGGCGACCGCGTCGCCGTGCTCGTCAAGCTTCTCCTTGGCGAAGCTGATGACCAGGACGCTGTTGGCGGTCGCCACCCCCATGCACATGATGGCGCCCGTTAGAGCCGGCACCGACAGTGTGGTGCCCGTGGCAAACAACATCCAGACAATGCCGGCGAGCGCCGCAGGCAGTGCGGTGATGATAACGAACGGGTCGGCCCAGGATTGGAAGTTGACGACGATGAGGAGATAAATGAGCACCACCGCCGCGGCCAGGCCGAAGAACAGCCCGCTGAAGGAACTGTTCATCGTGCGGACCTGACCGAGCATCGCGACCTGGGCGGTTTTCGGCATGTCCTTGGCGGTCTCGTCCAAAATCTTCTGGACGTCGGCGGCGACTGCGCCGAGGTCGCGGCCTTGGGTGGTGCCGTAGATCTGGATCAGCGGCTGCACGTTATATTGCGAGTAGACTGCCGGAACGGCAGTGCGCTTGATATCGGCGATGCCGCCCAAGACCTGCGCCGGGGCGCCCTGCGCCGTGATCGGCAGGTTCTGCAGCGCGTTGAGCGAGTCGACCTGATATTGCGGCGTCTGCATCACGACCGAATAGTTCACGCCGTTGTCCGGATTGAGCCAGTAGGTCGGCTGCACTTGGCTCGAGCCGGCGAG
>CAYWNY010000317.1:0-2594 GCA_964459765.1 uncultured Hyphomicrobiales bacterium | reverse complement strand
CCTCGGCCAGCTCTTCGAGCGTGATCGGGTCGTCGGCAAGCCGGCGCGCCTCGAAAATGCGGCGCTCGCGATCGTTGAGCACCGTCAGCGCTTCGCCCAGCGCCTTGTGCCGGTTGTCCGATTGCTCGGCTTCCGCGAGCAGGCTTTCCTGACTGGCGCCGTCGTCCATCAGCCAGTCCTGCCATTCGCCGGAATCGCCGTCCTCGCGGATCGGCGCGTTGAGCGAGGCATCGCCGCCGAGCCGGCGGTTCATATCGATGACGTCCTGTTCGGTCACGCCCAGCCGCTTGGCGATCAGCTTGACCTGGTCCGGACGCATGTCGCCTTCTTCCAGCGCGGAAATCCGGCTCTTGGCTTTGCGCAGGTTGAAGAACAGCTTCTTTTGGTTGGCGGTGGTGCCCATCTTCACCAGCGACCACGAGCGCAGGATGTATTCCTGGATCGCCGCTTTGATCCACCACATGGCGTACGTCGCCAGCCGAAAGCCCTTGTCCGGCTCGAAGCGCTTGACCGCTTGCATGAGCCCGACGTTGCCTTCCGAGATCACTTCCGAGATCGGCAGACCATAGCCGCGATAACCCATGGCGATCTTGGCCACTAGCCGCAGATGGCTGGTGACGAGCCTGTGCGCGGCCTCGCGATCTTCGTGCTCGCGCCAGCTCTTCGCCAACATGAATTCTTCCTGCGGTTCCAGCATCGGGAACCGGCGGATTTCTTCCAGATACCTGGACAGGCCGGTTTCACCTGACAGAACCGGCAAGGCTGCAGTTTGGGCCATATCAGCGCCCTTTCCTCGTTAGACGCCCCCGCTTTCCTGCGGCGGGCGTTGGTGCCGTCGCCCCGCGGCCGACGGCGTTGTGATTCACTTCGCAGGCGCAGCATACACCGCTGGGGCGGGTGATCGTAGTCAAAGAGCCATCACATCACCGCGACGCTGCATTGATCCGAGTCAATGGTGCGGAAAAACGCACCAAGAAGCGGCTAAGTTTCTTATTTCTCGCGAGAATCAGCCCGTAGAGGTGCCAAGCTATCATGCAAACGGGCAAGATCGGCCGGCAGTTCCGAGCGGAAACGCAAGAGGTTATGGGTAATTGGGTGTTCGACTGTGAGTATGTGGGCATGCAGGGCCTGCCTGCCAAGGGCTGCCAGGGCCTTTTGGGCCTCCTGCGGCAAAAGTGCCGCTTTAGTGCGAAAACCCGGCCCGTAGACGTCGTCCCCCAATAAAGGGTGGCCGATCGAAGCCAAATGTACCCTGATCTGATGCGTTCGTCCGGTTTCCAGCTGGCAGGCGACGAGACTCGCCACCGCTTCCCCCGGCCGACCGCCCTCGGACCGGCGGGCTCCGCCTTTTTGTCCGCCATAGCGCTCGAGCACCTGCCAGTGCGTCACCGCTTCGCGTCCGCCTTCGCGGATCGCCATGCGGTCGCGCGCCACTTTGTGCCGGTCGATCGGCTTATCGACGACGCCGCGCGGACGGTCCGGCGCGCCCCACACGAAAGCGAGGTAGCCGCGCTCGAACGGGGAGCCGTCACGGCCGTGGCTGGCGAATTGTGCGGCCAAACGCTTGTGCGCGCGGTCGTTCTTGGCGACCACCATCAGGCCGGTGGTGTCCTTATCCAGCCGATGCACGATGCCCGGTCGTTTTCCGCCGCCGATGCCGGAAAGGCTCGTGCCGCAATGGGCGATCAGCGCATTGACCAACGTGCCGGACGCATGTCCGGCGGCCGGGTGGACGACGAGCCCTTTGGGCTTGTCGATGACGATGATGTCGTCGTCCTCATAGACGACGTTAAGCGGAAGCGCTTCGGCCAAAGGCTTTGCCGGCTTGGCCGGCGGCACGTCAACCACGATTGCGGCGCCGGAATTGACGCGGTGGCTGGGATCACGGATCGTGTGCCCGTCGATCGCGACCGAACCGGCCTCGATCAGGACTTTCAGCCGGGTGCGCGACAGTTCGCCGACATGGGCCGCAAGCACGCGATCGAGCCGGCCGCCGGGCTCGTCGGGCAAGAGCTGGATCGATCGCTGCGTGGACATCGTCGGCTGCGCGTTGTTTGAGTAAGTGAGTATCCGAATGGTCAAATTAGCCGCCGCCGAACCGCAAAGCGAATGGGACGGGGCTGCTCGGGAAGCGCCGGTCTCGCTGCACGCCGAAGCCGACGCCTCGCGCATGGTGGCGCGGGTGCGCGCGCTGATGATCATATCGGGCCTGACCACGCTGATTGCCATCGCCGCGGTCGTCGGCGTCATCGGCTACCGGGTTTATCGCGCTGGCGGTAATACTGCCGCCGCCGAGGCGATCGTCACCTTGCCCAAGGGCGCGCGGGTGATTGGAAGCGCGGTCGCCGACGATCGTATCGTCGTCACGCTCGATGTCGGCGGCTCGACCGAAATCCGCACCTTCGACATCAAGACGCTGAAGGAAACCGGCCGCCTCCGCTTTGCCACCGAGCCGTGACCGTCATTGCGGGGCGGCGCGCTTCCGGAATGACCGGGCACAACCTTGCGCGCCCGCGCCATCGGGTTTATTCGATTTCGCAGGCTCCCTTCGTCTAGCGGTCTAGGACGCGGCCCTCTCAAGGCTGAAACACGGG
>CAYWNY010000316.1:0-2651 GCA_964459765.1 uncultured Hyphomicrobiales bacterium | reverse complement strand
CCGCCGAGCAACTCAAGGCAGCACCGGAGTTCAAATACACCGGTCGTTGGTCTGGTAGCCGATCGTAACGGTCCGGTATAATTAGCAACATCGATTGCCTGCGCTTTGCAGACTGCGAAGCGCAGGCAAAGTAGCGCCTCATGTAATCCGTGGTTACTCACGCGGAACCACGTTCAGCAGAGAGCTGCGGACTCTCATGCGGTGGTACGCCCTCACGAAGGACGGACTGGACGCCTGGGGGTAGCGTTTTCTGGCGCGTCGACGAGCCGGAGAAGAACTGGAAATTCAGCGCCGCGGACATTGCCGAGTCGATTGTCGGGGAGACTGACCGATATCCCGCGCCCGTATTGCTTTTAACTGAAGCCACCGTCGCGACGGCAGAAGTGTGGTGACTCTGGCCGGTTTGACGGTCTTCTCTTTGACGGTTTTCCCTACGACTTGCCTATAGCATATGGGGTGCGACCCCGACGTTTACGAGAACACGAAGAAAAGCGCTTCCTCTCATTTCAAGGTCGCGGTGCGGGTTTATCGATGAGCCGACTTCACTATTTCTTTTGCAGCTAAAAATGTCTGCGCGCCGTTTTGTTATTATTCGGGACTCCCCTGGGCTGCGGATGTGCCGGCCGCGGTTGGGCCGCCCTTGAGTATCCACTCAAATCCTACGGCGATCATAGCGCCGATTATCGGACCCGCGATGTAGATCCAGGTTACGCTTAGATCGCCGCGGACCAGATCGGGGGCGAGTGATCGGACAGGATTCATTGAGGCACCGCTTATCGGTGCCGCCCAAAGCCCAGCAAGGGCAATATAACCGCCGACCGCGAGTGCGCCGTTGGAACCAATGTTTCGCGCGCCAGAGGCAGTGCCGAGAATGGTGCTGACCAGGCCGGCTGTTAATAGCACTTCCATGATGAACGCCTTGAAATCGCTAATGCCCGGGCCGGGTGTGGTTGCGCCGAGCAGTCCGACGGTGCCGAAAAGCGCCCATAGGAAGCACGCTGCGGCGATGCCGCCGATGACCTGCGCGACGATATACCCCGGCACGCGCTTCCACGGAAAATTGCGGCGGACAGCAAACGCCAACGTGACCGCAGGATTAAGGTGGGCCCCGCCGACAGCACCCATGAAGTAAATGATGACCATGACCATCATCCCCGGTGCTGTGACCTTCATGCTCAGCGTTATCGCCCCGCCGCTTAGCGCCCCTACAACTCCGGCGCCGGCGGCGACAACGACGAGCAAGAACGTGCCCCAGGCTTCTGAGAAAAGTCGCCGCCATTCATTTGCAGGTTCCAAAAAATCCGGCGGGGCTAAGGCGTGGACCATACGCAGCTCTTGCGTCGATCTGGTTTGCCCACCCTGCGTCGATGCCATGATGAGTCCGCTCTTCTCAGACAATTTTGCAAGGGATCACGGCATCCTCATCAAACTTGTAAACCGCGCAGAGCCGATGATAACCGTCGGCGATAATCAACTTGCCGTTCGCTTTGTCCCTGTACAGCAACAACGGAGACAGCTTTTGATCCCGAACGATCTGGGCACGATCTTTTTCCACGTGGCTGTCGCTAATCCCAAGCAATGATAGGCCGGATGATCGGAATATGTCTTTGGCTGCAAATTCCGTCATCTTAGCCTTTTTCAATTTATCGGCGGCATTCTTTGCGGCAGGGAGGTCCATCATCAAACTTAGGTACGACGCGGCGGCTGGATAGTCGTGTTTCTGCGGTTCATCAAGCCACTTAATTTTCATTGGAGACGTCCTTTTGGGAGTTATCAGTGTTCGGAGTATCCGCATGCCACTGTTTGTCAGCGAGCGTGACGATTTTCCTTGATCAATCGGGTTATGTCCGCTGCTGCGAGGGCAAGAATATCACGGATCAATTTGGGGGTCTGTGGTCGAATTCACGGTGCGCCGATGGCGCGGCTACTGCGCCTAAGAATCGAAGTCCCGGAAGGCCAGATCGGGCACCCTGCCGCGCAAAGCGCGGAAAATGTCACGACGGCAGCTTCACCGTGCGCGGCTGTTCGGCCAGGATGACGCTCAACAAAGAGCTGTGGACTTCGAGATGGCCGTTGTAGTTGATGAAACCGGCTCGGCGAAACTTGTTCATGAAATGGCTTACCCGCGACCGGGTGGTGCCGATCATCTCCGCGAGCGTTTCTTGAGTAATCTTGGCCATCAGCGGCTCGGGCCGACCTTCTTTGCCGAAATTGGCCAGCAGCAGCAACAAACGGGCTAGCCGTTTCTCTGTAGAATTGAATAGCTGATCGACCAAATCTTCTTCCACACGGGCCGTCCTCGTCAAAACATGCGAGACAAACATTTGGGAAAAAGCAGGCTCGTCCCGAAGAACCCGTTGGATTTCGGCCTTATCCACTCGCATGGTGACGCAGTCGGACATTGCACTCGCGGTAGCCAATCGCTTCGGCTGCCCGATCAAGCATCCTTCACCCACGAATTCGTCAGCACCCATGATTGCGACAACCGCTTCTTTGCCCTGCTTGGATATAACGGTAACTTTGACTTTGCCTTTTTTAATATAGAAAACTGCATTAGCGTCATCGCCCTGCGAAAAGATGATTTCTTTCTTGCGATGCTTAGAGCCCATCCGGGAAGTTTGGATTCATGATGAGGCGTTTGCAGCAAGGCG
>CAYWNY010000315.1:0-2679 GCA_964459765.1 uncultured Hyphomicrobiales bacterium | reverse complement strand
GCGGTGCAATGCAGCGGAAAGGTCTCGCCCACGGCGGACACCGTGCGCAGACGCTGCGAGCCGATCACCTGATCGATGAACACTAGGTGGTCTTTTTTGATGACCGAGAGATCGACGGTTTCTTTCAACTCGTTCGACAACTGCACCAGATACGGCCGCGCCACAGCGACAAAATCAGTGCGCGCCGAATCGGCGAGACGTAGGATCGTCGGCCCCAGCCGCACGCGGCCGTTGGGCGAGGCGGCGATCACAAACTTTTCGGCCTCCAGCGCGGCGACGATGCGCTGCACCGTCGAGCGCGCCAGGTTCACGCGCTGCGCGATCTGGCCGAGGCTCAACCCCGCCGCTTCGTCTTCGAGCGCGCGCAGGATCGCCGCCGCCCGCGCGATCACCTGCACCTGACCCTGCGGCCGCTCGCGCGAAGTCCGCCCAACTGGTTTCATTCCGTGTCCCCGCCCATAGCGCGTTCTTATCGGCTTGCGTATTGATACAGGATCGCCGGCATGCGGTACAGCGAGTGCCGTGCCGTCAGGCCATCGGATCGGCCGGCAGCCCGAGCAGAAACTTGCCGTGGTTCTCATAAGCGGTATCGCTCATCACCTGATGGATGCCCGCGACATTGAGGTCGCGTAGCAGGCGGCCGATGACGTGCGGGTGGTGCAGGCCGGTATTGCCGGCGAAATGAAACGCCAGGGTCGCGGTTTCGATGGCGACGTCGGTGGCGTAGACGGCGCTGGCGCGCACGTCGGCGACATCGGCGCCGTCGGGCAGGTTGCCGGCGTTGACCTTCGCCCATAACTGTCCGTAGCGCTCATGCATCAGCGCGCGCGCCGAACGCAGTTTCAAATCTGCTTCCGCGATCTTGCGATGCACGACCTGCCGCTCGTCGAGTTTCGAGGAGCGGAAGGTGCCTCGGGTCGTCGTCGCGACCTTGATCAATTCGTCGAGCGCGCGCCGCGCCCCGCCGATGGCGACACTGCCGTGCTCCTTGGCGACGTAGCTGAAGGGCGGCAGCAGATAGGACGGGCCGCCGCGCCGCGCATTCGGCTGCATCAAGTCCCAGACGAAGCTCAATTCCTCTGGCAGGTGATAGTTCTCGACCGAGCAGTCGACGCTGCCGGTGCCGCGCAGGCCGACCACGCCGCCCCAATTGTCGTAAAGCGTCACGTCTTTCGCGGGCATGGCCGAAAACATCACGATGGGGCGGCCGCCATTCTCCGCTTCGCTGCCCTCGATGATGGTGCCGCCCAACACCCATTCCGCATGGCGGATGCCGGAGTTGAAACGCCAGCGACCGTTGAGCCGGAAGCCGCCCGGCTCGCGCACCGCGCGGCCGGCGGGAAAGAACGAGATCGAAGCGGTCGGGATGTGGCCACCGGCGAAAACCTTGTCGAGGCCGGCTTGCGGTAAAAATGCGCCAAGCGAAGCGACGCCGGTCGCTCCCACCATGGTGCACCAGGCGCTGGTCAGGTCGTAATAGGCGATCGCTTCGAGCACCATCATCTCGGTGAGCGGATCGGCCTCCGCTCCGCCCATAACCGCGGGCAGTTTGAGGCGGAATATGCCGGCGTCGCGCAACGCTTGCACCGCATCCGGCGCCAGCGTGCCGAGCTCTTCGCTCTTGCCGCCGCTCGCCTGCAAGGTCGGGCCGATGCGTTCGACGGCCTCGAGCAGAAATTTGCGTTTGGCCGAAGATTCCGCCGGAAATTCCTTGATCATGTCACTCCCCGAGCCCCGGCCCGCTGCCGCCGGAATTGTCGTTTTGTTGCCGCCGACAATAGCGCCTTGCCGATGAGCGTCAATTTTTGACCGCTATGTCGACCATGCGGTGCTGGGTCTGATAGGGTGCAGACGTCAAATTTGCCTTTCCCATGCCCGCAAAGATTCTCGTCCTCGATCCCCACGCCGAAACCTACCGTGACCGCCTGGCCGCGGAATTTCCGGCATTGCAATTCGTGGTCGCCCACAAGGCGTCGGAACTGCCGCAAGACCTTTCAGACATCGACGCGGTGATTTCCTTCGGCATCGAATTGAAGGATGATTTCTATCAGCGCGCATCGGGGCTGAAATGGTTTCAGTGCCTGGCGACCGGCGTCGATCATGTGCTGCGCCAGCCGTCGTTGCGCGCCAACACGCTCTTGACCAGCGGCCGCGGCGTCCATGGCGCGCCGATGCGCGAAACCGTGGTTTACCTGATGATGGGGGTGAGCCGCGGCGTCGCCGATCTCGTCGATGATCAGCGGGCGCATCGCTGGCAGCGGCGGTTCTGGAACTTGTTTTACGGCCGCACCGCCGTGATCGTCGGCGTCGGCGTGGTCGGTATTGCCATCGGCGAGCTTCTCAAAGCGTTCGGCATGCGGGTGATTGGGCTCACGCGGACCGTGCGCGACGTCGAAGGCTTTGACGAGATCATGCCGACCGATCGCTTGCAGGACGCGGCCGCCAAAGCCGATTTCCTGATCAATGTTTTGCCGGCGAACGCCGAAAATGCCTTGCTGTTCGGCCGCGACGTGTTCGCGGCCATGAAGCCTTCCGCTTATTACATCAGCGCCGGCCGCGGCCAGACCGTCGACGAGCCGGCGTTGATCGAGGCGCTGCGCGAGCGCCGCATCGCCGGTGCCGGCCTCGACGTCTTTGCGAAAGAGCCGCTGCCGCCGGACAGTCCGTTCTGGGATCTGC
>CAYWNY010000314.1:0-2685 GCA_964459765.1 uncultured Hyphomicrobiales bacterium | reverse complement strand
ACGGCGGCTTCGAGCACGTCGGGATGGCTTTGCAGCACGCCTTCGACCTCGAATGGCGACACATAGATGCCGCCGACTTTGAGCATGTCGTCGCGGCGGCCGCAGTATACGAAATAACCATGCTCGTCCTCGAGGTATTTATCGCCAGAGCGCGTCCATTCGCCGAGAAACGTCGCGCGCGATTGCTCGCGATTATTCAAGTACATGATCGCCGCGGTCGGCCCGCGTACCTGCAATTCGCCCATGACGCCGGTCCTGCGGACGATTTCGCCGGCGTCGTCCACCAGCCGCACCTCATAGCCCGGCACCGGCTTGCCAGTGGTGCCGTATTTCACTTCGCCCGCGCGATTTGAGATGAAGATGTGCAGCATCTCGGTCGAACCGATCCCATCGAGAATGTCGACGCCGTAGCGCTCGGCGAAGCGGCGGCCGACATCGGGCGGCAGCGCCTCGCCGGCGGACACGCAGCAGCGCAACGCGACTTCGCTGCGCTGTGGGGCTGCAGCGCTCGCCAAAAATGCAGCGTAGAACGTCGGCACGCCGTAGAACACCGTGACGCGATGTTTTTTTAAGATCCCCGCGACGGCTTCCGGCGTCGGACGCTGCGGCAGCAATATTGTGGTCGCGCCCGCGGCAAGCGGAAAAGTGAGCGCGTTGCCAAGGCCGTAGGCAAAGAACAATTTCGCCACCGAGTAGCAGACGTCGTTCTCGGAAATGCCGAGAAACGGTCTGCCGTAAAGCTCGTCGGTAAATCTGATATTGGCGTGGTGTGGATAGTGGCCTTTGGCTTGCCGGTCGAGCCCGACGTGTAAAGCCAAAAGCACATATCGTCGCAGACGGTCGGCGCGGTCACCGGGTCGGTTGCGGCATTCGCCAGCAAGGTTTCGAAGTGCTGGTGGCCGTGCGCGTTCTTGCCGGACACAATGACCTGCGCCAAATCCGGGTTGGCGGCCATCGCGTTTTCGAATTTCGGATAGAGCTCCTCGGAGACGACGAGAAGCCGCGCGAGGCTGTCAGCGAGCATGAAGCCGTAATCGTCTTCGGTGAGCAGCGTGTTGACCGGTATCGGCACCACGCCGGCCTTGATCGCGCCGAGAAACGCGGTCGGCCAATCGATGGTGTCGAGGAGGCACAGAAGAATGCGCTCCTCGCGGCGCACGTCGAGCGAGCGCAGTACATGGCCGAAGCGTTCGACGCGCTCGGCGAGTTCGCCATAGGTGAAGCCGGCCCGCGGATCGACATACGCAAGCTTGGCGGCGCGCCCGGCGTCAAGGTTGCGCTTGAGGATATCGGCCGCGAAATTATATTCGCGCGGAATCACGACGGATGGCGCGCGCGACCTCAAGCTCGGCTGAGCGACGTTCATCGCGGCGTTTCTCCCAAGACCATGATCCATTCAGATTGAAACGGATCATGGTCTAGATTCCTCGCTCGCGCATGATCTTTTCGGAAAACCGGCATCGGATCATGCGCTAGGGCCTCCGGGGTCGTTGCCCACGGCTGGCCCATGGCAAGCTATTAGGCCGCTGCGTCAATTTCTGCAACGCCATGGCCGTGACCGGCGTGTCAACGCCGCCGTCTTGCGCTATGAACAGGCCGCCATCAGCGCCGGAGCATCGCCATGATTTTAAGCCGCGACCGCATTCTAACAACCCATGTCGGCAGCCTGCCGCGCAGCGAAGCCATAAGCAACCTTCTGGTGCGGCGTGAAGCAGGCGAAAGTTACGACCCGGCGCAGTTCGAATCCGAGATGGACAAGGCGGTGCGTCATGTCGTCGCCAAGCAGAAAGAAGCCGGCATCGACAGCGGCAATGACGGCGAGCAGCAGAGGGTTGGATTTCAGACTTATGTGCCGCAGCGCATGTCGGGTTTCGGCGGCGAGTCCAAGCGCCGGCGCGGACGCGAATTCGAAGAATTTCCGGAACTGGTAAGCTATACGTTGCAGCGCTTTCCGAATGTGAGCCGGCAGCAAAACGCGCCCCAAGCGATCGGCGAGCTGCATTATCACGATGTGTCGCAGATCGAGGGCGAGATAGCGCGCTTCAAACGCATCGCCGGGGAGGGCAAGCCGTTCGCCGAGATGTTCATGACCGCGCCCTCGCCGGGGATTATCGCCTCGACCATGCTGAACGCCTTCTACGCCACCAACGAAGCCTATCTCGACGCCATCGCCCGCGAGATGGCGAACGAATACTTGGCGATCCACAGAGCCGGACTAGTGCTGCAAATCGATGCGCCCGACCTCGCCATGGACCGCACCATGTTCTATCGCGACGGATCCGACGCCGATTTTGTCAAAGCGGTCGAGCTGCATGTGGCGATGATCAACAAAGGCATTGCCGGCATTCCGGCGGATCGGGTGCGGCTGCACGTTTGTTACGGCAACTGGGAGGGACCGCACATCCACGACATTGCGCTCGAGAAAATCCTGCCCGCGCTGTATCAAGCCAAGGTCGGGGCGTTATCGATCGAATTCTCGAATCCGCGCCATGCGCATGAATATGCCGCGCTCAAGCGCGTGCCCTTCCCGAAAGACATGATCCTCGTCCCCGGCGTGGTCGAGAGTACCAGCAACTTCGTCGAGCACCCCGAAGTGGTGGCGCGGCGGATCGAGGAGGCGGTCGCGGCCATCGGCGACCGCGAGCGGGTTGTCGCCTCGACCGATTGCGGCTTCGGCACCTTCAC
>CAYWNY010000313.1:0-2704 GCA_964459765.1 uncultured Hyphomicrobiales bacterium | reverse complement strand
ATTGTGCGCATTTTGCTCCCCAGTGAAAAAGCTTTCGACGGTTCTGCAAGGAGATATCGCTTCAACTGTTGCAGTGACTTCTCGGTCAAAGTGGCTCTCGTCGTGTAGGTACGTGGGCTTCCATCGATTAGATTATCCAAAATGCTCAATCATCAGCAATTCCGTAAGGACCCGGACCTTTCGCGCGGGGTAGTGTCCCGGTGGTCGGACAATGTGGAGCCCAGCTTCGGGAAGCGGATAACTTTTCATCAGCGCTACTAGGGTGCCGGCCGCTAGTTCTTTCTCAATTAAAAAATCCGGCAGCGCCGCGATCGGTCGCAACGGGTAGAAGCGAATGCTTGCCATTCCGCCATAGGTGTTGTTTTGACCAACAAAGCCGTCGGCAAAGACCGCGGCCATAACGCCGCGGCCGACCTGGACGCCATATTCACCATCACACGCGACAGCGCTCACGCCCCTGACCTTGAAAACTCCGTGTTGTTCAAAATTCCCCCTAATGCGTGTCTGTTTTGTCAAGGTGATAGTGCTCCGCGTAGCCGGGGCATTCGGGGTGTCTTCTTGGATACACGTAGGTGGCGCAAAGAGCCGCGACCCCGCTGGTAGCGGGTGCAGCATCCTTCGCAGCGCGTTTCGGCGGCGGTGCAGGATTCGGCGGTGCAATTGCCACGCATCGCTCGCCGTCGGCGCGTTGCCCTTCCGGACAAATCAGCGGGCAGATTCGTCTGTTGAGGCCGCGCACAGCTTTGACGGCGTCGAAGGTCGTCTCGTCGGCGGCGCTGGACGTGGACTTGGCAAAACGCTGCCACGCCGCCTTCGTGGGAGCATCGAGCTCGCCATTGACGATTCCGTCGAAACAGCCGACCCGCTTCAGTTCGAGCTGAAGCGAGCGTGCCAGTTCGTGCGGATCGGGCGCGCTGGCCTTAGCGGCCGTTTCAAGGGCGGCAATGCGCGCTTCGGCGTCTTGGCGCGCGGCGCTGTTTGGATATTGCGCGACAAACCGTTTCAGCGCCGCCGCGTCGGTCGTGTCCTTTAAAAACGCCCAAGTCGTCTCATCCGCGCTCGGCTGCGGCGGTTTTGCCGCCGCCAGCGTGGCGGTCCGTGCTTGCGCATCGGCAACGAAAGAGCTCTTCGGATATTCCGTGATAAAGCGTTGCAGCGCCGCGTCGTCGGATGAGTCCTTCAGGAGCTGCCAGGCGACTTCATCGGGAGACGGCGGCGGAGGACGCGCCGCCCGCTCGGCTTCCAGCGCTGCAACGCGCGCCCGCGCGTCGCCGTAGAGCGGACTATCCGGATATTGCGCCATGAAGCGCTTGAGCGCGCTTTCGTCTGAGGAATCCTTTACCACGTCCCAAGCGGTCTGATCGGGACTGGGGATAGGCGGCGGCGCAACAGCCTGCGGTGGCGGCGTCGTCGTGTCGGCGGGTTTGGCGGTCGGGACTGCGGCGGCCGGTTGGGCCGGCGGAGCCGCTTGCACGGTCGGTGCTGTGCGAGTGTCGGCCAAGCTCGGCGGTGGCGACGAGGCCGGTGGCCTCGTCAACTCCCAAGAGAGACCGGCTAGGGAGGCGAGAACTAGCACGCCGGCGACGAGGACCGCAGCCCGAGGCATTCCCTGTCGCGGCTCAATCTGCCGTAGCCGCAGGCGCACGGCGTCCGCATCACTGCCTTTGGCATAGCTGGCAAGAAACGATCGAAGCACCGTCGCATCGTTGCTTTCCATTGCCCGGCGAAAGTCCCCCTCGCGAGATTGAAGTGCGGCTTTGAGAACGCGCGCTTCGTCGGTGAATGCGCCGGTCGAATGGGTGGCAAGAAATGCGTCGATCGCTGCAGCAGTGCCGGCGCGTTTGGCGGAAGCAAATAATTTCTCCTCGGTCGCGCGTGCTCGTGCCGCTGCTTCCTTCTCCGCGCGCCTTGCGGCTTCAGCCTCCAGCGCCCGCCGCTGCTCCTCGGCCTCCTTTTCCCGGCGTTGGCGTTTGGCTTCAGCTTGTACCGCTTGCTGTTGCGTCTCGATTTCATCAAGGCCCAGCTCCAGCGCCTTGATCAGTCGTTGGGTGTCGGAACGGAACCGCTCATGCGTCAACCGAAACGCGTTTCGGCGTGCCAACGGGCGGATCGCTTCAGGCAGTTCCTCCGGACGGGGCATGATCGCGTCGCCGACCAGGACCGGGATCACCCGCTTGCCTTGGTCGAGCGCGGAGGCGATTTCAATGCGGACGAAATCGTCGGGATCGTCGAGCCGCCGAGACCCCGCCGCGTCTCGCGACTCGATCCAGCTCTTGCCGATAACGGCGAGCAGGATATCGCACTCGGCGACGCGCTCGTTAAGCACGCGAACGAAATCGAGCCCTGGAGCGATATTGTCGACATCCAGGAAGAGCTGCTCAGCCGCGAACGAATCTTGCAGGTGATCGAATAGACGGCCGGTGTGACCCGGGTCATCGCCGCGGCGGTAATTGATGAAGATCTTGCCTGGCAAGTTGCGCTGTCTCCGCCGGCCCTTTTGTCAGCGGGAGGGTCTCATAATTGAGCAACATCCCGAACGGTTGCTTGCTTGCAATTATACCCAGCCGGGCTGTTGTTGCTAGGTCGTAGATTGAACGGTTCCGATGCGGGCGGTCGGCTGCCGACACAGAAAGTCGCTGCGTCCGCTTCGGGCCGATGCTGTCGAAAAAGGGGTTGAGATCGTCGCCGAACGGTGATTCCGGTG
>CAYWNY010000312.1:0-2721 GCA_964459765.1 uncultured Hyphomicrobiales bacterium | reverse complement strand
ACCGCGAGCGCCGCCTGGCCGACCGAGCTTGCCACCAGGCCGGCGCCGATCGCGCCGAGCGTCAGTAGCAGTAATTCGCGCGGCAGGTCGGCCCACGCCACGGTCGCGATCGCGGCGACGGCGACCAATCCGACGACGACCAGCACGCGCCGCGCGCCGAACTTGGGCGCGAGCAGCATCAGCACGACGTTGCCAATCACGCCGCCGACACCGAGCGCCGCGACGCCGATCGGCGCCGTGCCCGGCGCAAAGCCGAAGCTCAACAGCAACGTCGGGACCCAGGACACCAGCGCATAGTTGGTGGTGAAGATCAGGAACGAATAGCTCCACACCAAGAGCGTGCGCGTGACGAATTCGTGGGCGAGCAATCGCGCAAAACCGTCCCAGGGCTTTTCGAGCGGCGCTGCCGTTGTGGCACCGCTCGCAGCGGGCGCGTCCGGCAGCCACAGCCAAAGCGCCGGCGTCAGCAGCAGTGGCAGGATGCCGCCGGCGAGGAACACCGACTGCCAGCCGAAATTGGCGATGAGTGAAGCACCCAGGAGACCGCTGAGCATGGCGCCGGCGGCGAGACCCGTTGTGACCGCGACCGTCATCGCGTCGCGAAACCGGAGCGGCGCATAATCAGCGGCCTGTGCGATCCCGGTCGGCACGGCGCCGCCCAACCCGAGCGCGGTGACGAAGCGCAGGATCCATAACGCGCTCACGTTGCCGGCGAGCGGCGTGAGCAACGTGAACACGCCGAACCAGATAACGCTCGCGATGATCAGTCGCCGCCGCCCGATCCGCTCGGCGAGCGGCCCGCAGGCGAGATAGCCGACGACCGCGCCCAGATTGGTGGCGAGGAAGGCCGTGGTGAAAGCTGCCGGCGCGACGTTCCAGCTGCGCGACAGCGCCGGCACCACGACGCCGATCGCGGTGGTGTCGATGCCGTCGAATAGGATCGCCAGGAAGCACAGGACGACGACCTTGTACTGCAGCGCGCCCATGCGCTCGAACAGCGCGGCGGCGGGCGGCGGCGATTGCAAGCTTGCTTCGGCCATGCGTGCTCTCTTTGCTCAGGCGGCCGCGGCGCCGGTCGCGGCGCAGACAGTGTCGAAATGCATGGTGGTGCGATGGCGCGCGTCGAAGCGCGGCCAATGCGGCAGGTGCGCATGGTTTGGATCGCCGCTCTTGGCGAACGCGATCCAGCTCGCGCGCATCACCGCCGAGAGCGCATCGATGTCGCCGGTGTCGGCGCCCGCCAGCATCGGCGCGTCGGCGAACGCTGCGCGCGTGCCGAACGTAAACGGCAGATCGAGGCAATGGCACGACTTAAGCTTGCGGTCGGGCGACGGCCAATCGAATTGATAGAGGTAGGCCCGGCGGCCGGCATTCGCCGCATTGACCGCCCATTCGATCGAGCCGTTGCTGAACACCTGCTCGGTTGAATAGTCGGCAAACAGTTCGGCGGCGGTCGCCGCCGGCCGGCGCGCTTTCAGCCGCGCATTGTCGCTCGCCGGTATCGGCGCCTTTTCCAGGGTCTGCATCGCCGGATTGGATGCAAAGAAGATGCCCATTTCCTCGCGCGTGGTGCCGATCATGACGTCGAGGTGTTGCGCGGCGTCCGTCATCGCCGCCGCGTAACCTTCGAGCGTCGGCACCACGACGCCGTCGCCGACCGGCCAGAACGGCGGCGAGGGGAGCCCGCCCCGCTGCGTGTCTTTTGCCGCGTGCGCACCGGCGGCGCCTTGCGCCGCGAACAACTTCTCGAGCGGCACCTCCGCAAACTTTTGCGCGGTCGCTGCGGCCGCCGCGTCGAAACCGAGTTCGCGCGCCAAAGCTTCGGCAACGGCGATGCCCGCCTGCGGCGGTCGCGGCAGGCTTCCGAACGGCGGGCTCTGCAGGATCGCGCGCTGAAACAAGCTGCGCGTCTCGCGCCGCGCCAGCAGAAAGGTCGCCGACTGCGCCCCGGCCGACTGACCCCATAACGTGACGTTGCCGGGATCGCCGCCGAATGCGGCGATATTGTCGCGCACCCATTCGAGCGCCGCTTGCTGATCGAGCAGCCCGAGATTTCCGACCGACCAGTCCGGACGGCACAGGAAGCCGAGCGCGCCGACCCGGTAATTGACGCCGACCACGACCAGGTCGCCTTCGCGCGCCAGCGTTTCGCCGCAATACCAGTCGATCGCGCCGGCGCCGCTCATATACGCGCCGCCGTGCAGCCAGACGAGCACCGGCCGCCGTCCGCTTCCGGATTGCGGCGTCCACACGGTGACGTGCAGGCAATCCTTGTCCTGCCGCGCGGCAAAATCGCCCATCGCGTAACGCAAACGGCTCGGCGTTTGCGGGCAGACCGGCCCCGGTGCGATGGCGTCGCGGACGCCGGTAAAGTTTGGCGCCGCCCGCGGCGGCTTGAAGCGCTGCTGCCCTATCGGCGCGGCGGCGTAGGGGATGCCGCGAAACGCTTCAATGCCGTTGTGCCTCCGGCCGCGCAACTTTCCCGCGGCAATCTCGATCTCGACATTCACGCTTTCCACGCCGGGCCTTTCTCGTCGCGCCGATGCTTCAAGCTTAAAACATCAAAAGCTCCCGCGCACGCAACCGGACGTGGGCAATTGCGCGCGCTTTGCTGTCGAAGCCCGGGAAACCCGGACTATTCAACGCTTGGAAGATGTCACTCATATCAACGTATGAGTGAGTGGCGCGTCCCAGGCGCCATCTCTAGGGTAGAGGGCTTAG
>CAYWNY010000311.1:0-2732 GCA_964459765.1 uncultured Hyphomicrobiales bacterium | reverse complement strand
TCGATGATGTATTTGACCTTGGTGTAGGCCATGGTGGCGATGATCTGGTAGGCGTTGCCCGGATCCATGTTCGGCAGTACGTAGTCGTCGATCCAGGGTTTTGGATCGCGCACCATCGCGTCCGACAACGCCCAGAACAAATTGCGCCAGGCGATGACTTCGCCGACATTCGCCTGCACGCCGCGGTAATCCTTAGTGCCGGAAGCTTCGACCGCTTTGAGCAGGAGCCCGGCAATGAAATCGAGTTTGACCGCAAGCCGCGTGCAGCCATGGACGACGAAGCGCGGCAAGAATCCGGTGCGCGGGAAGAAGTTGTTCGCCTTCTCCAGGTCGCCATAGACGAAGACGTTCTCCCAGGGCACCAGCACCTTGTCGAGGATGAACACGGCGTCGTTCTCATCGATGCGGCTCGACAGCGGATAGTCAAACGGGCTGCCCATTGCCGTCGACGTCATCTCGTAGGAGGTGCGGCAAATGAATTTCACCCCCGGATGATTGGTCGGCACCATGAACACCACGGCGAACTTCTTGTCCTGCACCGGAATGAGGCCGTGATGCCCAACGAAAGTGTAGTTGGTCAGCACCGAGCCGGTGGCCACCACCTTCGCGCCCGAGACCACGATGCCGGCGTCGGTTTCCTTCTCGACGTGGCAGCAAACGTCGGCCACCTCGCTCGGCGGGCGGTCGCGGTCGACCGGCGGGTGAATGATGGCGTGATTGACGAACGGCACGCGTTCCTGACTGTATTTGTACCAGCGCTTGGCGTTGTCCGAAAACGGTTCGTAGAACTGCGCATTGGCGCCGAGCGTCGCCAGGAACGAGGCCTTGTAATCGGGCGAACGGCCGAGCCAACCGTAGGTAATGCGCGCCCATTCGGCAATGGCGCTGCGGCCCATCAACAAATCGTCGAGCGACTTCGGCGCCTTGAAGTAGGCATGGGTTTGGCCGCCGTTGCCGGTGTCGGTCGGCACCATAATTTTGTCGGCGTGCTTTTTGTCGTGCAGCGCGTCGAACAGCCGCGCTACCATGCGCGCGGTGTTGCGGAACGCCGGGTGCGTCGTCACGTCCTCCACACGCTCGCCGTAAATATAGACGGTGCGATCATCGCGCAAAGATTCGAGGTATTCGCTGCCGTTCTGGGGCCGGGTGATCGGCGCGGACGATCCTTTGCCGGATTTACCGCCGCCGGCTTCCTTGTTTTGCTTTTCGGACACGCTCATAGCGCTTGACCCCTCTTGCGTTTGATCCCTCGTCCTATCCTTCCACTCACTGCGAAGAATAGCGAATGTTCGATTATCGAACCGACGTGCGGTATTTCGATATTTCGCGAACGATAACCGCCCGTCGACGTCCGAGCAAGAGAGTGGCGAGCTCAGGCCACCGATGCCGAAATTTGCGCGGCCGCGACGCGCAACTGCGGCAGGAAGCGCTCGCGCATTTCGTTGCGCGTCGTGCGCGTCGAGTGCGTGCTGATATTGAGTCCGGAAATAGCCTGGCCGGAGCGATCGACGACCGGAACGGCAATCGAGCGCAGGCCGCGCTCGAGTTCCTCATCGACCATGGAGAATCCCTGCGCGTGGTCTTCGCGCACCCGCTCATACAGCGCTTGCACGTCGGTGATCGTCGACGGGGTATAGGCCTCGACGCGCAGCGATTTTAATCGGCACCAAAATTCCGCATCGTCCAGAAAGCCGAGCTGAATTCTGCCGAGCGAAGTGTGAAACGCCGGCAGCCGCGTTCCCACCGCCAGCGTCACCGACATGATGCGGCGCGCCGGGAAGCGAGCCACATAGACGATTTCGGTGCCTTCCAGGATCGCCGCCGAGCACGACTCGTGAAATTGCTCGCTGAGCTGCCGCATCAGCGGTGTCGCCTGTTCGATCCAGTTCTGCGTCGCCAGATAAGCGAAGCCGAGCTTGAGGATGCCCGACGACAAGGAAAATTCGCGGCCGTTCTGCGCCACGTAACCGAGCTCGGCCAGCGTGCGCAAGATGCGCCGCGCGGTCGCGCGGGAGAATCCGGTTGCCTGCGCCGCCTGCGAGAGCGTCATCACCGGGCGCTGCTTGTCGAACGCACTCAGAACCGCAAGGCCTTTGGCAAGCGTCGCCATGAACTCCTTGTCTTGCGATTTCTCTTCCAGCATTTCCTGCGCCATCGCGCGTGCATGCCCTTCGTTTGAATCTCCCGGCAGCGCCGTGCCGATTGACAGAAATTCGCCGCTCGGCAACAATATCCACGGCGCGAACTACCGTTCGACTATCGAACAATAATCGACCGCACCGACGAGTACAAGTTGCGGATTTCGCGCCGGGATGAAACGCCAATGGCGCGGCCCGATTCCGGGCGGCAGCGCCGATCGGACAGGGAGGACGACATGGGGAAAGCATCAAACATCATTCGCTTGAACCGGCGCGGCTTCATGAAGGCGTCGGCGGCCACCGGTGCGGCGCTGGCGACCGGTTCAGTCTTTGCGCCGGCGGTGCATGCCGCCGCGACCGTCAAGATCGGCTACGTCAGTCCGCAAACCGGACCGCTTGCCGCCTTCTCCGAGGCCGACAACTTCATCATCGGCAGTTTCAAAGAGGCGACCAAAGGCGGCATCAAAGTCGGCAGTTCGACGCTGCCGGTCGAAGTCATCGTCAAGGACAGTCAGTCCAATCCGAACCGCGCCGCCGAAGTCGCCAAAGAGCTGATCGTCTCCAACAAAGTCGATCTGATGCTCGTGGCGTCAA
>CAYWNY010000310.1:0-2759 GCA_964459765.1 uncultured Hyphomicrobiales bacterium | reverse complement strand
AGCCGCTCCTGCCAGTCGAGGCGGTCGACTTTGTAGACCACGCCGTCGATATCGTAATCGAGCGTGGCGCGCTGCGCCTCGATCTCGCGGTGGAATTTAAGCAATTGATCAACCGAGCGGCACATTTTGGTCAGCGGATTGGTCTTGAAGCCGCAGGAGGCGAACCATTTGATCATGCCTGACTGGGTATCGGCAGGCATTTCACTCATCTCACCCCAGGCGTAGGCGAAGAAACCAAGCGGCCGCGACGCGGTGATCGAGGGGTCCTTCTGGCGCAGCGAGCCGGCCGCGGAGTTGCGCGGGTTGGCGAACACCTGGCCGCCGTTTTCGGCCTGCCGTTTGTTGAGTGCGAGGAACGCGTGCTTGGTCATGTAAATTTCGCCGCGCACTTCGCAGACCGGCGGCACGCTTTTGCCTTTGAGTTTTTTCGGAACGTCTTCGAGCGTTTTGACGTTGGCGGTGACGTCTTCGCCTTCGGCGCCGTCGCCGCGGGTCGCACCGGTCGCGAGTGCGCCACCGTCGTAGCGCAGCGACATCGACAGACCGTCGATCTTCGGCTCGGCCGAAAACACGATCTCCTCATCGTCGGGAAGCCGCAAAAAACGGCGGATGCGGCCGACAAAATCGATCACGTCCTCTTCGGTGAAGGCGTTGTCGAGCGACAGCATCGGCACCGCGTGGCGTACTTTGGCAAAGCGCGCGGAAGGCGCGACGCCAACCCGCTGCGTGAGGCTTTCCGCCGTGCGGAGTTTTGGGAAGCGCGCCTCGATCGCATTGTAACGCTGGCGCAGAGCGTCATAAGCCGCATCCGAAACAGTCGGCGCATCCTCCTGGTAGTAGCGCCGGTCATGCTCGGCGATTTCCGCCCCAAGCCGAGCATACTCGGCCTTGGCTTGTTTCCCGGTCAGCGCTTCGACGGGCGTTTCGGTCTTGTCGCGGCGCGGCATGGCAGGCACATCAACCCGCGGCCCGGATCAAGCGTTCGGCGGCGGCGCGCGCTTCCGCGGTGATTTCGGCGCCGGCGAGCATGCGCGCGATTTCCTCGCGGCGGCGTTCGGCGGCCAGTTCGGTGACGCGGGTCGCAACCCGCTTGCCCTTGCCGAGGGCATCCTTGGTCATGAGGTAGTGGCGGTCGGCGCGCGCCGCCACCTGCGGCGCATGCGTCACGGCGAGCACCTGCACACCCGAGGCGAGCCGCAGCAGCCGCATGCCGATCGCGTCCGCGGTGGCGCCGCCAACCCCGGTATCGATCTCGTCGAAGATCAGCGTCGGCGCCGAGCCGCGATCGGCCAGCACCACTTTGAGCGCGAGGAGAAAACGCGCGAGCTCGCCGCCGGAGGCGACCTTCATCAGCGGGCCCGGCCGCGTGCCGGGATTGGTGCGCACCCAGAATTCGACGCGGTCGAGACCGTCAGGCCCCTCGCCTTCGCTCTCGACCTGGGTCGAGAATTGCGCGCGTTCGAGCTTGAGCGGCTTAAGCTCGGCATTGACCGCCTTGTCGAGCTTTTGCGCGGCAGCGCGGCGCGACGCCGACAGCGCCTGCGCCGCCTCGCGATAGCGCGCGACCGCCTCGCGCGCTTCCTTCTCCAGCGCGGCGAGTCGCTCGGCGCCGGCATCGATCAGCGCCAAGTCGTTTTCGTAGCGGTGCGCCAGCGCCGCAAGCTCGTCGACCGGCGCATTGTATTTGCGGCCCGCCGCCCGAAGCGCGAACAACCGCTCCTCGATGCGCTCGAGCTCGTTCGGATCGAAGTCGGCCACCCGCAGCGCGTTTTCAAGATGAAGCCGGGCTTCGTCGAGCGCATTGAGCGCCGCGTCGATCGCCTTCACCACCGGCTCGATCAGCGCCGGCGCCTGCGCGGCGCGGCGTTCGAGCCGCCGCACCGCGGCCGACAGCGGCGGCACGGCCGATTGCGGCCCGCCGAGCGTCTCGTGCGTCAGCCTTAAGTCTTCGGCGGCCTTTTCCGCCTGCATCATGGCGGCGCGCCGTTCGGCGAGCGACGTCTCCTCGCCGGTCTGCGGCGCCAGCCGCGAAAGCTCGTCGACCGCATGCCGCAACCACTCCGCCTCGCGATGGGCACGCTCGACGCCGGCGCGATGGTCCTCGACCGCCGCTTCGCGCGCGCGCCGCTCATGCCAGAGCCGGCCGACCTCGGCGGCATCGGCCTCAAGGCCGCCGAACGCATCGAGCAGCGCGCGGTGCGTCGCGGCGTCGACAAAGGCGCGATCGTCGTGCTGACCGTGAATTTCCACCAGCGCCGCGCCGAGCGCGCGCAGCACCTGTACGCTGACCGGCTGATCGTTGACGAAAGCGCGGGTGCGGCCATCGGCGAATTGAACGCGGCGCACGATCAGTTCGTCGTTGGCCGCATCGTCAGCGGCAAGATCGTTGGCGACGAGAAGCCGGCGCACCGGATGTTTTTTGCCGATGTCGAAGGCGGCGGTGACCTGCCCCTGCTCGGCGCCTTCGCGCACGAGCGCCGCCTCGCCGCGGGCGCCGAGCGCCAGCGCAAACGCGTCGAGCAGGATCGATTTGCCGGCGCCGGTCTCGCCGGTAAGCGCGGCAAGACCGCCGCCGAAATCGATGTCCAGGCGATCGATCAGGACGATGTCGCGGATGGAGAGACGCGAAAGCATGTTTCGGACGACGGATGATGGACGACAGAGGATGGATGATAGTCGATAATTCTGCGTCCTGTCCTGTGTCGTGCGTAGTCTGTCCCGCGCCCTAGTGGTCCGATTCTAACATTCGCATCCCGGTT
>CAYWNY010000309.1:0-2783 GCA_964459765.1 uncultured Hyphomicrobiales bacterium | reverse complement strand
CGTTCAAGAACGACGACGACCGTTTTGTCTTCCAGGGCGTGCACATGATTCTCGACGGCGATCACCAGCGGCCGTGGAACAAGGACGAGAAGCGCGACAGCCGCCTCGTGTTCATCGGCCGCAACCTGCCTGAAGAGGCGATCCGGCAGGGCTTTGAGACTTGCATCGCGTGATTTTCGTAAAGTGACTGATCCCCGCGCTGACACGGTTTCCGTCACCGACCGCACGCATCCGGTTGCCGCCGGCACGAGCGTCGTGGCCGCGCACTTTCTCGGCCAAACCGCCGTGTTCGTGCTCGGCGACGAAGCCTTACTGCTAGTCGAGCCTAAAGGCGAGCCGCGGCGCGTCGTGGTCCATGGCGGAGCTATCCTGGCGACCGCCGCCGACGGCAAGCGCGTCATCAGCGGCGGCGACGACGGCAAAGTTGTCGCGACCGACGCCGCGGGCCACGCCATCACACTTGCCGCCGACGCCAAGCACCGCTGGATCGATCACGTCGCGCTGGCATCCGACGGCGCGGTCGCCTGGTCGGCCGGCAAGACGGCTTATGTCCAAGCCAAGGAGCTGCGCCAATTCGAGGCGCCGTCGACCGTCGGCGGGCTAGCCTTTCTGCCCAAAGGCTTCCGGCTTGCGGTCGCGCATTACAACGGCGCCACCTTGTGGTTCCCCAACGCGCCGCAGGCGACGCCGGAGACGCTGGAATGGAAAGGGTCGCATCTTTCCGCGACCATCAGCCCCGACGGGCGCTTTCTGGTCACCGCCATGCAAGAGCCGATGCTGCACGGCTGGCGTCTCACCGACGCCAAGCATATGCGCATGTCGGGCTACACGGCGCGTGTGACCTCGCTCGGCTGGACCGTCGGGGGGCATTGGCTCGCGACCTCGGGCTCCGCGCAACTCATCTTGTGGCCGTTCCAGGGCAAGGACGGCCCGATGGGCAAGGAGCCGCGGGTACTATCGCCATCGCAGAACCGCGTCACCGCCGTCGCTTGTCATCTGCGTCAGGAGATCGTGGCGGCGGGTTACGGCGACGGCATGATCCTGTTTGTCCGCATCGACGACGGTGCCGAAATCCTGGCCAAGAAACCCGGGCCGGCGCCGGTCAGCGCACTTGCCTGGAGCAGCGACGGCAAAGTCTTCGCCTTCGGCACCGAAGACGGCGATGCGGGCATCTTGGATCTCGCCTGATCGGCAAATTGGGACAGGAGGCGCCTTTGTATTTGAAGCTCACCGCGGCCGGCGAACTTAGCTTCGAAGACCGGCAAAATTTTCGCGCCTTCAAGCTCGCAGTCGAAGGTGGCCGTGAGGAACTCGACGCGGTCCGCAAAGCGCTCTCCGGCAAGGCGGAATTGCCCGACGCCGATACCGCCTGGATCTTTCAAGACGCGCTGCGCCGCTGGCCGGGCATGGAGCACGATGCGGCCTGGCAGCAGAATCTCTCAACCATGATCGAAAAAGCGCGGCCGCATGGCTGGATCGATGAGGCGCGCCAGGCGATCAAGGCCCACATCGAGTGGGTGGCAATCTGAAGCATCGGGTTCCGATGGAACCGCGTACTGCCCGCGGTCGTTGTTGGGTGATGGACAGGTTCAAAATCAGCACCGCGGCATTGGCGCTTTCCCTCTGCGGCTTCGTCGTTGCGGCGCAGGCGGCCGACACCAACGGGTGCACGCCGCGGGAAAAGGAAAATCAGACGCTGAGCGAAAAGCTTGACCAGACCCAGGGCGTCATTTGCCCTCCCGACGTCGATCCAGCCATGAAAGCGCCAACGCCGCCGAAAGAGGGCAACACACCGATCATCCCGCCGCCCAGCAGCCCGCGCGGCAATCCGAATGTGCAGCCGAAATAAAAGCCCTTTGTCCTGAAAGAAAAAGGCTCAGATCACGTATTGCCGCAGCGGCGGGTAGCCGTTGAAGCCCACCGAGGAATAGGTCGTCGTGTAAGCGCCGGTCGCCTCGATCAACACCTTGTCGCCGATGGCGAGCGAGACCGGCAGCGGATACGGCGTCTTCTCGTAGAGCACGTCGACCGAGTCGCAGGTCGGCCCGGCGATGATGCACGGCGCCGTCTCGTCGCGATCCTTAGGCGTCCGGATCGGATAGCGGATCGATTCGCCGATGGTTTCGGCGAGCCCGTGGAACTTGCCTATATCGAGATAAACCCAGCGCACCTCGTCCTCGGGCGACCGCTTGGCGATCAACACCACCTCGGCCTCGATCATGCCGGCGTTGCCGACCAGACCGCGGCCGGGTTCGACGATGGTGTTCGGCAGATTGTTGCCGAAATGCTTGCGCAGCGACCGGAAGATCGCCTTGCCGTAGGATTCAAGCTTGGGCGTCTTGCGCACGTAGCGCGCCGGAAAGCCGCCGCCGAGATTGACGATCGAGAGCGTGATGCCGCGTTCCGCGCAGGAGCGGAACACCGCGGCGGTCGACGCCAGCGCCCGGTCCCAAGCCTCGACGTTGTGCTGCTGGGAGCCGACATGGAACGACACGCCGTGGGCGGCAAGTCCGAGCTTATGCGCATGCTCGAGGATGTCGGCGGCATAAACCGGCTCGCAGCCGAATTTGCGCGACAGCGGCCATTCCGCGCCGGCGCCGTCGCACAGGATGCGGCAGATCACCCGGCTGCCCGGCGCCGCGCGCGCCACCTTTTCCACCTCGGCTTCGCAATCGACCGCAAAGAGCGTGATGCCGAGCGCAAAGGCGGCGGCGATCTCGGTCTCCTTCTTGATCGTGTTGCCGTAGGAGATGCGGTCCGGCGTAGCGCCGGCCGCGAGCACG
>CAYWNY010000308.1:0-2784 GCA_964459765.1 uncultured Hyphomicrobiales bacterium | reverse complement strand
GCGATCAGAAGGGCCGCGTCGGCTTCGGCCACGGCAAGGCGCGCGAAGTGCCGGAAGCGATCCGCAAGGCGACCGACGCCGCCAAGCGCTCGCTGACGCGGGTGCCGCTGCGCGAGGGCCGCACGCTCCATCACGACGTCTCCGGTCGTCACGGCGCCGGCAAGGTGTTCTTGCGCGCCGCCCCGCCCGGCACCGGCATCATCGCCGGCGGCCCGATGCGCGCGGTGTTCGAGACGCTCGGCATGCAGGACGTCGTGGCGAAATCGCTCGGCACGTCGAACCCCTACAACGTGGTGCGCGCCACCTTCGACGCGCTTAAGCGCCAGGATTCGCCGCGCACGGTTGCCGCGCGCCGGAACGTGAAGGTTTCCGCGCTGCATGCCCGCCGCCGCGACACCGACGCCGAAGCGGTGGTCGAGTAAGCGAACGAGGGGACAGGCAATGAACGCAACGAAGCAACCGTCCGGCAAGACGGTCAAGGTCAAGCAGACCGGCAGCGCGATGCGCCGCGAGCACACCCAGCGCGAGACGCTGGTGGGCTTGAAGCTCAACAAGATCGGCCGGGTTGCCGAACTGCCCGATACGCCGCAGACCCGCGGCATGATCGCCAAGGTCGCGCACTTGGTGCGCGTGGTGGAGTAACCGTCATGAAGCTTCAGGAACTGGCCGGGCGGCCAGGCGCCCGCAAGACGCGAAAGCGCATTGGGCGCGGCATCGGCTCGGGCAAGGGCAAGACCGGCGGCCGCGGCGGCAAGGGCCAGACCGCCCGCTCCGGCGTTCGCATCAAAGGCTTCGAAGGCGGCCAAATGCCGCTGCATCGGCGCCTGCCCAAGCGCGGGTTCAAGAACACCGCGTTCGCGCTCAAGCTCAACGAAGTCAACCTCGGCCGCGTGCAGGAAGCGATCGACGCCGGCAAACTCGACGCTGCCGGCAGGATCGACGCTGCGGCACTGGTCAAAGCCGGGATCCTGCGGCGGGCCAAGGATGGCGTGCGGCTTCTCGGCAGCGGCGAACTCAAGGCCAAGATCACCGTTGCGGTCTACGGCGCGTCGAAATCGGCCATCGCCGCGGTCGAGAAGGCAGGCGGTAGCGTCGAGCTGCTCGCGCCGAAGCGTGAGGCGAGCGAACAGGCGGCCTGATCCCCATATTGGACCCCGACGGCCTCGGAGCGGGTCTTTCGATACACGGAGCAGCGGGCGGATGGTCTCTGCAGCGGAACAACTGGCGGCGAATCTGAATTTCGGCGCTCTCGCCAAGGCCGAGGAACTCAAGAAGCGCATCTGGTTCACGCTCGGCGCGTTGCTCGTCTACCGGCTCGGCACCTACATCCCGCTGCCGGGCATCGACCCCAACGCTTGGAATCAGATTTTCAATTCCCAGGCCGGGGGCATTCTCGGCATGTTCAATATGTTCGCCGGCGGCGGCATTCACCGCATGGCGATCTTTGCGCTCAACATCATGCCCTACATCTCGGCATCGATCATCATTCAGCTGATGACGACGGTGTCGCCGACGCTGGAAGCGCTCAAGAAAGAAGGCGAGCAGGGCCGCAAGATCATCAACCAATATACGCGCTACCTCACCGTGGTGCTCGCCGCCTTCCAGGCCTACGGCATTTCGGTCGGGCTCGAGGGCGCCCCCAACGTCGTCACCGATCCGGGCCTGTTCTTCCGCGTCTCGACCGTGATCACGCTCACCGGCGGCACCATGTTTCTGATGTGGCTTGGCGAGCAAATCACCCAGCGGGGCATCGGCAACGGCACCTCGCTGATCATCATGTCCGGGATCGTGGCGCAATTGCCGTCGGCGATCGCCGGCACGCTCGAACTCGGCCGCCAGGGCGCGCTCTCGACCGGGCTCATTCTCATCGTGCTGGTGATGGTGGTCGCCGTCATCGCCTTCATCGTCTTCATGGAACGGGCGCAGCGCCGGCTCCTGATCCAGTATCCCAAGCGCCAGATCGGCAACAAAATGCTCGAGGGGCAATCCTCGCATCTGCCGCTCAAGCTCAACACCTCGGGCGTGATCCCGCCGATTTTCGCGTCCTCGCTGTTGTTGTTGCCGACCACGGTCGCCAACTTCACCGCTGGCCAGGGGCCCGAATGGCTCACCCTGATCACCACCCAGCTCGCGCATGGGCGGCCGTTGTTTCTCGCGCTCTACGTCGCGCTGATCGTGTTCTTCGCGTTCTTCTATACCGCGATCGTGTTCAACCCGACCGAGACCGCCGACAACCTGAAAAAGCACGGCGGCTTCATTCCCGGTATCCGGCCGGGCGAGCGCACGGCTGAGTATATCGATTACGTGCTCACCCGGATCACCGTGATCGGCGCCGCCTATCTGGCGGTGGTGTGCCTGTTTCCGGAAATGCTGATCTCGTATGCGGCGGTACCGTTCTATTTCGGCGGCACCTCGCTTTTGATCGTAGTCAGTGTCACCATGGATACGGTTGCGCAGGTGCAAGGCTATCTGCTGGCGCATCAATACGAAGGCTTGATAAAAAGATCGAAACTGAGGGGACGCCGGAGATGAGATTGATCTTGCTGGGCCCGCCGGGGGCGGGCAAGGGAACGCAAGCCCAGCAGCTCGTCGCCAAGTACGGAATAGTTCAACTCTCGACCGGCGATATGTTGCGCGCAGCCGTCAAGGCCGGCACGTCGCTCGGCCTTAAGGTCGGCGACATCATGGCGCGCGGCGCGCTTTGCCCCGACGAGATCGTCGTCTCCATTGTCGAGCAGCGCATCGCTGAGCCGGACGCGCGCAAGGGCTTCATCCTCGACGGCT
>CAYWNY010000307.1:0-2814 GCA_964459765.1 uncultured Hyphomicrobiales bacterium | reverse complement strand
ATGCGCGGCTCGTGCGCGAGCGCCTTGGCGATCATGACGCGGCGTTTCATGCCGCCGGACAAGGTGGCGATCTTGTTGTCCTTCTTATCCCACAGCGAAAGGTCTTTAAGCACTTTCTGAATGTACGCGGGGTAAGCCGGCTTGCCGAACAGTCCGCGGCTGAAGGACACCGTGGACCACACCGACGAGAAAATGTCGGTGGCGAGCTCCTGCGGGACCAGCCCGATCAGCGAACGGGTCGTGCGGTAGTCCTTGATGATGTCATTGCCGTCGACAGTGACGGTGCCGCGGGACGGATTGACGAGGCCGCAGATGATCGAAATCAGCGTCGTCTTGCCGGCGCCGTTGGGCCCGAGCAGCGCGAAGATCTCGCCGTGGCGGATGTCGAGATTGATGTCCTTGAGGGCGCGGAAACCGCCGGCATAGGTCTTTTCAAGATGCGAGACGGCGATGGCGGCGGTCATTACGGTCGCTCGGCCTCAAACCCAAGGCCGCGCCGCCTTGGCCTTGTCTTCGTAGCCGCCGATCTTGTCCTGCTTGACCATGGTCAGCCCGATATCGTCGAGGCCGTTGAGCAGGCAATGCTTGCGGTGAGCGTCGATCTCGAACTTCACCACGCCGCCATCGGGGCCGCGGATTTCCTGCTTTTCCAGATCGACGGTCAGGGTGGCATTGGCGCCGCGCTCGGCGTCGTCGAACAGCTTCCCTAGGTCCTCGGGCGACACTTGCACCGGGAGGATGCCGTTCTTGAAGGAGTTGTTGTAGAAAATGTCACCGAACGACGTCGAGATCACGCAGGTGATGCCGAAATCCTTGAGCGCCCACGGGGCGTGTTCGCGCGAAGAGCCGCAGCCGAAATTGTCGCCGGCGACCAGAATCTTGGCCTTGCGATAGGCCGGCTTGTTGAGCACGAAATCCGGATCGTCGCTGCCATCGTCGCGATAGCGCCTTTCCGAAAACAGGCCTTTGCCGAGGCCGGTGCGCTTGATGGTTTTCAGATATTGCTTGGGAATGATCATGTCGGTGTCGACATTGATCATCTTTAACGGTGCGGCGACGCCTTCAAGGACGGTGAACTTTTCCATGATCGCTTTCTAACGTGTCAGTCCGGATGCGAAGCGGACGCCTAGCGCATGATCCGGAAAAGTGGAAACTGGTTTTCCGAAAAGATCATGCGCAACTCAAGAAGCTAAATGGCGCGCCGCGGGCGGCGGGTCAACCCTGTGCCGCCGCAACCGCCGCTTCCGCCTTGAACTTCGACTCGCGGTTAAGCGTGCAGACCTGCACGTGATACTCGCTATAATATTTCTGCCGTGCCAGCTTTTGCGCTGCAAGATGTTCCGGGTTGGTGCGCCAGGCGCGCAAGCCCTCTTCATGCTCGAACTCGACGATGGTGACGCGCTCGCCATCGTCGGCAAAGAATCCTTTGTGCGAGATATAGCCGGGCATAGTGCGGGCAAGCTCGTTCATGCGATCCACGAGTGCAACGTATTCATCGCGCACGCCGGGCTTCAAGCGGGAACGAAAGACGGTCACGAGCATGGCAATTCACTCCTGATGCGCGGCCAAACCGGAGCCTCGTTGCCGGAAAGCGTTCTATCACCACCAACAAACTTTGTTCAGCGCCCAAACCTTGTTCAGCGCCGACGCGCGGCGGGCGTCTTCACGACGCGTTATCTCCCGGCTCGCCCGCCTCGGCTTCGATCGTCGCCATATCGGCATCAGACAAGCCAAAATGATGGCCGATCTCATGCACCAGCACATGCGTGACGATGGCGCCGAGCGTTTCGTCGTGTTCGGCCCAGTAATCGAGGATCGGGCGGCGGTAAAGCCAGATCATATTCGGCATCTGCATCGGCTCGCTCTCGGCGCGGAACGGCAAGCCCACGCCCTGGAACAAGCCGAGCAGATCGAATTCGGTTTCCGCGCTCATGTAATCGAGCACTTCCTCGGCCGGGAAATCGTCGACCTGGACGACCACGTCGGCGCACAAATCGCGAAATTTGCGCGGCAGGCGGCGCAAGGCCTCGGTGGCGAGAAGCTCAAGCTCGGCAAGCGAGGGCGCTTTGAGCGACCGCCAGCCGAGCGGATCGGATGCGAGATCGGCCATAATTGTGTTGTATAGCAACTCGCGTTGTTTCGAACCCTCCCCCCTCCAGGGGGAGTTATTACAGTATGGTGGAAATGATGTCGGTGAAGCCTTTTGTCGCGCTCTGCGCTGTCGTGGCGCTCTTAGCCGCGGTGCTACCCGTCGCGGCGCAAACCCCGCCGCCCGCGCATCCGCGCATCGAGGTCACTCCGCGCGCACTTCCACCCGTCCATCGCCGCTGTGCGAGCTGGTATGTTGTTCAATACCGGCCGAGCGGGACCGTGCTGTTTCCAGAAAAGCATTGCTGGTGGGAGCGGGGTTAGGAGGACAACAGCGATGAAATGGCTGCTGCCGATCTTCGGTCTAGCATTGATGCTGACCCTGCTTAGACCGTCATCGGGGCAAGCAATGGGGGGAGAAATTATTCAAGCGCCCGATTACTATTACCCGCCCGCTCAGAGGTACCGGTTTCATCCGCCGCGCCACATCCGGCATACCCATCACATGGACGACGTTGCAACGCCGCCGCAAAGCGACGGCGATCAGGACCACTCCCGCACGTCGACAAAGTGACCGGCGACGGCGGCGGCGGCGGCCATGGCCGGCGACACCAGATGCGTGCGGCCCTTGTAGCCTTGCCGGCCTTCGAAATTGCGGTTTGAGGTCGAGGCACAGCGTTCGCCGGGCGCGAGCTTGTCCGGGTTCATCGCAAGACACATCGAGCA
>CAYWNY010000306.1:0-2855 GCA_964459765.1 uncultured Hyphomicrobiales bacterium | reverse complement strand
GTCGAACTCGGGAAGGAGATCCTGAAAAAGTCCGGCCTCAACGTCATTGCCGCCGACGATCTCGACGATGCCGCGCAGAAAATCGTCAAGGCGGTCAGGCAGGGTGGATGAAGCGGTCGTTCGCCATGTTTGTTGGTCTTATATGCGCCGGGATGGCTCACGCAGACGAACGCGGCGCTGCGGCGGTGAATGTGTTTTCGACGTACTGTCTGCCGGGACCTCCGGATTTCGCAGCGATCGACGCCAAGGCGACCGGCATGAAATTTCCCGTTCGCAAAGATGTGAATGCGCCGGCTCAGCCGGGGCAATCCGCACATTCGAAGTCCTGGCTGGTGACGCTTGATGGCGGCGTGTCGCTCGAACTCATCGCCGCCGAAGCGCGGGGGCCGGCAAGCGAAGCCTCCTCTTGCGGCATCGGTGTCGAAAGCATCGACGGCGAAAGCGTCAAGCAGGCGCTCATCGCGGCACTGAAACTTCCGGCGCCGACGCGCGAAGGTTCGTCGCCCGACGGCACGCAGCGGCTGACCTCCTGGAATTACGGCGACGGCACGACGCTGACATTGGCCGACGGGGCACCAATGCGTATCCCGGGCCTTTACCTCGCGCTGATTTATCACAAAGATTCGAGCCGCTGAGCCATGTCCATTCTCATCGACAGCAACACCAAGGTCATTTGCCAGGGATTTACCGGCAAGAACGGCACCTTTCATTCCGAGCAGGCGATCGCCTACGGCACCAAAATGGTCGGCGGTACTTCGCCGGGCAAAGGCGGCACGACGCATCTCAATCTGCCGGTGTTCGACACGGTGGCGGAGGCGCGCGAGAAGACCGGCTGCGATGCGACCGTGATCTACGTGCCGCCACCGGGCGCCGCGGACGCGATCTGCGAAGCCATCGACGCCGAAATCCCGCTGATCGTCTGCATCACCGAGGGCATTCCCGTGCTCGACATGGTGAAAGTGAAGCGCTCGCTATCCGGTTCCGAGTCGCTTCTGATCGGGCCGAATTGCCCTGGTGTGATGACCGCCGGCGAATGCAAGATCGGCATCATGCCCGGCAGCATCTTCAAGCCCGGCAGGGTCGGGATCGTGTCGCGTTCGGGAACGCTCACGTACGAGGCGGTATTCCAGACGACCCAGGAGGGTTTCGGTCAGACCAGTGCCGTCGGTATCGGCGGCGATCCGGTGAAGGGTACGGATTTCATCGCCATTCTGGAAATGTTTCTGGCCGACAAGGCGACCGAAGCGATTGTCATGATCGGCGAAATCGGCGGCTCTTCGGAAGAAGATGCCGCGCAATTTCTCGCTGATGAGGCCAAACGCGGGCGCAAGAAACCGGTGGTCGGCTTCATCGCCGGGCGCACGGCGCCGCCCGGACGCCGCATGGGCCACGCCGGTGCGATTATCGCAGGCGGCAAGGGCGATGCGGAATCCAAGATCGCCGCCATGGAGGCGGCCGGTATCAAGGTCTCGGCGTCGCCCGCCCGGCTCGGGAAAACACTCGCTGAAATAGTGAAATAGGATTCATCTCTAGCGTCTTTCGTTCGGACGCAGAGCGCTTAAATAGGGTACAAGGAATCGCCCTGCGCCGGGCTGGGCTCGTTGGTCACCGTCCGTAAGGGCGTTTAATCTTCCCTTCGCTAGCTCGGAATCCGCTCATGTCTCGCCAGGATGCGAACGCCACCTTTGCCCTCACATCGTTCCTCTACGGCGCCAACGCGTCGTATATCGACGATCTTTACGCGCGCTACGAGGTCGACCCGAAATCGGTCGATACCGAGTGGCAGTCATTCTTTCAAAGCTTGAAGGACGATGCGCGCGACGTCGCCGAAAACGCCCGCGGCCCGTCGTGGCAGCGACAGGATTGGCCGCGGCCCGAGCGCAACGAACTAATCTCGGCGCTCGACGGCGACTGGGTCGAAACCGGCAAGGCCATCGGCGAGAAGGTCAAGGCCAAGGCGCAAGCCAAGGGCGTGGATATCACCAACGCCGACGTCGAGCGCGCCACCCGCGACTCGATACGCGCGCTGATGCTCATTCGCGCCTACCGCGCGCGCGGACATTTCCACGCCAATCTCGACCCGCTGGGGTTGCAGGAGCAGCCGAAAGAGGAGGAGCTCGATCCTTCCGCTTACGGCTTCACCGCCGCCGACCTCGACCGGCCGATCTTTCTCGACAAGGTGCTCGGTCTCGAATTCGGCACCATCCGCCAGATCGTCGCCATCCTGCGCCGCACTTATTGCCAGACCTTGGGTGTTGAATTCCTGCACATCTCCGACGGCGCGCAAAAGGGCTGGATCCAGGAACGCATCGAAGGTCCGGACAAGGAGATCGCGTTTACCCGCGAGGGCAAGCGCGCCATCCTCAACAAGCTTGTCGAGGCCGAGGGCTTCGAAAAGTTCGCCGACCTTAAGTTCACCGGTACCAAGCGCTTCGGCCTCGACGGCGGTGAGTCGATGATCCCGGCGCTCGAGCAGATCATCAAGCGCGGCGGCGCTCTCGGCGTGCAGCAGATCGTCATCGGCATGGCGCACCGCGGCCGGCTCAATGTGCTGGCGCAGGTCATGGGCAAGCCGCACCGCGCCATCTTTCACGAATTCAAAGGCGGCTCATCGACGCCGAACGAAATCGAAGGCTCGGGCGACGTGAAATATCACCTCGGCGCCTCGTCGGACCGCGAGTTCGATCAAAACAAGGTGCATTTGTCGCTTACCGCCAATCCGTCGCATCTCGAAATCGTCGATCCGGTGGTGCTCGGCAAGGTGCGCGCCAAACAGGATCAGCTCGGTGCGACGCGTGGCGACCGCACCATGGTGATGCCGCTCCTGATCCACGGCGACGCCTCGTTCGCCGGCC
>CAYWNY010000305.1:0-2904 GCA_964459765.1 uncultured Hyphomicrobiales bacterium | reverse complement strand
GGTCTTCGAGTAATCGCGGATCGCGATGCCTTCCGAGCCGGACAGCGGCGAAATTAGAATGTCGACCTTGTCCTGCTCGACGAGCTTCTTGGCGGCGCGAACGGCAGAATCCGGACTTGCATCCGTCGCACCGACGATGGTCTCGATCTCTTTGCCGGCGACTTTGCCGCCGCGCGCTTCCACCGCGAGATCGTAGCCGCGCATGCCGTCCTCGCCGAGAACGGTGTACGTGCCTTCCAATGTCGCGGTGACGCCGATCTTAACCTTGTCGGCGGCGTTGACCGACCCAGTTCCGACGAGCGCGGCAAAACCCGCCACGGTCGCCAATAGTAAGCCCTTGCGCATGAGGTTCCTCCTGTTTCCGAGCACCGCGAATGCGGCGTCGTGTGCCGGCCGAAAGTGCTTAAAGCTTATGGTCAGGGGCCGTCGCCCCATGCCTCAGCCGACTTTAAAACCGTAACAGCCGGCGGTGGGATGCGACAAGCCTGCGAGCGGCCAAAGCGCGGCGCAGAACCGTGTCTGCTAGTCTGATTTTTCAGAGAAATCGCCGTTCGCCAGGTACGCTTGGCCCCCCAGCCAACCTTCTGGCGCCCACTTGTCAATCCGACCCGGCCGTCGTTTAATCTAAAAAAACAATAACCTGCACGTTGGGAGGCGTGGCATGAGTACCGCGTTGGCGGTCTGTCATGGGGCGTTTGGCCGGGTAACCGTGTACCGGCTGGACAAGCCAATGCGCACCCATGCGCATCGCGAAGGTCATCTGACCTTTCTCCTCGCCGGCCCGCCGGCGATCGTAACAGTCTCGAATATCGCATACCCGATGGATGAGGCCATGGGGGTCGCCATAAATCCTTGGCAGCCCCATTCTTTTCAACCTTGTTCGACGGAGAAGCCTTCGGTTTATTTGGTCGCCTATATTTGCGACCGCTGGCTCGACCGCGATCAGGAAGGACGCGGAAGTTTGCGGTTCGGCTCGAACGCGATCCGCGTCGGCACAACGTTGCGCTCGATCTGCGCGAGCCTCGCCCATTCGCTCGTGACGACGGCCAGTTATCGCATCGTGCACCGCTATCTCAACCAGTTGTTCGATGCGAGCTTTGATGAGTCATGGGCCAGGGGCCGCCGGACCGGTCTCCCCACTCGGCCGCCAATACCGTCGCCGGTCGACTTTCGCGTGCGCAAATCGCTCCGCCTGCTCGACGATGGTCTTGCCCAAGGTATCGAGCTTGATGCCGTGGCGCGCGATGCCGGACTTTCCCGGCCGCATTTCTTTAAGCTTTTTCGCGAGAACACCGGCGTTACGCCCGCGCTTTACGCCAACACCATGCGGATCGAGCGGGCGCTGGATCGCTTGATGGCATCGCAGGATTCGGTCACCGACAT
Organism: uncultured Hyphomicrobiales bacterium; assembly: GCA_964459765.1. Classification (GTDB taxonomy): domain Bacteria; phylum Pseudomonadota; class Alphaproteobacteria; order Rhizobiales; family Xanthobacteraceae; genus BOG-931. Next base: position 1,521 of record CAYWNY010000305.1, on the reverse strand, counting down.
CGGCTATGAGCTCGGATTTTCCTCGCAAAGCCATTTCACCCATTTCTTTTCCGCCCATGTCGGGATTGCGCCGACGCAATACCGCTCCGTCGCCCGGGTCGTCAGCGACTAGGGCGGGCAGCGGCCCGCGCGAAAATCAGACTAGCGAGCATGCCGGCGCGTCCGCGCTCGGCTAGGTTTCCCGCAAAATGCGGGAGGAAAGAAGTTTGGCCACGGCATTCGGCAACGAAGGGCCGGCCGACGGCACCGGAAGCGGCGACGCGTTCGGACGCTGGATCGGCCGTCATCCCATCTGGGCGCTGATCATCGCGGTCGTGATGATTTTTGCACTGTGGCTCGTGCTCGCGCCGTGGCCGGCCGGCTTCGAGGATGTGTTCGGCAAGAAGCGGCTGTTCATCAACGCCATCCTCAACGGCATCACGCTCGGCGGCCTCTATTTTCTGGTTGCCACGGGCTTTACGCTAATCTTCGGCCTGATGCGCAACGTCAATCTTGCGCACGGCTCGCTCTATCTGTTCGGCGGCTATATGGGCTACGAGGCCACGCAATGGACCGACTCGTGGCTGTTCAGCTACGTGGTCGCTTTCGTTTGCTGCGCCATCGTCGGCGTCGCCATGCAGTTCTTCATCTTTCGGCGGATGGAGGGGCAGGATTTGCGGCAGACTTTGGTGACGCTCGGTCTGTCGATCATCTTTTCCGATCTGATGGTGTGGATTTGGGGCGGCAACGCCATTCAGATCGATACGCCTGATTATCTGCTCGGCCCGGTTGCGACGCCGATCGTCGTTGCCGTCAAATCGAACGGCGAAACCGTCTTTCTGCAATATCCGCTGGTGCGGCTCGCCATTTTCGCCGCGGCGGTCGCAATCGGCATCGGCATGTGGCTTGCGCTCAACCGCACGCGGGTCGGCGTGATGGTCCGCGCCGGCGTCGACGACCGCGACATGTTGTCTGTGCTGGGCTACCGGGTGCAGCTGTTGTTCGTCCTGGTGTTTGCCTTCGGCGCCGGCCTCGCCGGCATGGCCGGCATCGTCGGCGGCACCTTTCAATCGCTGTCGCTCGGCGACGACTCGCACTTTCTGCTGGCGTCGCTGCAGGTGGTCATTGTCGGCGGCATGGGATCGATTCCCGGCGCGGCGCTCGGCGCCATCATCATCGGCTGCGCCGAACAATTCGGCCAAACTTACTTCCAGAACTACGCGACGGTTCTGACTTTCGTGATCATGGTCATCGTGCTCGCCATTCGTCCGCAAGGACTGTTGGGAAGACGCTGATGGCGCTGCTGCAGACCACCGGCGTTGCTCCGCTTACCGCGCAGGATCTGCAGCGCACGGGTGCGCTGTCACGCTGGATCTCGCGGCATGCGGCGATTCTGATCCTCGGCGTATTGCTGGTGTTCCTGCCGACGGTAGCCAGCGATTTCATTCTGGTGCAGGTGTTCGGCTGGGGAATGATTCTCGGCATCATCGCGCTGTCGCTGATGTTCCTTGGCGGCTACGGCGGCATGGTTAGCCTCGCGCA
>CAYWNY010000304.1:0-2928 GCA_964459765.1 uncultured Hyphomicrobiales bacterium | reverse complement strand
GAGGCGGAGCGCGGGCGCGCGCTCGCCGCCATCCATAGAACCGACGCCGATGAGACCGCGCCGGCCGAGGCTGGCCCGGTCGCCGACCGCATCAAGGCGGAGCGCGAGGCTCACAAGGCCGACGTCCCCCAGGAGATCGCCAATGGCATCGCCGCGACCGAAGAAAAGCTCGAAGCCGCCAAGCAGCAAGAGCGCGAAGCCGCAGGGCAAGGACCAGACCACGGCGCCGGTCCTGTCGCCGCAGGAGAAGCACAGCCAAGCGCAGGCGGAGGCGGACCACTGGAAGCAGGTGGCGGCGGACCCGGAGCTGTCGGCCCCGGCGTCGGCGTTCGCGCTGAACCTGGCGCGCAGCGCCCAGGCGGAGGCGGACCTGCGGCTGAAGGGACTGCAAGCGCCCCAGGACCCGAACAGCGACCAATATCTGGCGAAAATGCTCGGAATGGGCAACCCGCTCCCGAATCAGCCGACGTCATCGACCACGCCGACGAGCGACTTGTCGACCGGGCCGGCAACATCAGGCTCGACAACCTAGACGCCGGCGAAGACGTCAAGGAAGCGATTCGCGAGGCGGCGCGCCGCAACAACAATTTCATCGGCGACCGCCGCGGCATCGTCACCGACAGTCAGGTCGAGGACCTCGCCCAGGCGCTCGGCATGGATTACGCCAGCCTGTCGGCGCGCAAGATCGGCGAGGCGTTCAACGCCGAACAGGTATGGGCGGCGCGCGGGCTGTTGATCCAGTCGGCCCAGGACGTCGCGGCCAAGGCCAAGGCGGCGGCCGACAACGACGAAGCGCTGGCGGACTATGCGCTGGCCCGCGAGCGCCACAAGATGATCCAGGGACAGGTCGCCGGGATCACGGCCGAGGCGGGGCGGGCGCTGCGCGCCTTCCGCTCGATGAAGATGGGCGCCGGCGAGCAGGCGATCGACGAATTCATCCGCGGCGCGACCGGGCGCACCCTCTACCAGCTCAAGATCGAAGCGAAGTTGGCTTCATCGCTCGACACCCCCGAGGGCGTGTCGAAGTTCATCGACTCGACCCGCAAGCGCGGTTTCGGCTCGATGGTGCTCGAGTATTGGGTCAATGGCCTGATTTCCGGGCCGGCGACGCATGTCACCTACACGATCGGCAACTCCATCCTGTCGGCGCTGCGCGTCGGCGAGACGGAGTTGGCGTCGCTGATTGGCGCGGCGCGGGCGCGCGCGGGGCGCGAGGGAGCCTACGTGCGGCCGGGCGAGGCGATGGCGGAATTGCGCGGCGCAGGGCGCGGTCTGGCGCCGGCGCTGGCCTCGACGGCCGAAAGTTTCAGGACAGGACTGACGGCGCGCCTGCCGGGCGAGAAGGGCTTCGCCATGCCATTCCAGCCGGAGGCGACCGGCGCGCCTCCAGCGTTCAACGAGGCGGCGACCTATCACGATGCGGCGGCGACCGCCGTCGGCACGCTGCGCGGCTTGCTCGACGGCTTCCGCGCCGGCGGCGCGCTGCTGGCGGCCGGCGGCGTCAAGGGCGAGCCGACCTTCGGCGCGCGGCCCTCGGCGCTCGGGGCGATCCCCGACATCACCTTCAGGGGCGTCAACGTCGCGCCGGTCGGCACGCTGGCGCGCCTTCCCAGCCGCTTCATCGCCGCGATCCATTCGCTGTTCCGCGGCGTCAACTATTCGATGGTGAAAAGCGGCTTGGCCTATCGGACTGCGGTCGAGGAAGGGCACAGCGGCGACGCGCTCGCCGCGCGCGCGGCCTACTACTACGAAAACCCGACCGAAGACATGATGAAGGCGGCGACGCTCGAAGCGACCCAAGCAACTTTGATGGGCAAGGGCTCCGAATTCACGCAGGCGCTGACGCGGCTGACCAACGTCAACATCTTCGGCATCAAGCTATTGAAATTCATCGATCCTTTCGTCCGCATCTCGTCGAACGTGATCGACCAGTCGATCATCCAGCGGACGCCAGTCGGCATTCTCGCTCCGGCGATCCGCGCCGATCTGTCGGGCGCCAACGGCAACATCGCCCAGGACCGCGCGATGGCGCGCATGGTCGCCGGCTCGGCGCTGACGATGCTGTTCGGCGGCCTGGCGGCGAGCGGCTACGCCACCGGCTCCGGCCCGACCGATCCGAAGCAGGCGGCGATGTGGCGGCTGGCCGGCTATCAGGCGCATTCGATCCGCGTCGGCGACACTTGGTACGACGTTCACCGTCTCGGCCCGACCGGCATGCTGATGGGCATGGCGGCCGATCTCTACGACGTCGCCCATACGGCGAGCGAGGGGGATTTCAACCACGCCGCGGCGCTGCTTCAGCACGCCGTGACGCAGAACATCCTCGATGAATCGTTCATGCGCGGGCCATCCGACCTGATTCGCGCCGTCGAGGACCCCGGCCGCTATGGCGACGGCTACGTCCGCGAGTGGATTTCCAGCTTCGCGCCCTATTCGGTCGGCATGGCGCAGATGGCGCGCGCCATGGACCCGTACAGCCGCGTCGCCCGCTCGGCGATCGACGAACTGAAGCGCAAGACGCCGGGCGAATCGGAAAGCCTCATGCCGCGCCGCGACGTCTGGGGCCAGCCGATTCGCAACCCCAACGCCCTGATCGGCAAGGGCGTGACCTCGATCTACGAACAGGCGCTGAGCCGCGATCCGGTCAATCTGGCGATGCTGGAATTGGGGATTGCGCCGGCCCAGGTGGAGCGTAAAATCCGCAACGTCACCTTGACCGACCAGCAGTATGACGACTATGCCAGGATCGCGGGGGGCATGGCGAAAATGCGGCTCGACAAGATCGTCGCCTATCCAGCGTTCGCCAATTGGCCGGCTGCGGTGCAGGCCGACGTGATCAACGCCACCATCAGCCAGTCGCGCGAGACGGCGCGCGGCGTGGTCATGCTGAAATTCCCGCAACTGATTTCGGACGCCTACGCGCTCAAG
>CAYWNY010000303.1:0-2947 GCA_964459765.1 uncultured Hyphomicrobiales bacterium | reverse complement strand
TTGCCGCCGAACGGGTAGGGCATGGCCGCCCCCGGCACAGTAACGATCGGTACGCGCACGAAATTAAGGCCGAGGTCGAACAGCGTCTGTTCCGGCAATCCCTTGCCGGAGAGCGCGAGCTGGATGATCGGAACGGTGGAAGCGTTGTAGTTGAGAATCAGCGGCGGCAGAGTCCCCGGCGGCATTTGCCGCAGCAGGGTCTGCGAAATGGCGGTGACCTGCGCATTGGCGGTGCGGATATCGGCACCGGGCTGGAAGAAAATTTTGACGATGCCGACGCCGGAATAATTATTGGCCTCGATGCGTTCGATGTCATTGACGGTCGTCGTCAATGCTCGCTGAAACTGGCTGGTCATGCGGCCGGCCATCTCTTCCGGCGGCAGGCCGGTGTATTGCCAGATTGCCGCAATTACCGGAATGCGGATTTCCGGAAGAATGTCGACCGGCGTCCGCGACGCCGCGAGCGGGCCGATGATGAGGAGCAGGAGCGCGAGGACGACGAACGTATAGGGGCGCCGCAATGCGATGCGGACAATGGCCGTCATTTAGGGACCAACTCCCAACCCGCATCCAAAGCTGGCCCATGCGGGCCGCCGTGAAATGCCGTTACCACCCCCTAACGAGAGATCTCTCGCTGTGCGTTGCAACATAGCGCTCTTCGCCGGCGAAACAACTCACAAAAACGTTTTGCGCCATCGTGGGCGAAAAGCTATGCGCCTGGCAACAAACAGCTATGCGAATTTCAAGAAACGTCCGGTCGTCGCGGACCAAAAAGGTGCGGCCGGCTCCTGGGGGGGAGCCGGCCGCGCGAACCCGGTCTGGGGACGGGGAGGGGTGGGGACGTGACCGGGGTCGCAAACTTTCGTTGTTTGATTCCTTAAAGCTCAGCGCGAGCTGGCCGTGGCAGGCGCCGGATGCGGCTCGCCGAGTGCGATCCACACATTTGGATCGGACTGCGCTTGCCGCTTCACGAAGCGGTATCCGGTGTCGGACCAGAGCAGGATCTGATCGCTCTGATTGTCGAGGATGTATTCGCCCTTGTCGGATTTGACGGTAAGTACCGCGTGGCCGTCGCCGCGCTTATCGCGCACCACGGTGATCAGCAAAGCTTCGCGCGGCCATCCCGCCTGCAGCAGCAGACGTCGCTTCTGCAGCACATAGTCTTCGCAATCGCCGTAACCGTCTTCCGGATAGTTCCAGCGCTCGACCACGCCCCAATGTTCCAGATCGGTCATCGGCTTGACGTGGCTGTTGACGTAGAGGTTGACGCGCTCAAGGTCCTTCCACGCTTGCGCCGTGAGCACGACGTCGCGCGGCTGCGACGACTTGGTCTTGCACTCGGGATCGTATTCGACGCAGAACTCGACCCAGCCGATCGGCGCCTTGACGGTCTCGCCAAGCGCGATGAACAGCGGGCGCTCGTCGGCGTTGCCGGTCGTCGGCGCCGCCAATGCGGCAAGCGCCAACAGCCCTACAGCGGCGCCGCGCGCAACAAAACTGGTACCACCCCAACTCATGTGACCCCTCTCCCGTCTTGTTGAGGTCACGTTTCACACAAAGCTTTTGCGGTGCGCCTAAGTCGAGTGCTTCAATTTGAAGTAAAATCGGATAAACAGCCGCGAAAAGTCACGCGATTTTTCCGGCTGCGCGTGCCGTTTTAGTTGTTCGAATTTATTTCAAATTGTTTGCTTTGGCGCGGCGATCTTTGTGCTAGCGGCATTTGTTCGACATCGTGCGGACACGGTGGAGCGCGGGCGTGAGCGAACGGCAACGCAACTGCCCACCATTTGCTTGCGCCGATCGCTAGAAGATTTCGGCGCACGTTTACCCGGCGGTGACGCTGCGGGCGTTTGCCCAAAACCCATCGCCGCGCGATTGCCGGCCGACGCCGGTCGTCTTGCCGTCGCGCAAAGGGCGCTGTTAGGCTCGCCGGCACCCAAAACGAGGAGGAAACGGGACCATGTCGCTGAACAACTTCATTTCGCCGCCGAAATTCGCGGAATACAGGGAGCGCTTCAAGGACTTTTACAAAATGGAACGCCGCCCTGACGGCGTCATTCTCGTGCAGGCCCACACCAAAGGCGGACCGATCCAGCTCAGCGTCGAGAACCACCGTTCGGTCGGCCAGATGTTCAAGGCCGTCGGCGCCGATCCGGAAAACGAGATCTTAATTTTCACCGGCTCCGGCGACGAATTCATGATGGACGCCGATCCCGAGGGTTTCAAAATCGAGGCAGACGACCTGGATTATTGGGCCTACGAATACGCCTACAAGGACGGACGCATTAACGTCAGCTCGCTCGTCAACGATCTCGAAATCCCGACCATCGGCGTCATCAATGGACCCGGTTTTCACACCGAGATGTGCCTGATGTGCGACATCACCATCTGCAGCGAGGATACAATCATCTACGATCTGCATTACGACATCGGCTCGGTCCCGGGCGACGGCATCCATAGCTGTTTTCAGGAACTGCTCGGCGTCAAGCGCGCCGCTTATGCGCTCTTGACCGGTCAGGCGATCGACGCCAAGACGGCACTGGAATACGGTATGGTCAACGAGGTGCTGCCGCGGGCGCAACTGCTCGATCGCGCCTACAAGATAGCAGACCACATCATGACGCAGCCGCGGACCACGCGCCGCATGACGACGCAAATCGTGCGCCGTCCGTGGCGGCGGCAGATCACCGACAGCCTCGATGGCGGCTTCGCCATGCAGATGTTCGCCCATCTTGCCAAGAACGCTCCGGCCCATGGCCGCAAGCATATCGGCGACGTGGTCGCCTATGTGCGCAAGGGAAAGCGCAATAACTTCGACTGAGGAAAGTCGAGGTTAGGCTCTAGTGGTCCGATTCTAACATTCGCATTCTGGTTCGGCTGGATCTTATGCGAATGTTAGAGCCGATCCGGGAAGTTCTTGAATCTGATGAATCGGATGTGATTCATT
>CAYWNY010000302.1:0-2965 GCA_964459765.1 uncultured Hyphomicrobiales bacterium | reverse complement strand
CCGCCGCCGATGCAGGCGATAAGCGAATCCGGCAGGCGGCCTTCGGCGGCGAGCACCTGCTCGCGGGTCTCGCGGCCGATGATCGACTGAAAGTCACGCACCATCATCGGATAGGGATGCGGCCCGGCGATGGTGCCGATGCAATAGAAGGTGTTTTCAACGTTGGTGACCCAATCGCGGAGCGCCTCGTTCATGGCGTCTTTGAGCGTCTTCGATCCGGATTCGACCGGCACGACCGTGGCGCCGAGCATCTGCATGCGAAACACGTTCGCCTTTTGCCGCTCGACGTCGACCGATCCCATGTAGACGATGCAATCAAGGCCGAAGCGCGCACACAAAGTTGCGGTAGCGACGCCGTGCATGCCGGCGCCGGTCTCGGCGATGATCCGCTTCTTGCCCATGCGCCGCGCCAGCAAAATCTGGCCGAGCACGTTGTTCACCTTGTGCGCGCCCGTGTGATTGAGCTCCTCGCGCTTGAGATAGATTTTGGCGCCCGAGCGGCCGGAGGCCGTCTGTCTGCAATATTCGGTCAACCGCTCGGCGAAATAGAGCGGCGACGGACGGCCGACATAGTGGGTCAGGTAACCGTCCATCTCGCGTTTGAAGGCCGGATCGGACTTGGCCTGCGCATAAGCCTTTTCCAGTTCCAGGATCAGCGGCATCAGCGTCTCGGCGACAAAGCGGCCGCCGTAAATGCCGAAATGGCCGCTCTCGTCCGGCCCGGTGCGGAAGGAATTGGGCTGCAGCGCGGTCATAGCGTGCTCGAGACCGCAGCCGGCGTTGCCGCCACCGCCTGCCGCGCGGCGCGCACGAAGGCGCGGATTTTGTCCGGATCTTTCACACCAGGCGCGCGTTCGACGCCGGACGATACGTCGACCGAAGGCGCGTTGGTGATGCGCAGGGCCGTCCCGACGTTGCCCGCGTCGAGACCGCCGGACAGCATAAACGGAACGCCGGGATCGAGATTTTCGAGAAGCCGCCAGTCGAACGTTTTGCCGAGCCCGCCCGGCCGGGTGGCGGCGCGCGGCGGCCGCGCATCGAACAACAGGCGATCGGCGATATGGGCGTAAGCGGCGATACCGGCGAGGTCGGCCGCCGTCTCGACGGCAATCGCCTTCATCACCGGAAGGCCGAAGCGCTCTTGCAGCGCTGCAACTCGCTGCGGCGGTTCGTGGCCGTGAAGCTGCAGAATGTCCGGATGCAAAGCCTCAACCACGGCGTCGAGCAACACGTCGTCGGCATCGACAATGAGCGCAACCTTTTGCGCGCGCAGGCGCACCCGTTCTCCGAGCGTCCGGGCCGCGTCAAAACCGAGGCTCCGCGGCGACGGCGGAAAGAACACAAAGCCCACCATGTCGGCGCCGGCGTCGAGCGCGACGTCGAGCGTCTCAGGGGTCGAAAGGCCGCAGATTTTAACGATGAGCGACATGGTCTCGGCGTCCTAAAGCGCCGCCGTTCTACATCGGCGCAAGCGCCTTGTCTCGCGCGCCAGAGAGCTGGATTTTGGCGCTGCATGATCTTTTCGGAAAACCGGCTTCCACCCTCGGATCAAATCCGAGGCAGGCTTTTTCCGGATCATGCACTAGCGGGCCGGTGGCCGTAGCCTAAGCGGCGAGCCGTCCATCTGCGGCGCATTCGCGGCCGGACCCGCCTTGCCCTCAAGCGCCGCGATTTTGCTCCGCAACTGCAGCAATTCGCGCTCGAAGCGGCGCGCTGCGCCCCGCCACTTACCCTGCCCGAGCCAGGCCGCCAGACCGCCGATCAGGACGCCAAAGATCAACAACAGAATGACTAGCGCGAACAACGGCAGCGTCAACGACACCGCCGGCTCATCGCCTGCGAAAGGATCGAAGGAGACCGTGACGGCGTGCCGGTTCGCCACGGCAAACGCGACAATGATGATGGCGAGCGGAATGAGGATAATCGCCGCGACGATCCTGCGCAGCACGATGAAAACCTCCGCTCATTCTTTCCGCTCATTCCCGCGCAAGCGGGAATCCAGATTGCTGCTCGTCTCGCGCCAAAAACGACTGTGCCGCCCGCGCGGGAACGAGCGGATAGCGTCCGATCAGCTCTCGATCGGCTGATTGAGCCGCTCGCGCATTTCCTTGCCCGTCTTGAAGAACGGCACGCATTTCTGATCAACGCTGACATGGGCGCCGGTGCGCGGATTGCGTCCAGTGCGGGCCGGACGCTCCTTCACCGAAAAGGCGCCGAAGCCGCGTAGCTCGACCCGGTCGCCGCGCGCCATGGCCGCGACAATCTCGCCGAGGATAGCGTTGACGATCTTTTCGACGTCGCGCTGGTAAAGGTGCGGGTTCTGCGCGGAAATGCGCTGAACAAGCTCGGACTTGATCATGTTTGCCTGCCGCCGGTCAGTTCGAACCGGCAGGGTGCCAAAGGGCCAACAAGCCGTCAAGATTCAGCCTTTCGACCGCCCGCATGGTGCCAAGGTCGTCGAAGCTTTGGGCCAGCATGTCGAGGCCGGCGGCGTGCAGCAGGGCTCCGGCGGCTGCATGCAGGAACGGCAAGTCGCTCAGCCGGCCGTGCAGCGCATAGTCGCGAACCGGCAGCTTGGCATCCACCTTCTTCTCGCTGGCAAGCCAGGCGATGGCGGATCGCTCGTCGCCGAGTTCGTCGACGAGCTTAAGCCCGATGCCCTGATGGCCGGTAAAAACCCGACCGTCGGCGACGGTCTGTAATTCGTCGTCGCTGAGGTGGCGGCTGTTCTGCACGATGCCCTTAAACCAGGCATAGGAATCCTTGATGATCGATTCGATCGCGGCACGGGCTTCGGGTGAAGTCGGTTCGAAACCGTCCGGCGCTGCCTTGAGCGGCGACGATTTGATCGACTCGACCTTGACGCCGATCTTGCCAAGGAGGTCGGCGACATTGGGATACTGGAACAGAACGCCGATCGAGCCGACCAGCGAGGTCTGCTTGGCGACGATGTGATCGCCGGCGA
>CAYWNY010000301.1:0-2966 GCA_964459765.1 uncultured Hyphomicrobiales bacterium | reverse complement strand
TGCCGCTGCATGAACATTCCGGCGCGCTATTGCACCGGCTATCTCGGCGACATCGGCGTGCCGCCGGATCCCGAACCGATGGACTTTTCAGCCTGGTTCGAAGTCTACCTCGGCGATCGCTGGTACACTTTCGACGCGCGCCACAACCACCCCCGCATCGGCCGCATCCTGATGGCGCGCGGCCGCGACGCCACCGATGTGGCGATCGTCACGGAATTCGGCCCGTGCAAGCTTGCCAGCTTCAAGGTGGTGACCGAGGAAGTGCCGGAAACGGCGATGGCGCGGTGATGCTCAGCCGGCCGATCGTGCTATAAGCGCGCGTGAAAGGCGCACGACGGTCCCGTAGCTCAGCCGGATAGAGCAGCGGTTTCCTAAACCGAAGGTCGGAAGTTCGAGTCTTCCCGGGACCGCCATCCGCCGCCTTCGGGGCCTCGGCTTGGCAAACCGGTCAGTTCCATCGATAAGCTGCCGGCATAAGAAACGCATTGGGGGAAACGAAGCGCCATGAACGTGGCCGGCAAGATCGTGGTCGTCACCGGCGGCGGGAGCGGCATCGGCAAGGCGCTATGCCGGGCATTCCATACCGTGGGCGCCGGTAAGGTCGTCGTCGCCGACATCGATGCCGCGGCAGCGCTTGAGGTTGCCGCGGCGATCGGCGGCCGCGCCTTTACTTGCGACGTGGCGCGGGACGCCGAGGTTTGCGCGCTCATCGAAACGACGGAGCGGGACTGCGGGCCGATCGATCTGTTTTGTTCCAATGCCGGCATTGCGTCGGGTTTCGATCTGCTGACGGCAAACGCCGCGGCGGCGTCCGACGAAATCTGGACCCGTGCCTTCGCGGTCAACGTCATGGCGCATATCTACGCGGCGCGCGCGCTCATCCCATTGATGCGCACGCGCGGCGGCGGATATTTGCTTAATACTGTCTCGGCGGCGGGGCTGCTTTCACAGATCGGCAGCGCGGTCTATGCAACTACCAAGCACGCCGCGCTCGGCTTTGCCGAGAACATCGCCATCATGCATCGCGACGACAACATCAAAGTCTCGGTGTTGTGCCCGCAAGGCGTCGACACCCCGATGCTGCGCAACCTGCCGGCCGGACCGCAAGCGCTGGACGGCGTCATCTCCGCCGACGAAGTCGCGCGATGCGCCTTGCAGGGGATTGCCGCTGAGACGTTTCTCATTCTGCCGCATGCGCAGGTGCGCCGTTACATGCAAAACAAGGCGGAGGACACCGAGCGGTGGCTCGGCGGAATGGTCAAGCTCAAGCGGAAAATACAAACGCCGGCGTAATGCCCGCACGGGTTTTCAAGCCATGCTCACCCTCTATCATTGCCAGAACGCCCGCTCGTTCCGTCCGCTCTGGACGCTGGAAGAGATGGACTTGCCCTATGCACTGAAGCTCTTGCCGTTTCCGCCGCGGCAACTGGCGCCGGACTTTCTTGCCGTTAATCCGTTGGGCACGGTGCCGGCATTTTTCGACGGCGAGATGCGGATGACGGAGTCGTCGGCGATCTGTCAGTATCTGGTGTCCCGCTACGGCCCGACCCCGCTCGCGGTGGAGCCGTCGGAGCCGGATTACGGTCCGTATCTCAACTGGCTCTATTTCGGCGAAGCGACACTGACCTTCCCGCAAACGCTGGTGTTGCGCTATTCGACGATGGAGCCGCCGGAGCGACGCTCCGAGCAGATCGTCGCCGATTATTCGCGCTGGTTCCTGTCGCGGCTGCGCGCCATTGACGCCGTGGTCTCGCAGCAGAAGACGCTGTGCGCCGGGCGCTTCACCGTCGCCGACATCTCGGTTGGCTATGGCTTGCTGCTCGCCACATCCACCGGGCTTGCCGCCAAGTTCTCGCCGGCCGTTGCCGCCTATTGGCAATCGCTGCAAGACCGCGACGGCTTCCGTCGCGCAGTGGCCAGGCAGGAGGCCGCAGCCGCTTGAGTGGGGTGTAGCGCAAGATCCGGAAAAGTGGATGCCGGTTTTCCGAAAGGATCATGCGCGAACGAAGAATCTAGAGAATACCGAAAGCGTGGCAATGCCACCGATGCGCGGCCACGAACCGGCTGTCGGCGCACGGACCCGTATTCCAGTAATAACGCAGGTTCGCGCGGCAGACCGCATAATCGCGGGTGTGCGGGACGTAACCGTAGAGCTGGCAGGTGTCGGTGGTCGCGCCGCGCGCCGCGTCGCCCGCGGCAATCAGAGCCAAGGTCACCAGCAAAGGCCGCAGCGCGACCGTCAGCAGTCTATTCATGTGATCGCTCACTCCGCGGCTTTGCGCGTCTCGAAGAAGCGGTTCTGCGGCCGCGGCAGGCCGAGATTTTCGCGCAAGGTCGCGCCTTCGTATTCGCGGCGGAAGATACCGCGTCGCTGCAATTCCGGCACCACGAGTTCGACGAATTCATCGAGACCGGCCGGCAGATAGGGGAACATGATGGTGAAGCCGTCACAGGCTTCGCTACGGAGCCACTCTTCCATCTCGTCGGCGATGGACGTGGGCGTGCCGACCATGGCGAGACCCGAATAGCCGCCGAGGCGTTGCGCCAATTGCCTAACTGTGAGCTTTTCCCGCGCCGCCATCGCCACGACCCGATCGCGCGCGCTTTTGCTGGCGTTGCTCTCGGGAATTTCCGGCAGCGGCTTATCCGGATCGAAGCGCGACGCATCGTGGCCGAGCGCGATCGACAGCGAGGCGATGGCGCTGTCGTAATAAACCAGGCTGTCGAGCTCGGCGCGCTTGGCGCGCGCGTCGTCGACGGTGTCGCCGACGATGACAAAGCACGCCGGCATGATCTTCATGTGCTCGCGGGCGCGGCCGCATTTCTCCATGCGACCTTTGACGTCGGCATAGAATTCGCGGCCGGCGGCGATGGTCGAGGGCGGGGTGAACACCGCTTCCGCGGTCTCGGCCGCAAGCTGGCGGCCGGTATCGGATGCGCCGGCCTGCACGATCACCGGCCAGCCC
>CAYWNY010000300.1:0-2987 GCA_964459765.1 uncultured Hyphomicrobiales bacterium | reverse complement strand
GCCATGTCGTTCGCCGACTTCACCATCATCATCTTGAGTGCATTGTCGACGGTCACCTGGGTGCCGACGGCAAAGCCCATCTTGGTCGGCGACTGCGCCATCGCGTTGCGCGACACCGTAAACAATGTGTCGAAGTTGATACGGCCCTGCTTCACCGCCTGCAAAGTCGTGTACAGGGTCATCAGTTTCGTCACCGAGGCCGGGTACCAAGGATACGTCGCGTTTTCGGCGCGCAGCACTTTGCCGCTCTCGACCTCGACCAGAATCGAGGCGCCGGCGTTGGCGGTCGCGGACGGCAAGCCCGCGGCACAGAGCGGAGCGAGCGCCATGGCAAGGATCAGCGCTCGCAGAGTTTGCAATCGAATCACGCGTCGCGGTCCGTTCGGTTGTCCGGCCCCGACGTCGGCAAGGCTTTGCGCCTCCAAACACCGACAGGCCGCGATGGGTTCACGATAGGTTCGCAAAGCTCCAGTGACGTACTATCTAACCGCAAGGAGCGCTCGAAGGCAAAGCTAAATCCCGCTATGCTAAATCCAGCCATCAGCGATTGTCCGCACGGTTTAGCGAAGTCGACGCGTCAACACAAAGGTCAAGCAAAAACGACCAAAGTTCGGCAAAGGGAGCCATCATGACCGCCTGCATCGTAGGTTGGGCGCACACGCCCTTCGGCAAACTCGCCGGCGAAAGCGTCGAAAGCCTCATCGTCAAAGTCGTGGGCGAAGCGCTCGCCGACGCCGGCATCGCCGCCAAGGATGTGGACGAGATCGTGCTCGGGCACTTCAACGCCGGTTTCTCGGCGCAGGATTTCACCGCGTCGCTGGTGCTGCAGGCTTCGCCCGATTTGCGCTTCAAGCGGGCGACGCGGGTCGAGAATGCCTGTGCCACCGGCTCCGCTGCCGTGCATGCGGGGCTCAGGTCGATCGCGGCGGGCGCCGCGCGCATCGTGCTCGTGGTCGGGGTCGAGCAGATGACGACCACGCCCGGTCCCGAAGTCGGCCGCAATCTCTTGAAAGCATCCTATGTGCGCGAGGAAGCCGATATCGACGGTGGCTTCGCCGGTATTTTCGGCAAGATCGCCAGTCTTTATTTCCAGCGCTGGGGCGATCAATCGGATGCGCTGGCGCGCATCGCCGCCAAGAATCACAAGAACGGCGTCGACAACCGGTATGCGCAAATCCGCAAGGACTTCGGCTACGAGTTCTGCCGCACCGAAAGCGAGAAAAATCCGCGCGTCGCCGGACCGCTTAAACGCACCGATTGCTCGCTGGTCTCCGACGGCGCCGCCGCGCTCCTCCTCACCGGCGTCGATACCGCGTTGAAGATGAACAAGGCGATTGTGTTCCGCGCCGCCGAGCATGTGCAGGATTTTCTGCCGATGTCGAAGCGCGACATTCTCAAATTTGAAGGCCCCGCGCTCGCCTGGAAGCGCGCGCTCGCCGCGGCCGGCATCGCTTTGCCCGATCTCTCCTTCGCCGAGGTGCACGACTGCTTCACCATTGCCGAGCTGATCGAATACGAAGCGATGGGCTTGGCACCCGAGGGCCAGGGCGCGCGCGTCATATCCGAGGGGCTGGTCGAGAAGAACGGCAAGCTGCCGATCAATCCGTCGGGAGGCCTGAAAGCCAAAGGCCATCCGATCGGCGCCACCGGCGTATCGATGCACGCCATCGCGTCGATGCAGCTCAATGGCAGCGCCGGCGCCATGCAGCTCAAGGACCCGCAGCTCGCCGGCATTTTCAACATGGGCGGCGCGGCGGTCGCCAATTACGTCAGCATTCTCGAACGGCTGCGGTGATTGTCATTGCAGCATGCGTTCCAAACTGCGCCTGCGCCAACTCGGCAAAGAAGCCGCCGCGGGCGACAAGCTCGTCATAAGTCCCGCTCTCGACGATGCGCGCGTCCTTGAACACCAGGATGCGGGTCGCATTGCGGATCGTCGGCAGCCGGTGCGCAATCACGAACGTGGTGCGGCCCTTCATCACCTCATCGAGCGCTTTGGTCACTTTCGCTTCCGTCACCGGGTCGAGCGCGCTGGTCGCTTCATCGAGGATGAGGATCGGCGGGTCTTTTAAGAGCGCGCGCGCGATCGCCAGGCGCTGGCGTTCGCCGCCGGAGAGGAGCCGGCCGCGCTCGCCGATCGGCGCATCGAGACCTTCCGGCCGCCGCTCGATGAAGTCGAGGGCCTGAGCGCGGGCGGCAGCCTCGCGCATTTCCTCGGGCGTCGCGTCGGGCTTGCCGACGCGCAAATTCTCGGCGATCGAACGGTTGAATAACAGCGTTTCCTGAAACACCACGCCGATGTTGCGGCGCAGCCCCGTCAGCATGAGCGCGCGGATGTCCATGCCGTCGACCGCGATCGAGCCGGACTGCGGATCGAAAGTGCGATGCAGAAGCGCCAGCGCCGTCGATTTGCCGCTGCCGGTCGGACCGACCAGCGCGATGCGATCGCCGGGAAGCGCGGTGAACGTCAAATCCGCGACCGCCGGCCGCTTGCCGTCATAGGAGAACGACACGTCGCGGAATTCGACCAGCCCGCGCAGGCGGCCGGGATCGACCGCGTCGGGGCGGTCGCGCACCGCCGGCACGGTATCGATCACGTCGAAGAACTCGGCGAGTTTCGGGGCGTCCATGAACAGCCGATTGGCGAACCCGACCACCTGTTCGAGCCGGCCGATCAGAAGCGATGCAATGGCCATGAAACTGACGACGGCGCCGACCGAGGCGAGACCGACGACCTTTAGATAGGCGCCGATGATCAGGATGGTAACGAGCGTCAGCGTCGTGGCGCTCTTGGTGAGCACCGCGGCGACCGCCCACCACGACAGCACCGGCATTTGCGCGCGTAAGAGCCAATTGACGAGGCCGCGTAGCGCCGACACTTCAAGCTCGATGCGGGCGAAGCTCTGCACCACCGCCACGTTTCCGAGCGCGTCGGCGGCGGTCTCGGCAAGGTCGGAGTAGTGCCGCTCGACCGCGCGCTGCATGGC
>CAYWNY010000299.1:0-3007 GCA_964459765.1 uncultured Hyphomicrobiales bacterium | reverse complement strand
CGACATGGTTGTGTGCATGCATTTGTGCCGCGGCAATTTCGCCGGCGCCTGGGTCGCCGAGGGCGGCTACGACCCAATCGCCGAGCTTCTGTTCAACGATATCGCGGTCGACGGCTATTTCCTCGAATATGACTCGCCGCGCGCCGGCAGTTTCGCGCCGCTGCGCTTTTTGCCGAAAGGCAAAGCCGCCGTGTTGGGTCTCGTCACCACCAAGAGCCCGGCGCTTGAAACAAAAGACGAGTTCAAGCGACGGATCGACGAAGCCGCCCGCTACGCGCCACTTGACCAACTCGCGCTGTCGCCGCAATGCGGCTTCTCGTCGGGCATCGGCGGCAATGCCATGACTGTCGAAGACGAGATGGCAAAGCTGCGGCTCGTCGTCGAGACCGCGCAAGAAGTATGGGGATCGGCGTGACCAGCCAGCCGTCGGTGAATGGGAGTTCGGACCGAGTGCAGCAAAAGCCAACGAGAACAGGGAGGAACGACCGTGAAGGCAGCGATCGCCGGCGACAAAGAGGTTGAGGTCCGCGACATTGCGACGCCCGAACCTGCAGCCAATGAGATTTTGATCCGCGCGCATGCGTCGAGCCTCAACCGCGCCGATCTTTTGGCCGCGTCGCGCGGCGGCGGCGCGCGGCTGGGCCTCGAGTGTTCCGGCGAAGTGGTGGCGGTCGGCAGGGACGTCAGCGGCATCGCGCCCGGCGACCGTGTTCTCGCCTCGGCGCGTGGCGGATTTGCCGAATACGTCACGACCGACGCCGGCCGCGTGCACCGCATCCCGGGAAACAACATGACCTACGCGCAGGCGGCGTGCCTCCCCGTCGCGCTGCAGACCATGCACAACGCCATCGTTACCGCGGGGCGCTTGAAGCGCGGCGAAACGTTTTTGATCCAGGGCGCGAGTTCGGGCGTCGGTTTGATGGGCATGCAGATCGGCAAGCTCCTCGGCGCATCGCTCGTGATCGGCACATCGACCAACGCGCAGCGCCGGGCCAAGCTCGCGGAATTCAGCTGCGATCTCGCACTTGATTCCAGCGATCCGAAATGGCCGGAAGAGGTCAGGAAGGCGACCGGCGACAAAGGCGTCGACGTCATTGTCGACATGATCTCCGGCAGCGTCGCCAACCAAAACCTCGACGCTGCGGCGGTGCTCGGACGCATCGTCAATGTCGGTCGGCTCGGCGGCAACAAGGGCGAGTTCAACTTCGACGTCCATGCGCTCAAGCGCATCGATTATATCGGCGTGACCTTCCGCACCCGCTCGCTCGACGAAATCCGCGAGATCAATCGTTTGCTGCGCGCCGATTTGTGGCCGGCGGTAGAGAGCGGCAAGCTATCGCTGCCGATCTACAAGACCTATCCGCTGGATGACATTGCGGATGCGCTGGCTCTGATGAAGGCCAATGCGCACTTCGGCAAGATCGTGCTGACGCTGTCTTGAGGCGCCGGTCACGGCTCGCCGGGCTTGAACGGCTCCTGCCTGCCGGGCGGCACGCTTTGCTCGGCCATCGCCAGCAGCATGGCAATGGAGATATAGCTGCCGGCGACGGCGGTCAGGTCGATCACCTGTTGCTCGCCGAGAAGCTTTTTGGTGCGCGCGAAAATCTCGTCCGAGACTTGGTGCTTGGTCGTCAGCTCGGTGACGAAATCATATACCGCCGCCTCCTCGGGCGGCATGTTCGACGGCCGCTTGTTGGCCTTCAGCTCCGCGACGATATCCGGCGACAGTCCGGCTTTGATGGCGAGCGGCGCGTGCGCGGCCCATTCCACCTGCGAACGCCACTGCCGCCCGATGATCAGGATGGCAAACTCGTTGAGTTTCGGCGGCACCGACGTCTCCCAGCGCAGATAATGCAGGAGGTCGAACGTGCGCTGACCGAGCACGGGGCTGCGCAGCATGAGGTTATACGGTCCGCCGAGGCCGACGCTCGATACCTTCACAATCTTTTCGGCCAGCGGTTTTTGCTGTTCGCTGAGTTGCTCCATGGTCAGCTGCGGAAAACGCGGCTCTTTGCTCATGGCGTGTGAACCCATCGTTACAGCGGCAGACAATCCGCCGACTGCGGTGAGGCCGGCAAAGGTTAGTAGAAGCGAACGTCTCATGACACGCTTCATTGGCACGCTCCATTTCCCGTCTGATCCCGCACGCGCCCGCGTGAAATTGCATAACAAACAGATAAGCCGCCGCAAACCGCGGCGGACGGATTAGGTCGCGTGCCGCGGATTAAAGTGACCGTGAAACCTCTTGCTCGGTCGGCGCCCGCCCGTCAGGCGTGAGGTGATCGACCACCTGTGGCAAGTATTGGCTCAAGCCCGCCAACAGGTCGTCGCGCGATAATCCGGAATGCGCCATCAGCGCGTTGATCTTGTCGGCGCCGAGCGCGCTTGCCAGATCGTCCGGCGCAATCGCTTTGTTCGGCCCATTGCCGACCCAAGACTTGGCCACGTCGCCCTGGCCGGCATCCTGGAGCTGCTTGAGCACTTCGCCGAGACCGCCGGAGAGCACGCTGCCGGCGGCACCGCCGGCCAAAAGGCCGCCGAGGCCGCTCTTGAGAATATTGCCCAAACCGGCGGCGCCCGCGCCCTGGTTCGGAGCCGGCGCCGGGGCCGTAGCACCCGGTTGCGCGGTGAAGCTCTTTACCGCCTTGTAGGCAAGCAGGCCGAGGATCGCCATGGTGATCGGCGACATGCCTCCGCCGCTGCTGCTGCTACTGCTGCTGGAAGAACCACGTGGTCCGTGCGGACCATTCTGCATCCCGTTAAGAACATCAATCAAACCCATGACGAGCCTCCCTCGGTGACTGCCGTTTGCAATACGGATCGATGCGCCACAGGATATTGGCGGAAAGTGTCGAAATTTGTTCGGTCTCACCGCTTTGCATAGCCCTAGTGGTCCGATTCCAACATTCGCCTTCCGTTTCCGCATGCATCTTGCGAATGTTGGAATCAAAGGACCACTAGCAAGTATAAGTTGCTAGTGGAGTTTAGGATTTAACATTCGCTTTAG
>CAYWNY010000298.1:0-3012 GCA_964459765.1 uncultured Hyphomicrobiales bacterium | reverse complement strand
CACGAGCAGCGGCAGATTCTCGATTATGGCGACGCCATAGCGCAAAAATTCGACCGCAAATACTGGATGGAGTGTGCCGAGAAGCACCTCTTCCCCGACGCTCTCTATCAGCAGGTCGCGCGCGACGGCTTCGTCGGCACAATGGTGCCCGAAGAATATGGGGGTGCCGGCCAGGGCATGGTCGAGATGCACCTCTTTCTCGAAGGGCTCTCGAACAACGGCATCCCGCTTCTGAACCTGGTGGTAGGTGCCGCGATGAGCCTGGGATTTATCGCCAAGCACGGCCGCGAAGAGCAGAAGAGGCGCTATTTGCCGGACGCCTGCATGGGAAAGACCCGATTCTGCTTCGCGATCACCGAATCGGATGCTGGCAGCAACACCATCCGCACCGCTTCGGTTGCGCGCAAGCGCGGCAACCGCTTCGCTCTCAGCGGATCGAAAACCTTCATCACGGACGCCGACGGCTCCGACTACGCGCTAGTCGTCGCGCGCACAACTGCGCACACCGAGGTGCAGCGCAAGACGGACGGCTTCACGCTGTTCGTCGTCGACCTTAAGGCCAAGGGCATCGAGAAACAGTACATCCCGGTCAGCATCCCGGCACCGGAGACGCAGTGGCAGCTCTTCTTTGACGATGTCGACCTCGGCCCAGAGGACGTGGTCGGCGAAGTCGACAAGGGTTTTGGCATCCTGTTCAAAAGCCTCAATCCGGAACGCATCCTGGTGGCATCGATCTGCTGCGGGCTCGGCCGCTATGCACTAAGGCGCGCGGTCGCCTACGCGAACGAGCGCAGGGTCTTTAACGATGTGCCGATCGGAGCTTATCAGGGCGTCCAGCATCCGCTCGCGAATGCGCACGCCGGGATCGAGGTCGCTTCGCTGATGGCGCTCAAGGCCGCTTGGGTGTTCGATCGGCATGGTGAAGCCGGCGAGTTCGCCAACATGGCGAAGCTCGTCGCGGCAGATGCCGGGACCGCAGCGGTCGATGCGGCGCTGCAGGCTCACGGCGGCAACGGCTTCACGAAGGAATATGGCATCTTCGACCTCTACCCGTTGGTGCGCCTTCTCAAGACAGCGCCGCTCAATCGCGAAATGATTCTCAACTATATTGGCGAGCACGTGATGGGCTTGCCGCGCAGCTACTAAGGTTCGCGATGGCAACGCTGAAGTCGGACATCGTCACATCCAGCGACGAGTATCGCAGCAACCGTGCCGCCTACGCCGAGCGCATCGCCGATCTTCATCAACGCCGCACCGCCGCGGTGCTGGGCGGCTCGGAACGCGCCCGCAAGCTTCACAAGGAACGCAACCAGTTGCTGCCGCGCGAGCGGATCGCAGCGCTGCTCGATCCGGGCTCGCCTTTCCTCGAATTCTGCCAGCTCGCCGGCGACGGCATGTACGAAGGCGTGCCGCCGGGAGGCGGGATCATCACCGGGGTCGGAACGATCTCGGGACGGCCGTGCATGGTGATAGCCAACGACGCGACCGTAAAGGGCGGAACCTATTACGGCATCACGTGCAAGAAGCACGTGCGGGCGCAGCGCTTCGCCTGGCAGCATCGCCTGCCCTGCATCACGCTGGTGCAGTCGGGTGGCGCCAATCTGCCGGAACAGCCGGATATCTTCCCTGATGAAGGACAGTTCGGCTCGATTTTTTACCAGCAAGTGCGGATGTCAGCCGAAGGCATCTCGCAGATCGCGGTCGTGCACGGGCCTTCGACGGCCGGAGGCGCCTATATGCCAGCGCTGTGTGACGAGACCGTAATCGTCCGAAACCAAGGCGCGATGTTCCTCGGCGGTCCGCAGCTCGTTTACGCCGCGACGCGCGAAGAGGTCGGCATCGAGCCGCTTGGCGGTGGCGACATGCACAGCCGCGTCAGCGGCGTAACCGATCACCTTGCCGAGAATGACAGCCACGCGATCGCGATCACGCGCGATATCGTCGCCAATCTTGGCGAGATCCCACCACAGCGATGGAATGTCGCGCCGGTACGCGGGCCTCGTTTCGATCCGGCCGATCTCTACGGCATCGTCAGCGCGAACCCACGCATCCCGACCAACAATCGCGACATCCTCGCGCGCCTGGTGGACGATAGCGAGTTTCACGAGTTCAAGCCGCTTTACGGCGATACGCTCATCACCGGCTTCGCGCGCATCATGGGTTTCGAGATCGGCATTCTTTGCAGCGACGGCGTCCTGTTCTCCGAGAGCGCACTCAAGGCGACTCACTTCATCGATCTATGCTGCAAGCGCGGCATCCCGCTCCTGTTCATCGTCGACGTCACCGGCTTCATGGTCGGCCGCAGTGCGGAGGAAGGCGGCATCACCAAGCACGGCGCGAAGATGATCGCCGCGGTTGCGAGCGCGAACGTGCCCAAGTTTACGCTCATCATCGGCAACGCATATGGCGCGGGCTACATGGCGATGTGTGGACGCGCTTTCAAACCGAATGCCATGATGATGTGGCCGAGCGGGCGCTCCGCCATCATGGGCCCGGATCAGGCCGCCAATACGCTTGCGATGGTGCGCGACGAAGCCAACAAGCGCGAGGGCAAGACCTGGACCGACGATGAGCGGGAAGCCTACGTCGCACCGACGCGCCGGAACTTCGAAGCGTTTGCCGACGCCTACAACTTTGCAAGCCACACCTGGTGCGACATGGTGATCGATCCCCTGGAGACGCGTCAGGTGATGGGCCTGCTGCTCGACCTGGCCGGGCGCGTGCCGCAGCAGCGCACGACATTCGGCGTTCTGAGGATGTGACAGGCGCACCCGGCGTGTTCAACAAGATCCTCATCGCCAACCGCGGCGAAATTGCCTGCCGCATCGCGCGCACTTGCCGCCGCCTCGGCGTATCAGTCGCGGGCGTTCATTCGCGCGCGGACGCCGGCGCGTTGCATGTGAAAACGATCGGAGAATCGATCGAGATTGGCAGCGCCCCCTCGACGGAGAGCTACCTGCGTATCGATGCCGTCATCGCGGCCGCGCGGGTGACAGGATCGCAGGCGATCCA
>CAYWNY010000297.1:0-3106 GCA_964459765.1 uncultured Hyphomicrobiales bacterium | reverse complement strand
AATTCGAACATCATCGGCGGCTCGATCAGATCGACGCCGACCGGCATGTTGCCGATGCCGGCTTCGCGAATGAGCGAGGCGATTTCCTTGGCATGCCGCTCCATGAGCCCGAAGGCGGGGTTGACGGTCCCGCGCATGCCGATCAGGCCGGCCTTGCAATTCTCCGGCTTGAGCCAGGGCGCGTAAAGCTTGTGATGCACGGCTGCGGAACCGAAGTCCCAGAGGATCGGATCGCCGGTGCGCGTGAGCAGCGCCCAGCGACAAAACTTGTCGCGCGCCCATTCGCCGATTGCGGTTGAGGTAATGTAGCGGATGTTGTTGACGTCAAAGACGAGCAGCGCGCCGAGCTCGGACTGCTCCAGCGCTGCCTTGATGCGCCCGAGGCGATAGCGGTGCAGCCGCCGATAATCGACGCGCTCCTCGAAATCGACGCCCATGATTCCGAGCGCCGGCAGCGCGCGGCCCCAATTATAACGAGGGTTGATATCCTCGGCACGGATCGTCGTCGGCTCGCGGGTCATCTCGTCCATGGCGTGCTCCCTTTAAGTTATCGGCTGCGTTTTGGGGCGCCGATGCCTTTAGATTTCGCTCTGGAGGGGCAGTCTTGTGCGCGAGAATCGGTGACACAAGTATTGCCAGGGTTCGTATGAAGCCGTCGGCATTCTAGATCATCGCACCCGTTCGCCGATGATCCGATAAAATGCAAATGAACCGACCCACTTGCAGGCGACATCTAACACAATCCCTACGATAGTGTCGACAGCTGGGAAGATGATCGCGCAGATCGGTCCTCATCTCGGCGGTGGCGACGCAACAATCATTGACGCAGCGGGCATGATTGTTATGCCCGGCCTTATCGATACCCAGGAGGCCGCGCGGCTGAAGCTTCGCGCGCTCGTCGAGAGCGTGAAAGTCGCTTCTGGGCGCCTGTGGCGAAGCAGCGTGGACTGAAATCAGCTGTCGCTGTGCGATTGCGAGCTTCGCCTGGAGTTTGGGTGCCACTGAGCACGACCGACGCGAATTGCCATCTGGCTTGTCGCTTAATCGAGTAGCTCAACCACCGCGTACTCAAACGCTTAGCTTCGCTGCGACCTGCGCTACATGTCTGCCTTGGAATCGCGCCCCGGCAAGTTCGTTATCCGACGGCATACGGCTACCATCTGGCTTGGTAATGGTCGACGCGCCATACGGCGAGCCGCCGGTGATCTCGTCAAATCGGGATTGGCCTTGGAATGCGTAAGGCAGCCCGACGACGACCATGCCATGATGCAGGAGTGTAGGGATCATTGTTAGGATGGTGGACTCCTGACCGCCGTGTTGCGTCCCAGTCCCTGTGAACACCGAGCCGACCTTTCCCACGAGCGCACCAGTCGCCCACAACGGGCCGGTCTGGTCCAGAAAATTGCGCATCTGCGATGTTACGACACCAAAGCGGGTGCCCGAGCCGAAAATGATGGCGTCGTAATTCGCCAATTCTGCTACCGTCGCGATCGGTGCGGCCTGATCAAGCTTAAAGCCCGATTTCTTGGCGACGTCTTCCGGTACCAGTTCGGGAACCCGCTTGATGTCCGCTCGTGCGCCAGCCTCGCGTACACCCTCTGCAACAGCTTCTGCCATGCGCTCCAGGTGGCCATACGCAGAGTAGTAAAGAATGAGAACATTTGTCATACTTGATCGCCCCTGATGTTAGCGGACCGATGTTAGTGTGGCCATTAGCCACTTCGATCTCGCGACTTGTATTAGCTTTCGTAGTTGTGCACGAAGTCTTCCGGCAAATTCGGACCCCACGCATAGAACGAATCGTCGGGTGGCTGATCACCGCCTTGCCAATCGCAAGTGGCGGGAACGTAGTCGATATCGGCTGAATATTCGCTGTAGCTTCCCCACGGATCGCGAACGTAGTGGAAGTAGTTGGAGCCGAGAACGTGGCGCCCGAGACCCCATCCCTTATCGAAGCCCTTTTCAAGCATGTGCGTCGCGCCGATACCGATGTCGTCAACCGATCCGACATCCCAGCTGAAATGATGATGGCCTGGTGCATCAGATCGCGCGAAGGCCATCATGTGGTGATCACTGCCGTGAATGCCGTGGAGAAACGCGATGTTGTCTCCCGAATGGTCGGACACACGTAGGCCGACGACGCGGGTATAGAATTCGATTGCCTTGGGCACGTTCCGGGTGAACAATAAAACATGACTCAGACGGCGGGGTCGCGTTGGCGGTAGGTCGCTGCGGAACTTCGCTCCGCGTTGCCCAGGACTAGCGGACTGAAAAGAGAAGCGAGATTTTTCGTCGGGCGACGATTTTACGGCGACCTTGATTTCAACCAGGTTCGCGTCGTGGTCGCGGCACCAAAGGCCGTTGGAATCGATTCCCGGCGGTGGATCAAGCCGTTTGATTCCCATTTCTTGTAGACGAGCAGAGAATCGCTCGATGTCGTCCTCGAATGCACCGAACGACACATATCCGAACTTCTTTCGTGGCCCCTCCACGATCGTTCCCCAGACATGGGGATGATCATAAGTGTTCATAGTCAGTAGGTTGCTGGTTTCTTTGATGTTCAGTCCAAATTCGCTATAAAAATGGCGGGCAATCGCAAGATCTGGCACGGCGAAGTGAAAACGATCAAGCGAATGGACGCCGAGCTCTCCGGGACGCCGGCTCGGCTTGATAAAGCCCTGAATCGCCGTCATCGTTTTTCATCCTTCCGTACGCGGTGTGTGGCCGCTCAGAGACGATAACAGCGGCTACGCAGCCGTCATCGACCGTTCTTTGGTTGCATTCTCTTCAGTAACCGGATTGGAAAGGACGCCGATTTTCTCGATCTCGATCTCGACGACGTCCCCCGCTCGCATAAACAATGGCGGCTTTCGCGACAAACCAACTCCTGAAGGCGTTCCAGTTACGATTACGTCGCCGCTATTAAGCGTCATCGCCTCGCTGATAATTGTTATGAGGGTCGCGACATCAAACACCATAGCGTCCGTCGAAGCGTCCTGGACCACTTCTCCATTGAGCCTCGTTTGCAATCGAAGGCCTTTTCCGCCGGGTGGCAACTCATCGGCGGTGACGAGGCAGGGGCCAAATGCGCCGGTGCCGTCGAAGT
>CAYWNY010000296.1:0-3148 GCA_964459765.1 uncultured Hyphomicrobiales bacterium | reverse complement strand
ACAAGCGCTTTAAGGACCCGGAATGGACGTCGAACCAGTTCTTCGACTTCCTCAAACAGGCCTATCTGCTCTCGACGCGCTTCGCCAACCAGATGGTCAGCGAAGCCGAAACGCTCGATCCGCACACCAAGCAAAAGGCCGAGTTCTACGTGCGGCAAGTCACGAACGCGGTGTCGCCCTCGAACTTTGTGCTCACCAATCCGGCACTCCTGCGCGAGACGCTCACCAGCAACGCCGGGAACCTGGTGCGCGGCATGCAAATGCTGACCGAAGACATCGCGGCCGGCGGCGGCGAACTCAGAATCCGCCACATGAACGCCGGCTCGTTCGAGGTCGGGCGCAATCTCGCCGTCACACCCGGCAAGGTCATTTTCCAGAACGAAATCTTCCAGCTCCTGCAGTATGCGCCCACAACCGAAAAGGTGCTCAAGCGGCCGCTTTTGATCGTGCCGCCGTGGATCAACAAATATTATGTACTCGACCTGACGCCGGAAAAATCCCTGATCAAATGGTGCGTCGACCAGGGCATGACGGTGTTTTGCGTGTCCTGGGTCAATCCCGACGGTAAGCTCGCGGAGAAAAGCTTCGAGCAATACGGCCGCGAAGGAATTTTGGCGGCGCTCGACGCCATCAAAGCCGCGACCGGCGAGGACAAGATCAACGCGGTCGGCTATTGCGTCGGCGGCACCCTGCTTGCCGCGGTGCTCGCGGCCATGGCGTCGTGGGGCGACGAACGCATTCAATCGGCGACTTTCTTTGCCGCGCAAGTCGACTTCACCTTCGCCGGCGATCTCAAGGTCTTTGTCGACGAGGAGCAGGTCAAGCAGCTCGAAGCGCGCATGGCCGAGCGCGGCTATCTTGAAGGCAAGTCGATGGTGACGGTGTTCAACCTGCTGCGCTCCAACGACCTGATCTGGCCCTACATCATCAACAATTATGTCCGCGGCAAAGCCCCGTTCCCGTTCGATCTGCTGTACTGGAACTCCGACGCCACGCGGCTTCCGGCAGCGAACCATTCGTTCTATCTGCGCAATTGCTACCTGCACAACAAGCTGACCAAGGGGGAAATGACTTTCGGCAACGCCCCGCTTGATCTGCACGCGATCAAGATCCCGGTCTACAATCTCGCCACCCGGGAAGATCACATCGCACCGGCAAAGTCGGTGCTCTACGGCAGCAAATTCTTCGGCGGGCCGGTGCGCTTTGTATTGGCTGGCTCCGGCCACATCGCCGGCGTGGTCAACCCGCCCGACAAGCAGAAATATCATTACTGGACCGGTGCAAAGCCGCGAAGCTCAAACCTCGAAGGCTGGATCGCCAAGGCCACGCAACATCCCGGATCGTGGTGGCCGGATTGGCTCGCCTGGCTCAAATCGCAGGATGCGACCGAGGTGTCGGCGCGGGTGCCCGGCGACGGCGCGCTCACCCCGATCGAGGACGCGCCCGGCAGCTACGTGAAGGTGCAGGCTTAAGCGCCGCTCGTCGTTTACGGAAACAACGCCACCTGTTCGAGGCCGGTGCCTTCTGGGAAGCCGAGCATCAGGTTCATATTCTGCACCGCCTGGCCGGAGGCGCCTTTGGTCAGATTGTCGAGCGCCGAGCCGATGATGGCGCGGCCGGCGACGCGGTCGGCGGCGATCCCGATGAAGGTCATGTTGGAGCCGCGCACATGGCGGGTCTGCGGCAGCATGCCGAACGGCAGCACATGGACGAAGACCTCGTTCGCGTAAGACTTTAAAAGCAACGCATGAAGATCCTGCGGCGTCGCTTTTAAACCGCGCACGTAAATCGTTGAAAGGATGCCCCTATTCATCGGCACGAGATGCGGGGTAAAGCTCACGATCACCTCGCGGCCGACCGCGAGCGAAAACTCCTGGTCGAGTTCGGCCATGTGGCGATGGTGGCCGACGCCATAAGCGTGGAAACCCTCGGACACTTCCGGGAACAGGATGTCCTCGCGCGGATTCCTCCCTGCGCCGGTCACGCCGGATTTGGCGTCGATGACGATTTCGTCGGCGTCGATCGCCTTGGCCCGCAGGAGCGGGATCAGCGCCAGTTCGGCGCAGCTCGTAAAGCAGCCCGGATTGGCGACGAGCCGGGCGGGCTTGACCTTGTCGCGGTAAATCTCGGTCAGGCCATACACCGCCTCTTTCTGCAGTGCGACCGCCGCATGCGGATGGCCATACCAGCGCTCATACGCCGCCGGATCGTGCAGGCGGAAGTCGGCCGACAGATCGACCACCTTGATCGCCGGCAGCCGCGCGAAAAGGTCCTTGATCACGGTTTGCGACGTGCCATGCGGCAGCGCGCAGAAAATGAGATCGACGCCGGCGCTCGCCCAGTCGACGTCGGTGACCGCCTGCAGCATCGGCAGCGCGTAAGGCGCAAATTGCGGGAACACGTCGGCCATGCGCTTGCCCGCGCGGCGATCGGCGGTGAGTGCGGCGATCTCGACTTGCGGATGGCGCAGCAAAAGCCGCACTAATTCGGCTCCGGTGTAACCGGATGCGCCGAGGATGCCGATTTTCGCTTTCGCAGACATGATCAATCCCTCTGACTTATTTATTCTAAGCCAGTGTCCCCGGAGCTTTTTTGAAGGTTGCGTGCCGCGACACTGACGGCACGGGCAATACGCGCGT
Organism: uncultured Hyphomicrobiales bacterium; assembly: GCA_964459765.1. Taxonomy (GTDB): domain Bacteria; phylum Pseudomonadota; class Alphaproteobacteria; order Rhizobiales; family Xanthobacteraceae; genus BOG-931. Next base: position 509 of record CAYWNY010000296.1, on the reverse strand, counting down.
CAGCGCACCCGTGCCGTGTCGCTACGGCGACGGCGCTCAAAGTCGGTGGTGGCCAACATCGTGGCAGCCAGTTGCATGCGGCGCCATATAAAGACCGCGCCGGAGGGCGTCAATGCACCCGGGCGCCCTCGCCCGCTCATGGTTTGACTGCCCGCGTGGCATAGTCGGCCATCCGATTCGCCGCACCGGACTGAACCATTCGCCGGAACTTCTATGGGAAAAGCAGCAAAAAGCTCCAAGACACCGGATTTGTTCGCCAATTTGGGCGAACCGCGCAGTGGCGCGCGCCGGCCCGCGCGCAGCGGCGCCACGTCGTCCGGCGAAGCCGGCTACACCGCCAAGCACATCGAAGTGCTGGAAGGGCTCGAGCCGGTGCGCCGGCGGCCCGGCATGTATATCGGCGGCACCGACGAGAAGGCGTTGCATCATCTGTTCGCCGAGGTGATCGACAATTCCATGGACGAGGCGCTCGCCGGTCACGCCGACTGGATCGAAGTCGAGATGGCGGC
>CAYWNY010000295.1:0-3180 GCA_964459765.1 uncultured Hyphomicrobiales bacterium | reverse complement strand
GCACCTCCTCGACCAAAGGCTCGAGCAGGATCGGTTTACGGTCCGGCGGCGGCTCCTGCAGGCGTCCGTAAGACAGCGTCGACTGGCAGAGGGCGATGGCGCGCTCAAGCGCGCGCACGAGCTTGGGCGCAAAACGCTGCACGTTCGGATCGGGCAAAGCCAGCAGGCGATCGGAGATCAGCTGCGCCGAGCCGAGGAGGTTGCGCAAATCGTGGTTGATCTTGGCGACCGCCAGCCCGAGTGCCGCCAGCCGGCTCTTTTGCTGCAGCATCGATGCGAGCTCGGTCTGCATGGTGGCGAGCTCGCGCTCGGCGATGCCGATTTCGTCGGTGCGGCCCGACGGCACGATAACGCGATCCGGACTTTCCGGATCGGCGCGGAATGCCATCATGTTGGCGGTGACGCGGCGCATGGGGCGCACGAACAGATAATGCAGCGACAGATAAACCAGGGCTCCGGTAATACCTGAGATCAGCAGCGAGATCAGCAAGAGGTCCACCGAATAGCGCAGCATGGCTTTGCGCAGCGGCGGTTCGGGGAGGATGATTTCGATATAGTCGCCGCCCATCGGCGCTGGACCGACCACGCGCATCACGCCTTTTTGGTTTTTCAGCATCATCGAGAACGCGTCGACGATGGAATCGAAGGAGCGCAAGTTGCGCATATCGAAATCGTCGGCGATCGGCGGCGGCGCATCGCCGACCGCGAGCAGTCGCCGCTGCGTGCCCATTTTCATGGCGACGGCGCGCGCACCGATGCTGTCGAGTATCTGTTTGGCGAGGCTGTCGGGCACCATGCCGTTGGGCGCGGCATCGAGCACAAGCGCTGCGGTGTAGGCGCTCGCCAGCCGATCGTTGAGCCACATCGACCGATAACTGGCGATCGAAGGCACGTAGATGAGCACTTCCGCGATCATCACGAAGAGGATCGTGAAGACGAGGAGCTTACCAGAAAGCCCGAAACGCGGTTCCCGCACCGGCTTAGGCGGCACGGCGGCTTCATCGCTCATCAGCAAAAGCCTTTTCCGTCAATATCCGCGGCGCGACCGCCATGATGCGATGCGTCGACGGCACCCGTCAAACCTGAAGCTCAAATAGGCAGCGGCGGCTCGATTTCCCATCCGGATTGGCGCCGACCAAGCCGCTCAAAACCCCGGCGCTGTCACACATGCTTAATACGCCTGACGCGGCTCACCGACCGGCCGATGGCGGACGGGCCGTCGCATTGACGAGCCCGGAGGGCTCCCTTATAAGCCCGCCAACCGCGCCTAAAGCGCGACATCCTCGTATTCTTCAATGGGCTGCCAGTGGGACGCGGGTCCGGCGCGCAGCGGAGATTATCCCGGTGAAAAGGACCTATCAGCCGAGCAAATTGGTGCGTAAGCGCCGGCACGGTTTTCGCGCTCGTATGGCGACCAAAGGCGGCCGTAAAGTCGTTGCCGCGCGCCGCGCGCACGGGCGCAAGCGCCTCAGTGCGTGAGCAGGGCGCCCGATACGAGGCTGTGGAACGGCTCCGGCGTCGGAGCGACTTTCGGGCCGCGGCAAGCGGCACTCGCGCCCCCGGCCGCAATTTCGTAGTGCAGGCGCATGGGCGCGGGGACGAGGGCGCGGTTCGTGTCGGCTTCACCGTTTCGCGCCAGGTTGGCAACGCCGTGGAGCGTAACCGGGTGCGTCGCCGTTTGCGAGAAATTGTAAGATTGTCGGCTGCGGCCGACGCCGGTCGCCTGCGGCGCGGCTTCGACTACGTCTTGATCGGGCGGCGGGCGGCGCTCGGCGCTCAGTTCAGCGAAATGATGCATGAATTCGACGCCGCGCTCAGCCGGCTTCATACCGGCGGTGGGAAAAGAGGAACTGGAAGCGCCCGCCGCGACCCCTTACATGAAGCGGGTTCGCCGTCCCGGCCACAATCGCGTCGCGGCAAGCCGCCGCAATCGCCCGAACTCCCGCCGCATGAGCGCTGAATGATCGAGCACAAAAATACCATCCTGGCCATCGTCCTGTCGCTCATCGTCGTGGTCGGCTGGCAATATTTCATCGGCTATCCGCAGATGGAGAAGCAGCGCCGCGAAGCGGCGGCTAAGCAGCAGGAGCAGGCAGAGCTGCACCAACAGCCCGCGACCGCCTCGCCGTCCACGCCCGCGCCAAGTCCGCAGGGTGGCGCGCCGGCTGCGCCTGGATCGCCCGCCGCCGTGCAACCGTCGGTGAACAGCCGCGAAGGGATACTTGCCGCCTCGCCGCATATCGTCATCGACACGCCGCGGCTTAGCGGCAGCATCAATCTCAAAGGCGCGCGCATCGACAATTTGTCGCTTGAGCAATACCGCGAGACGGTCGATCCGCGTTCGCCGGCGATCGTCCTGTTGGCCCCGTCGGGATCGCCGGAGGCGTATTACGCCGAGTTTGGCTGGGTGCCGGCGGCCGGCGCCGCGGTAAAGCTGCCCGGTCCGGACACGGCGTGGACGCAGGACGGCAGCGGCGCCCTCGGCATCGATCGCCCGGTCACGCTCAGTTACGACAACGGCGAGGGTTTGCTGTTCCGCCGCACCATCGCCGTCGACGACCATTATCTCTTCACCATCAATGACCAGGTCCAGAATAAGAGCGCGAGCGCGGTAACGCTGTTTCCTTACGCGCTGATTTCCCGCCACGGCGCGCCCAAGACGCTCGGTTATTACATTTTGCATGAGGGTCTGATCGGCGTGATGGGCGATCAGGGCGAGCAGGAAGAGACCTACAAGAAGATTGAAGAGAAGAAGGAAGAGCACTGGGACGCTACCGACGTCTGGCTCGGGTTCACCGATAAATATTGGGCGACCGCGCTGTTGCCCGACGTCGATGCACGCGTGCATGCGCGCTTCTCGTCGGGCGAAGCCGGCGGTCAAAAGACCTACCAGACCGACTATCTCCTCGATTCACAGACGATCGCGCCGGGCGCGACCGGCGCCGTCAACGCACGGCTGTTTGCCGGCGCCAAGGAAGTCTCGGTCGTCGGCGTCAATTTCCCGTTCGCTTCGGCCGGCGGTTACAACCAGGCGCTCCATCTCAATCACTTCGATCTGCTGATTGATTGGGGCTGGTTCTACTTCCTCACCAAGCCGATGTTCTTGGCGCTGGATTATTTCTTCCATCTGGTCGGCAATTTCGGCATCGCCATCCTGATCGTCACCGTGCTGGTCAAGCT
>CAYWNY010000294.1:0-3259 GCA_964459765.1 uncultured Hyphomicrobiales bacterium | reverse complement strand
CCAGAACATGAGCGGCGATCCGGAGCAGGAATATTTCACCGACGGAATGGTCGAGGACATCGTCACCGGGCTGTCACGCATCAAGTGGCTCTTCGTCATCGCGCGCAATTCGACTTTCACATACAAGAACCGAGCGATCGACGTGAAACAAGTCGGCCGCGAACTTGGGGTGCGCTATGTGCTCGAAGGAAGCGTGCGCAGGGTGGCGGATCGCATACGCATTACCGGACAGCTTATCGATGCCTTGTCCGGAGCGCACGTTTGGGCTGAGCGTTATGACCGCACATCTAACGATATTTTCGCGCTCCAAGACGAAATAACGCTGTCCGTCGTCGGTGCTATCCAACCGAGCCTGCGGTTGGCCGAAATCGAGCGTGTCAAACGCAAGCGTCCGGACAGTCTCGACGCCTACGATCTTGTCTTGCAGGCTCAGCCCGACGTCTTTTCCGGTATGCCCGACCGCGCGACAAAGGCATTAGCGTTACTTGATCGTGCGCTCGCGCTCAATTCAAACTACGCGCTTGCGCACGCGTTTGCCGCGATGTGCTATCATAATCGCTTCCTGCGCGCAGGATTACATGAACAAGACAGGACAGCCTCGATTTACCGCGCGCAGGCCGCAATGGCGTACGGTCAAGACGACGCCCTCGCGCTAACATTCGCCGGATTTTCCATCGGGATGGACGCTAATGATCGCAATTCGGCATTCGCAGCGTTCGAGGCGGCACTTGCGCTTAGTCCATCATCCGCCCTTACCTATTATTGCGGCAGCGCTATTTTAGGTTGGGGTGGCGAGGCTGAGCGCGCAATCGAATGGGCCGAACGCGGAATCCGGCTTAGCCCATTCGATCCCTGGCGCTTTGCCGCCTATCACGCGTTGACGCTGGGCCATTTTCACCGCGGCCGTTATCAGCAGGGGGCTGACAGCGCGTACAAGGCCGTCCAAGCTAACCCGGGTCATAGCATCTCACGAATGCTATTGGCAGCGCTACTGGTGAAGCTCGGCCGAATGGGCTAGGCCAAGGCGGCCGCGTCGCACGTCTTGGAGCTGCAGCCTACTTTTCGTTTCAGCAAACAATTTTCCGGGGTGAATTGCGCACCCGCTCTTGCCGCCTCTCTCGGTGAGGCGCTTCGGGAGACCGGGCTGCCGGAATAATCGCAAAGAACATTGTCTGTTGGTGGCCCTTCACGTCACTTAGTGCTACGCAGCGATATGTCGGAAGTTGGGGAGTAGGCGGAAGTCGCCGAGGCACGCTCAAAGCGACGCTCGTGACCGTAATCGGACATCGCGGCTTCGATAGACAGCCATAGCCGCCGACCGTAAAATCAACTCCGAGAGCCTGGGATATCAGGAACATCTGGATGGTCGAAGCGCGTGCCGAACGGCGACTGGCTGCTGTCCTTGCTACCGATCTCGCCGGCTACAGTCGCCTAATGGGGCTCGACGAGGAGGGCACTCTAGCTGCGCTTAAGGCATGCCGTCGCGAACTCATCGATCCCAAGATCGCCGAACACCGCGGGCGCATCGTGAAGACCACTGGCGACGGTGCTCTGGTGGAGTTTGCCAGTAGCGTCGACGCGGTTCGTTGCGCCATCGACATTCAGCGTGCGATGCCGGCACGCAATGCCAATATACCGCCGGATAAGAAGATCCAGTTCCGCATCGGTATCAATGTCGGCGACATCATCGTCGATGGCGACGATATCTTTGGCGATGGAGTCAATATCGCCGCGCGGCTCGAGAGTATTTCCCAGCCCGGCGGCGTCTGCGTTTCGGACGTGGTTCATCAACAGGTGAATGGTCGAGTGGAGGCCGAATTTGCCGATCTGGGCGAGCAAAACCTGAAGAATATCGCCCGGCCAATACGCGTCTATCGCATCGCACTTGACGAAGCGACGCAGAAAGCCGCAGCGCCGACATCAATCACCGCCGCTCCTTTCGCTCTGCCAGACAAGCCCTCGATTGCGGTCTTGCCGTTCAACAATATGAGCGGCGATCCCGAGCAAGAATATTTCGCTGACGGCATGGTCGAGGACATCATCACCGCGCTGTCGCGTTTCAACGAATTGTTCGTAATCGCGCGAAACTCGAGCTTCGTCTACAAGGGCAAGGTGGTCGATATCCAGCAGGTCGCGCGCGAACTGGGCGTGCGCTACGTGTTAGAAGGCAGCGTCCGCAAAGCTGGCAACCGCGTCCGCATCACCGGCCAATTGATTGATGCCGCTACCCGCGCGCATATCTGGGCAGACAGGTTTGATGGTTCGCTCGAGGACGTGTTCGAGCTCCAGGACAGCGTCACTGAAAGCGTTGTCGGTGCCCTCGCGCCAAGCATTCATAAGGCGGAACTCGAGCGCGCTAGGCGTAAGCCGCCGGACAATCTCGACGCGTACGATTATGTGCTGCGCGCGCTGCCGCATGTCTTCGCCAACACGCCGGCCGAGGCTCGTTTGGCGATCCCCTTAGTGCAAGAGGCGTTGCGCCTCGATCCGGATTATGCCTATGCCCATGCCCTTCTGTCTGGCACCGCTGCGCAGATTTTTCGCAGTGCTACGGGCCAGGAGCGCGCTGAATTGCACAAAACAGCAGAAGAGCACGCCCGGCGAGCACTTGCGCTCGACGGCGACGACGACAAGGTCCTGACTTATGCCGGCTGGTCGTTGATCATTGTCGCGCAAGACATTGCCGGCGGCCGCGCGGCGCTCGAAAGGGCTACGAAACTCAATCCCAACTTAGCCGTCGCGCTCGCCTATCACGGTCTGGCGCTGGCGCTGACCGGCGAACCGGCCGCGGCGATCGGTGACGCAAACAAGCTGCTGCGGCTCAGTCCGATCGATCCCAGCCGCTTTCTCGCCTGGCAGGCCATTGCCATCGCCCGCATCGAACTGCACGAGTTCGAAGAAGCTGCGCTAGCGGCGGAGAAAACCATCGAGTTGAACCCGCGTTTTCCCATGGGCTACGCTTGGGCGCTCGTGGCGGAATGCGGGCGCGGCGACAAGGCGAGGGCCGAAGTCCGGCTGCGGCAACTGGGAGAAATCCTGCCCGGTTTCAGCGGCGCGAGTTTGCCGGGCCTGTTCAGCATATTCCCGCCGGCGTTTCGCGCGAGATCACTCGATCTCATGTGCAGGCAGGGACTTATTGCAAACGTATGATAGCTTAGGGCTTGATACAGTTATAGGTGCCTTCTGTCGACCGCTTCTATCGATCGGCCGCGATAGCAGACCCACCGGTTAGACTTAAATCCGTGTCGCCTCATGGGCC
>CAYWNY010000293.1:0-3265 GCA_964459765.1 uncultured Hyphomicrobiales bacterium | reverse complement strand
GGCACCATCGGCGGCTCGCTCGCCAACAACGATCCGGCCGCCGATTATCCCGCCGCGGTTCTGGCGCTCGGGGCGACTGTTGTGACCGATAAGCGGGAAATTGCGGCGGATCAGTTTTTTCGCGGCATGTTCGAAACCGCGCTTGAGCCCGGCGAGTTGATCACTTCGGTAAAATCTCCCGTGCCCGCCGCTGCCGGCTACGCCAAGCTGCAAAATGCCGCGTCGCGCTTCGCGCTCGTCGGCGTGTTTGTAGCCAAATTTTCATCAGGTGTTCGGGTCGCCGTCACCGGCGCGGGCCCGGCGGTGTTTCGCCTACCTGCCTTCGAAGCGGCGTTGTCTAAGCGCTTCGAGCCCGATGCTGTCAGCGGGCACGGCGTGGATGCCTCCGGCCTGACCTCCGACATTCATGCCGAGGCGGCATTTCGCGCACACCTGGTCCTGGTCATGGCAAAGCGGGCGGTTGCCGCTGCGCTCGCCACCTAACGATCGGAAGCCGAGGTGTCGATGACCAGCCGATCGCAAACTGCGGCCGCAGATATCGCTCCACGCAGCCTGGCGCGGCTGTCGGCGACGCAAATGCTCGACGGCTACCGCGCCGGAGACTTTACGCCACGCGACGTTGTCGATGAGGTCATCGACGCTTTGAAACGCACCGACGCGCTATGCAATGTCATGACCTCAGACATGTTTGCTTCCGCGCGACAGGAGGCCGATCGCGCGACCGCGGCCTGGAAAGCCGGGGAAGCGAAAGCGCTGACCGGCGTTCCGATCACCGTCAAGGATCTGGTCTACGTCGCGGGGACGAAAGCCCAAGCCGGGGCGCCGGCCCTCGACGGCTTCGTTCCCGATGTCGACGCGGCTGTGGTTACCGCCGCGAAAGACGCGGGCGTTATCATCACTTGCAAAACGACGACTTGCGAATCCGGCTATAAGCTCACGGCCGACAGTCCCGTTTCGGGTATAACCCGCAATCCGTGGAATCTTGATCGCACCAGCGGCGGTTCGAGCGGTGGCGCAGCGGCGGCCGTCGCGGCCGGCTGCGGTCCATTGGCAATAGCGACCGACGGGGTCGGTTCGATCCGCGTACCAAGCGCTTTCTGCGGCGTCTTCGGCCTCAAACCGACCTATGGGCTAGTCCCGCGTTCGCCGGGCTTTTTTCCGCCGTCGTGGCCTTCGCTCGCTCATACCGGTCCGATCGCGCGCAATGTCAGCGATGCTGCGCTGCTGCTCGGCGTGATCGCCGGCTATGATCGGCGCGATCCCGGCTCTTTGCCGATCGCTGGACGAACATTCCCCGCAAAGCCGCGGCAGCTCGACGGCCTGCGCATCGGTTTTAGTCCAGATTTGGGTTACGCCGCCGTCGCCGGCGACGTACGGGCGGCTTTCAAGCACGCGATCGACGCGCTGGCGGACTTGGGTGCGGAGCTGACTGCGGCCGATCCTGGCGTAGAGCCCGACGTACTTGAGAAGGTATTGCAGCCGATCGCCTTTACCGAGCAGGCGGCGTCGATTGACGCGCGCGACCCCGCACTGCTTTCGCACTCCGATCAGGAGTATCGGGACGTCATCGCCAAGGGGCGGACTTACAGCGGCGTCGAATACATGCGCGCAACGCATCGGCGCATGACGTTACGCGGGCGTTTTGTCGATTTGTTTCGCCGCGTCGACGTCTTGGTAACACCAACTGTGGCGGTCACGGCCTTTGCCGCGGGTACGATCGGAGTGGAGCAAATCGACGGGCGGAAAGTGGACCGCCATCTTGGATGGTCCCCATTCACCTGGCCAATCAACCTGGCGGGCTTGCCGGCCGCGACAGTTCCGTGCGGCTGCGATCGAGACGGCCTGCCGATCGGATTACAGGTTGTCGCGCCCTGGCTCGGTGAGGACACGATCCTTTCAGTCGCCGCTGCATACGAACAGGCGCGACCGTGGGCCAACGCGTGGCCGCAGTTCGAACGCGCTTAGCACGTCCGGAGGTCATACGCTTTCAGACGCGGTCAGGAACGGCGCGGCTTGCCGTGCGATGCGGGAACCGGCAGCACCGGCTCGCTTTGCAACTGTTGTACTTTCGGCAACAAATTCCGCACCTCCGCCGCGCCGGTCCCTGAAAGCCCAACGTAATGGGCGAGATAATCGTGCAAGGCATCCACTGCAGGTGACGACGCGCCTGGCGCTTTGTAAAGCAGCAGGTCGACTTTTGGGAGCGGCAAGAAACCCTCGCTCGGGGAAAGCTCGCGCATACCCGCCGTGAGAGCGCAGCGTCCGAGCACGGTGATTGCCATCCCGGCGAACACAGCGGCTTGCAGTCCGCTCGCGCTCTCGCTTAAGCAAACAATTTGCCAACTGCGTCCCGCGCGCTCGACATATTCGATCGCGTATTCACGGTAGATGTTGCCGGGCGGCAGCAAGGCGAGGGGTAGGGGATTTTCGAGTTGTGCTCGCGAGTTTTCACTAACCATCCACACCAGTTGTTCCTGGTGCACAACAAGACCACGCGTAAAATCGTTCATGCGCGTTACCAAGGCGACATCGACCTCGCCCCGCCGAACACGTTCGACCGTTGGAGTAGACAGCGCGCAGCGCAGTTCAACCTGTATGCGCGGGAATGCTTCCTTAAATACCGAAAGGACCGACGGCAGCATGTACGCGGCATAGAGGTCGGGAACACCAAGAACCACGTGGCCTTGAACTTCGGGCGAGGAAAGGCGCGAAAGCAGTTCGTCGTGCAATCGCAAAATAGACTTCGCGTAACCCAGCACCATGTCGCCGTCGGGGGTGAGCACCATCCGGCGCCCCTCATGACGGAATAAAGCCTTGCCGGTGATTTCCTCAAGCCGTTGAATTTGCAGACTGATCGCGGGCTGTGTACGGCCGAGTTGGCGCGCTGTTTCGGTAATACTACCAGTATCGACGACCGATATCAGCGAACGCAGCGTCCGAATGTCGAGGCTCAGGTTCATTTGCTCGGCCTTATGGCAGCGGAAGCTCAGAGCGTGCCATGCAAGCATCATGCAAACGACAAGCTCGCGTTGCACAACTTTTGAGCAATTTGCCGAAGAAATCGTAGGGTTTTGCGCTCAGCGCTTCCTCGATAGGGCGGTGGACGTGATTGAAGTATCGGGCCGATGTTGGTGTTTGAGCGTTGCCTCGACCAAATTTGAAGGAGCGATCGAATTCTCTCCGCATCGCAAACCGAGAGGTGATCGAACGAGCCTTCCACAATGCGTTTCTGGTCAATCGTTACCGAAACGCGATGTCCGCTGTC
>CAYWNY010000292.1:1855-3313 GCA_964459765.1 uncultured Hyphomicrobiales bacterium | reverse complement strand
ACGAGATCGAGCCCGGCCTCCTGCGCCATGGCCAGCGCGGCGTTAATTTCAGTGACGCCCTTGTTGGCGCCATCCTTATCGATGAGTTGGACCTCGCGGACGCGGATCTCCTCGTTGATGCGCGGCCCTTCCTTGGCGGCGGGTTGCGGGGTTCTAATCGGGCGACGAATGGTTCAGCTCTCCTAAAGTTCGTTGCGATGCGCCGATCGCATCCATGCGCGGACATACGATGGAAAGGAATCCGCGATGCTAAAGCGGCAGAGCTAGAAGATCGGGAGTTTTGCGGCGTAAGTCAACGGATATGCGGCGGCGATAATCGCTTGCGCGTCACCTTCTTTTGCCGCCAAACAGAGCGCGTTTGCCCGCCTTGCCACCGTGAAGCCGTAACTGGACCGTCTCGGACCGTCCCACCGCATGAACGATAACGGCCTGAAATTCCTGGAAATTGGCAGCGAGGGCGAGCGCCGCAGCATAGCCGTGCGCGAACAGCCGGGCGCCGCGCCGGGCCTGTTCTGGCTCTCAGGCTACAAGTCCGACATGGGAGGCACCAAGGCCGCGGCGCTTGCCGACTGGGCCAAGATGCAGGGACGCGCCTGCGTGCGCTTCGATTATTCCGGCCACGGACAATCGGGCGGGACCTTCACCGACGGGAGCATCGGCCGCTGGCTCGCCGAGGCGCTGTTCGTCTTCGACGCCTGTTGCTGCGGCCAGCAAATCTTGATCGGCTCGTCGATGGGCGGCTGGCTGGCTTTGCTTATGGTCCGCACGCTGCGGCAACGGCGCGAGCCCGGCTCGGCTTCGGTCGCGGGCCTAGTGCTGATCGCTCCCGCAGTCGACTTCACAGAGGAGCTAATGTGGAAGCGCTTCACGCCGGCGATCAAGCGCGAACTTGAGGAGACAGGCGTTTGGGCGCGGCCGTCCGCCTACGCCGACGAACCTTATCTAGTGACGCGGCAATTGATCGAGGAGGGCCGCAACCACCTCCTCCTCGGCGGCATGATCGAATCCGGCTGCCCGGTGCGCATCCTCCAAGGCGTCGAGGACCCGGATGTGCCGTGGCGCCACGCGGTCGAGCTGGTGTCGCGGCTCGCGAGCGACGACGTCGTACTAACGCTGGTCAAAGACGGCGATCACCGCCTGTCGCGGCCGGAAGATATCGAGCGGCTCATCCGCGCCGTCGCCGAGTTTTAGCGCACGACCCGAACCGAGAGGCAGCCGGCTGGCGCTCTAGCCGGCCGCCCGCTCGGCGTTGTCGAATGCGACGCCGAGCTTGTCGGCGGTGCGCCACGTCACGCGGCATGAGCGGCGCGTGCGGCCGTGCTCGAACGTCAGATCGAAACTCTGCGGGACGCCTGACGTGGTTGCGAGTTTCAGACACGCGCCGCCATTGGTGATGTTCTCGACCGTACAGAAAACGACTTGGTTCCGATGCGGCACGATGATCTTGGCGTTGCGCGA
>CAYWNY010000292.1:0-1755 GCA_964459765.1 uncultured Hyphomicrobiales bacterium | reverse complement strand
CCTATAGCGATCAATCCTTACGGAATCGTCGAAGGCGGCGCCGTCAACACGGTCAACGGGGCGGAACCATATCCGCCCCGGAATCGTGCCAATAACGTCCCCTGCGGGCCTTTACTTGCCCGGCCCGTCGACGCTCCAGACGCCGGCGCCGAACGAAAAGACGTAAAGCAGCCCGCCGGCAATAGCGATGTTCTTGTAGAAGTGAGTCATATTCGGCAAGTCGCCGACCGGCAGGTGCACGCCGAAGCCGGTGATCACGCAGAATATCGCCAGCACCAGCGCGGCCCAGCGCGCCTTAAAGCCGACGAGGACCATCAACCCGCCGATGATCTCGACAAGCAGAACGATCCACACCAGCACGGCAGGCGCCGGGATATTGACGTGCGCGAAATATCCCGCTGTACCGGCCGGGTCCATCAGCTTGCCGATCCCCGCCCAAATGAAGAGGGCCGACAAGAACAAACGCCCCAACGGGGCCGCGTAGGTTTTCAGATTTTCCATAGTGCATTTCCCCCAGCTCTCAGTTGGCGCAAGTACGCCATACGCAACACTAACAGTCTGGAACAAAAGCAACAATCACAAACGCGGCACGGCGTTCACCGGCGCAACGAATTGAAAAATAACAAGCTCGCGGTTACCTCGGTGATACCGCGACCCCCTTCCGACGCTGCCTCGCGTCGAGTGTAGGCGCTTTCAAGACAGGAAGCGTTGCACCGCGTCGACCGCCTCCCGCTTCTCGTCAAGCACCAGATGGCCGGCGCCCTTGAAGGTCTGAAACTCAACCTTGGGAATATGCGCCCGCCACAGTTCGGCGTTTTGCACCGACAGAAGCCTGTCGTCTTCGCCCCAGACCAACAATGTCGGCATGGTCAGCCGGTGCAGATAGCGCGGCAGTTTGGTGTCATAGGGATGCTCCCACCACAGCCGCGCCAGCGTCCCGACTTCGCGATAGCGCGCACCCATGAAATCCAAGTCCTTGGGATTGTCCGGTAGATACGGTTTGATCACATCGAAGTTCGAAACCAGGAGCGACGGAATTTCCTCGGGCGGCAGCAGGAAAAGGTCGCCCTTGGGCCGCTCCTTGCCGCGCAGGCCGGCGGGACCGACCAGCACCAGCCGCTTCACCCGATGGCCGGCCTGCACCGCGAAGTTCGCGGCCATCAAGCCGCCGAGCGAGAAACCAACCAGGTTGACTTGCTCCAGGCCGAGCGCATCGAACAGATCGAGATAATGCATGACATAATCATGCATCTCGTTCATCGCCGGATCGTCGTCGGCTTCGTCAAACCCGGGATGGATCGGGAGGATGACGCGGAATTTCTCCGTCCACGGCAGAGCGAAATTGATGCCGTGCCAGAGGCCTGCGCCGTGAAAAAAGACCAGCGGCTCGCCGCGGCCGGCGGTGAGCACGGTGGTCTTCAAACCATTGACGGTGTGCGTTTCGCGCTTGAATTGCGGCGGGAAGGCTTGAGCGGACATCGGCTTCCTCCTTCACTCGGCGGCGACGCGGCGTTCGACCGCGGCGTTGGCGCGCATGCGCGGGATGACGTCTTGGCCGATCAAGCTCAGGTTCTTCACCACCTTCCAATGCGGCATGTTGCCGATCGCGCAGAGAAGATTGAAGTGGTTCGTCCCCATGGCGCCGCCCCATTCTTCCAGCTGGTCGACTACCTGATCGGCAGTGCCGATGGCGAGGAAGAATGATTCATTGACGTTGTCGAAGCTGAATCCGCCGTGCAGTTTGTCGGCGAGCGC
>CAYWNY010000291.1:0-3417 GCA_964459765.1 uncultured Hyphomicrobiales bacterium | reverse complement strand
CGATGCCGTCCTTCGCGAACTCTTTTTCGAGCAGGCCCTGTTCCCGCAGCACCAGCGATACCGGATTGTAGGTCGCCCAGTCGATGCGGATTTCGCCAGGCTTATCGGCGGCACGCGCGAGGCCCGGCATGACGCCACTCGCCAGCGCAGAGAGCACCAGACGACGACGCGAGAGCATGAATGGGCCTCCGAGGATGAACCGTCGACAATATGTTTATCCTTTTATGGTCGACCGATGACGCCATCAATGAAATTTTTGTACTGAAAATAGGCGATAATAGAACATTTCCACCTAGCTATCCCCGCACGGCGGGGAAGGCGATGCGCCGGGCAATGGACAACCCGTTCCCGGCGCCAGCGATCTAGGGCGTCAGCACGAGACGGCCGATGACCTTGCCGCTTTTGAGCTCGTTGAGTGCGTCGTTGACGGCGGCGAGCGGGCGCGTCGCGACCGGCAAATCGGGAACCCCCTCGCGGCGTACCAGCTCGAGAAGCTCGGCCATTTCATTGAGGCTGCCGACATAGGAGCCCTGGATGGTGAGCACGCGCAGCGGTATCGACGGCAATGGCAAGGTGATATCACCGCCGAACAGGCCGACGATAATGAGCTTGCCGCCCTTGCACAGGCTGTCGAGCGCAAGCTGCGCGGTCACGGACGCGCCGACGAGATCGATCACCGCCCAGGCGCCGCCGTTGGTTGCAGCAATAATCTGTTTCGCCGCATCGGGTGCGCCGGCGTCGATGGTGGCAAAGGCACCGGCCTTCTTTGCCGCCTCGCGTTTGATCGGATCGATGTCGACGACAATCGTCGCCTTGCCGCCCATCTTCTTGTGCAGCGAAAGGCACATCAGCCCAAGCCCGCCGGCGCCGATAATGACGATTGGCTCCTGCCTCAGCACCGGCCCGACCTTCTTCAACGCGCCATAGGTGGTGATGCCGGAGCACGCCAGGGGCGCCGCCCGGTCCGGCGCGATGTCGCCGATGTCGAACAAATAACGCGGATGCGGCACGAGCAGATGGTCGGCATAGCCGCCGGCACGGAACACTCCGATGCTGAACGGCGTGCGGCACATCTGTTCCTCGCCGAGGCGGCACATGGCGCACACGCCGCAGCCGAGCCACGGCTGCACCAGCTTGCGGTCTCCGATCTTGACGCCTTTGGCTTCGGGACCGATCGCGACGACTTCGCCGACATTTTCATGCCCCATGGTCAGTGGGAGCTTCACGCCGCGGTCGCTGAGCTTGAGCCGCTTGCCGCCGCCCAAATCGTAATAGCCTTCCCAGATGTGCAAGTCGCTGTGGCAGACCCCGGCGGCCACCACCTTCAGTAACACCTCGCTGCCGGTAGGCTTCGGAGTCGGCCGCTCCATCAGCTGCAATGGTGCGCCGCACTCGCAAACGTCATAGCTCTTCATCGGACTTCCTCCCGCCGGGACTTTTATAGTTTTCGCAAGCGCTTGATAGTAGCACAGCATTTACGGCGCGGCCTTCGGCGAGGGATTGCCGCAATCGCGCCGGTGGCAGGCCATGACAGGGTGCGGCGGCTCGGTTATGACGTAAGATGATGCTGGAAATCCAACGCCCCCCGCGCATTCCCGCCGAACTTATCGACAGCGCGGCGATCATCGCCGACCTTAAGGGCATTGCCGAGACCCATGCCGGGAGCGAGCGCGAACTGCGCGCCGCGGTGGCTCGCCGGCTTAAGACGGCGCTGACGCAAGCGCGTGCGCGGGCCGAAGAGTTGTTGTTGAAGGACCGCCACGGCGGCCGCTGCGCCGAACGGCTCAGTCAGACCCAGGATGAGATCATCCGCATCCTGTTCGAGTTTGCGGCGGAGGCGCTTTATCCGCCGCAAGCCGATGCGCATTCGGAGCGGATGGCGGTCATCGCCACCGGCGGCTACGGGCGCGGCATGCTGGCGCCCGGATCCGACATCGATCTGTTGTTTCTGCTCCCTTACAAGCAGAGCGCCTGGGGCGAGTCGGTTGCGGAAGCGCTGCTCTATTGCCTCTGGGACATGGGGCAGAAGGTCGGGCACGCGACGCGCTCGGTGAGCGAATGCATCCGCCAGGCCAAGGCCGACATGACCATCCGCACCGCGCTCCTTGAGTCGCGCTATCTGTTCGGCGACGCCGCGCTCTATCGCGAATTGCAGGCGCGTTTCGAAAAGGAAGTCGTGCAGGGAACGGCGGCGGATTTCGTCGCCGCCAAACTCGCCGAGCGCGAGGAGCGGCATCGACGCGCCGGCCAGTCGCGCTACCTGGTCGAGCCCAACGTCAAGGACGGCAAGGGCGGGCTACGCGACCTGCACACGCTGTTTTGGATCGCCAAATACGTCTATCGCGTGCACGAGCCGGAAGAGTTCATCGGCCGCGGCGTGTTCGACCGCGACGAATACAACATGTTCCGCCGCTGCGAGGATTTCCTCTGGACGGTCCGCTGCAACATGCATTTCCTTTGCGGCCGCGCCGAGGAACGCCTGTCCTTCGACATCCAGCGCGAGATCGCGGTCCGGCTCGGTTACACCGAGCATCCGGGCCTCAAAGACGTCGAACGTTTCATGAAGCACTATTTCCTCACCGCCAAGCAGGTCGGCGATCTCACCGCAATCCTCTGCGCCGAGCTCGAGGAAAGTCACGCCAAACCGGCGCCGGTGTTAAGCCGCGTCATCGCCAGGCTTCGGCCCGCCCGCAGCCGTCGTACGCTGACCGAGACCGACGACTTCATCATCGACAACAACCGCATCAATCTTGCCGCCGCCAACGTCTTCAAGCGCGATCCGGTCAATCTGATCCGGCTGTTTTATCTGGCGCAAAAGCATAACCTCGCCATCCATCCGGACACGATGCGCTCCGCCACCCGCTCGCTCAAGCTGATCGACGCGTCGTTGCGCGAGGACAAGGAAGCCAACGGGCTGTTCCTGGAAATCCTCACCTCGAAGCACGAGGCCGAGACGGTGCTGCGGCGCATGAACGAAGCCGGCGTGCTTGGCGAGTTCTTGCGCGCTTTCGGCCGTATCGTGGCGATGATGCAGTTCAACATGTACCATCATTACACGGTCGACGAGCATCTGTTGCGCTGCATCGGCGTGCTCAACGAGATCGAGCATGGCGACACTGCGGACGTGGCGCTGGCGAGCGATCTGATGCGGACCATCCTGCCCGAACATCGCCGGCTGCTTTACGTAGCACTGTTCCTTCACGACATCGCCAAGGGCCGCATCGACGACCACTCGATCGCCGGCGCGCGAGTCGCGCGGCGGCTTTGTCCGCGGCTTGGATTCAACGTCGCCGAGACCGAGCTGGTGGCCTGGCTGGTCGAGGTGCATCTGGTGATGTCGACAGTCGCACAGTCGCGCGATCTCTCCGACCGCAAGACCATCGAGAACTTCGCCGCCGTGGTGCAGTCGCTGGAGCG
>CAYWNY010000290.1:0-3446 GCA_964459765.1 uncultured Hyphomicrobiales bacterium | reverse complement strand
TTTGATTCTAACATTCGTAAAAAGAGCCTGCCGAACCGGGATGCGAATGTTAGAATCGGACCACTAGGACGGGCAAGGGTTGCGCCGGGAGACGGCGTCGCGGGCTAGGCCGCCGACTTCGCGCCGGAACCGGGGGGTGCGGATTTGGCACCGACCACGCTGAGCAGATCGGCGGCGCCGCGCCGCGCGCGGTCGAGGATCAATTCGATCGAGGCGATCTCGATGCGATTACGGCCGGAGTCCTTGGCGCGATAGAGCGCGTGATCCGCTTGCGCCAGCAACGCCGAAAGGTCGAGCACCGAGTCATAGCTGATCACGACGCCGATACTGACGGTGGCGCCGACCGGCCGGCCGTCGACGTCGCGCGTGGCTTCGGCGAAAGAGGTTCGAATCTGCTCGGCGACCGCGAGCGCTCGCTCACGCGAGGTGTCGCGCAGGAGCGCGGCGAATTCCTCGCCGCCGAGGCGGCCGAACAAGTCGATGCGGCGCAGACAGCCGCTGGAGACATCGGCGAAAATCTCCAGCACGCGATCGCCGAGGGCATGGCCGAAGCGATCGTTGATCGATTTGAAATTATCGAGGTCGAGCAGCATCACGGCGGTCGGACGCGGATCGGTCGCCTGACGTTTAAGCTGCGCTTCGCCGTCCTGCAGGAAAGCGCGGCGGTTGGACACGCCGGTCAAGGGATCGACCAAGGCTGCGGTCTTGTGGCGGTACTCGGTGCGCTCTTTGGCCATCGCCAGGAGGATAAACGCGATCGAGATGGTGAACAGCAGCCCTTCGAAGCTGAGCACCGTGAGCCACACGCTCTCGAAGATCTGATTGCCCTTCGGAATCCATGGCAGCATGGCGCCGAGCGGTGTGCGCAAGAGATAAAGCGAACCGTGCGCGAACAGCATAAAGATCGCCGGCCAGCGCGAGACTAGGGGCTCGCTGCGGCCGCGCCAGAATTCGAACGCCGTGCCCCAGGTATAAGCGGTGATAATGCCCGACGCGAGCAGCACGCGCACCTCGAAAGCGTCGGTAAAACCGGGAATGCGCGAGGCCACAAGCCAAACGGCCGCGCCGGCGAACAACAGGATCGGTTGTGGCTTGCGATTGTCGAAAACGCGCGCACCGGTCCAGGTCACGGCGAACGACGTGAACAGCACGACATTGGCGAGATCGATCGAGATCAGGTCGGACACCGAGCCGTAAAGGCCGAACAGCGTCACCGAGCCGGCGCGCAACAGATGCGCGAAGCCCCACCAGGCGACGGCCGTGATCGCGGTGTTCTGAGCCCAGGCAAAAAGCAGAAGCAATCCGAGAATTGCCTCGACGTAAATGGTGACGAGAAAAAGCGTGTTAACGTCGAGGTTCATTAGATAGATTCCCACAACCACATTCCACGAACGGCGCGAAGCCGCCTTAACGTTGGAAGACCCATCGCATCCGACATAATGCCTACGCCGGAAAAAATGGGTGAACAGATGGAACTCGCGTTCGGGACATGCGTCGATATGGTTTCGGCAATCTTTCGCCGTCGCACCGGATTTGATCTACCCTTGTTCCCAAGGGCTTAGTCATCTAGGCTCGCTGCCCCTTACGCTGGTCTTTTCCAGGACGCCGGGCGATGCAGGTCTGTGACGGGATCATCAAAGCGATCGGCAACACGCCGCTCATTAAGCTTAAACGGGCGTCCGCCGCGACCGGCTGCAATATCCTTGGCAAGGCCGAATTCATGAATCCTGGCCAATCGGTGAAGGATCGCGCCGCGCTGTTCATCATCGAAGACGCCGTGAACAAGGGGCAGCTCAAGCCGGGCGGCATCATCGTCGAAGGTACCGCAGGCAACACCGGCATCGGGCTCGCCCTGGTCGGCAACGCCATGGGCTTTCATTCGGTGATCGTCATTCCGCAGACCCAGAGCCAGGAAAAGAAGGATATGCTTCGGCTCTGCGGCGCCGAACTCGTCGAAGTGCCGGCGGTGCCGTATTCCAACCCCAACAACTATGTGAAGGTCTCCGGCCGACTTGCCGAACAACTGGCGAAAACGGAAAAGAACGGCGCGATCTGGGCCAACCAGTTCGACAACGTCGCCAACCGCGAAGGTCACATCAAAACCACCGGGCCGGAAATTTGGCGGCAGACCGACGGCAAAATCGACGGCTTCGTCTGCTCGGTCGGCACCGGCGGCACGCTCGCCGGCATCGCAATCGCGCTCAAAACCTTCAACAACAACGTCCGCATCGCGCTCGCCGACCCGATGGGGGCGGCGCTTTACAGTTACTACACGAGCGGCACGCTGAAATCGGAAGGCTCCTCGATAACCGAAGGCATCGGCCAAGGCCGCATCACCAAAAATCTGGAAGGCGCACCGATCGACGTCGCTTATCAGATACCCGACGAGGAGGCGGTGCCGATTATCTTCGACCTTTTGGAGCACGAAGGTCTCTGCCTTGGCGGTTCTTCCGGCATCAATGTCGCCGGCGCCGTTCGCCTGGCCAAGGAGCTCGGACCCGGGCACACCATTGTCACTATTCTTGCCGACTATGGAACCCGCTACCTATCGAAGCTGTTCAATCCGCAGTTTTTGCGAGAGAAGAAGCTACCGGTACCGCCGTGGCTTGAGCGCAAGTCGCAGATCAAAATCCCTTACCTGTGAGCGGCGCTCAGTGCGCCGGCCGCGGCCGACTTGAGAGTCCGATGCTCAGACCAGAGGAAACGCCCGCCCCCTCCCCGACCAGCCGCTGGCTGGTGTCGACGCAATGGCTTGCCGAGCATTTGCGTGACCGCAATCTCAGCGTGGTCGATGGCTCTTACTTTTTGCCGACGCAGCAACGCGATGCACACGCCGAGTTTCGTTCCGGCCACATTCCCGGCGCTGTGTTTTTCGACCTCGAAGCGATCAGCGATCATTCGACCGAGCTGCCCCACATGCTGCCGGGACCCAAGCATTTCGGCGAGGAAGCCGGCCGGCTCGGCATCGCGGAAGCCGACACCATTGTCGTCTACGACAGCGTCGGCCTCTATTCGGCGCCGCGAGTGTGGTGGACGTTCCGGATTTTCGGCGCGCGCAGGGTCTACATCCTCGACGGCGGCTTGCCGCAATGGAAATCGGAAAATCGGCCGCTCGAGCAAGGCGAGACCACACGGCCGCCGAAAACATTCAACGCCGAAATGAATGTGCGTGCCGTCGCCATGCTCGCCGATGTGCGCATGGCGCTTGCCGACGACAGTGCGCAAATCGTCGATGCGCGGCCGGCCGAACGCTTTGCCGGCAAGGCGCCGGAGCCGCGGCCGGGTTTGCGCTCGGGCCACATGCCGCGATCGTTCAACATGCCCTACGCCAAGCTGATCGAAAACGGACACCTTGCCTCGCGCGCACGCATCGAAGCGGCGTTCGAGGATGCCGGCGTCGATCTCGACAAACCGATCATCACCTCGTGCGGCTCCGGCGTCACCGC
>CAYWNY010000289.1:0-3467 GCA_964459765.1 uncultured Hyphomicrobiales bacterium | reverse complement strand
CCGCAAGGACTCCGCCGTCCACGTTTCTCTTTCTTCCGATTCACTTTTCAAACATCCCGGACCCTTGCGGATCCGTCCCCGGTCAAGACCGGAGCCGCCGATGCCCGCACATCCGACATGGCCATAAGCTATGGCCGGATGATTCACCGCGTAAACAGTGAGGGGCTTCGCAGACGCGCCATCGCGCCAAGCGGCGGCGCGTCCAGAGGCGTGTATATAGTCTTCGACCGTCTGCCTTGTCAACGGTTCGACAGCCAAAAAATGACCTGTGGGTGACTGATTTCGCGGCAGTTTTTACCTACTGCCCGTTGCACAAGCAAGGCAGCGGTCGGGGCGAAACCCGCGCCGTACTGCGGCCACATTCCTCCGCCGTTCTTGCACCATCGCGTCGGGGATGCGGCATGCGGGGGAGCGCCACTGGTAGATAAGCCTTTGACCTTCGGGGGCCAGTCACGTTGACTGGCCAGCGGGGGGAATCTGCGCTTGTCTCTCTTTCGATTGCGAAGTCGGCCGGATGCCACGCCGCGAACGTGGTTACCGGCCCCGGAATCGGAGCTAATGGCTGCGATCGCAGGTGCAGGGGACGGTGGTCTTGGACCAAGCTAGGCCGCGCGGCGCCAATCGGAACTTCGAGGCCGAAGCGATCAATTTCGGCAACGAGCCGCCGCTTTCAGTAGATGGCGGAACGGGCGGCCCGGTCGATCGCCGCCGCCTCTCGGTCCAATGGTTCATCGGCACGATCCTGACTGGCTTATGCGGCGCTGCCCTGATGGGCGGCGCCGTTTTCGCGTCGCTTGACGGCGAGACCAACTTCGCCGCCGCCCCGGAAAAGGTCGAGAGCGGGTTGCGCGGCGCGCTCACCGGGGCCGGCGGCCGTTTGAGCGGCATTCGCAAAACCGATCGGCTGGCGGCGTTGAGCGAACCGAGCGTCGCGCGGCAAATCGTGCGGGTGCCAATTTCCACGCGGGTGCGCGAGCGCGAACTCGTCCGCACGCGCTCCTTTGTACGCGTCACCGGAACGCTGTCGCTGGTGGCGTCGGAACTCTCGGCCAACATTCCTCCGTTCAACCCGCAAAAGCTCTTGGCCGACGGCGTGGCCAGCGCCGACGACGCGCCGACCGCGGCTGAGCCGGACGCCGAAGTCAGCTTCGTCACCTGCGATTTTTTGACCTCCGCCGGCAAAGGCAAGATCACGCCGGCGGTTTGCGACCTCAATTCGCTGATGCCGAAGGTGAAACCGTCGGCGCAATTGCCGCTCGACGACGTGATCGCGCGCGTGCGCGACATTGCCAGCAAGACCACGAATACCTCGCCGCTGCTCGCCAACGTGCAAGCGAGCGCCGCGCCGGGACTGCGGCTCAACTACGCGGCCGAAGGCGATGTCGATCCTTATGTCGGCTTCGCCGCGCGCATCGTCCCGGAAAACATCACGCTATTGCCCAAGACCAGCGCCAACACCGATTGGAGCGAACATCTGGTCATCGCCAAGAAGGGCGAAACCGTCGGTTCGATCCTGCGCGAACTCGGCGCGACCGCCGACGAGATCAAGGGCGTCCTCGCCATCCTCGGCGCACGCGGCCGCGACGGCGGCCCGCTCAAGGAAGGCCAGAAGCTGCGCGTGCTCACCGCAGCCGTCGGCCTCGGCCACATGCAGCCCTTGCGGCTCATTATCTCCGGCGACACCGGCATTGAAGCGGCGGTGGCGCTGTCCGACGCCGGCAAATATGTGACCGTCGATATCCGCAATGTCGATCCCGAGATCATCGACGACAACGAAGATGAGGCAAACGACGACGGCAGCGGCATGCGGCTTTATCAGAGCATCTACGAGACCGCGCTGCGCAACAACGTGCCGACGCCGGTCATCGAAGAGATGATCCGCGTCTATTCCTACGATGTGGACTTCCAGCGCAAGGTGCAGTCCGGCGACTCGCTCGACATCCTTTACTCCGAGGACGAGAACAACGACGGCCGCAACGAGGTGCGTTACATTTCGCTGACGCTAAGCGGCGAGACCAAAAGGTACTACCACTATCAAACCGCCGACGACGGCACGTACGACTATTACGACGAGACCGGGAAAAGCGCGAAAAAGTTCCTGGTGCGCAAACCGGTACCCACCGGGATCATGCGCTCCGGTTTCGGCGAACGAAACCATCCGCTGCTGCACTATTTGAAGAGCCATACCGGCGTCGACTGGGCGGCGCCGTTCGGCACGCCGATCTTCGCCGCCGGCAACGGCACCATCGACGAGATCGGCATCAAGGGCGGCTACGGCAAATATGTGCGCATCCGCCACGCCAACGGCTATCAGACCGCTTACGGTCACATGACCGCGTTCGCGCGCAGCCTCAACGTCGGCAGCAAGGTGCGGCAAGGCCAGGTGATCGGTTTCGTCGGATCGACCGGCCTGTCCACCGGCTCCCACGTTCACTTTGAAATTCTCATCAACGACCGCTTCGTCAATCCGATGACGGTCAAGCTGCCGCGCGGCCGCGTGCTCGAAGGCACCGCGCTCGCGCTGTTTGAGAAGACGCGCGAGCAGCTCGATACGCTGATCGTGCACGCGCCCGGACGCGTCGCGCAAGTTCGCTAAAAAAGAGATCAGCCGCATCGACACAGATCGATGCGGCAGCGAAGTGTGGCCCGGCGCAGCTACGCCGCCGCCGCAAGCGCGCCGTTGAACTTTAGCCCCTGCTTCGAGGCCGAGATCACGACTTTCTCGCCGTCCTTGATGCGGCCGGAAAGAATGAGCTCCGCGAGCGGATCCTGCACCGACTTCTGGATCACGCGCTTCAATGGCCGAGCGCCATAGGCTGGATCCCAACCCTTGTCGGCGAGCCAGTCGCGCGCCGCCGGTTCGAGCACCAGTGTGATCTTGCGGTCGTCGAGCAGTTTCGCCAGCCGCTTGAACTGAATGTCGACGATGCGCGCCATCTCCGACTTCTGCAGCCGGTGGAACAGGATGATCTCGTCGACCCGGTTGAGGAACTCGGGGCGGAAGCTCGCCCGCACGATCGCCATCACCTGATCGCGCACCGCCTCGGTGTCCTGACCCTCCGGCTGGTTGACCAGGATTTCGGCGCCGAGATTCGACGTCATGACGATCAAGGTGTTGCGGAAATCGACGGTGCGGCCCTGACCATCGGTCAGGCGGCCGTCGTCGAGCACTTGCAGGAGCACATTGAACACATCCGGATGCGCTTTTTCGATCTCGTCAAACAGCACGACCTGATACGGCCGCCGCCGCACCGCTTCGGTGAGCGCGCCGCCCTCTTCGTAGCCGACGTAGCCGGGTGGAGCGCCGATCAGACGCGCCACCGAATGCTTCTCCATGTATTCCGACATGTCGATGCGGATGAGCGCGGTCTCGTCGTCGAACAGGAATTCGGCCAACGCTTTGGTCAATTCCGTCTTGCCGACGCCGGTCGGCCCCAAGAACATGAACGAGCCGATCGGCCGGTTCG
>CAYWNY010000288.1:0-3484 GCA_964459765.1 uncultured Hyphomicrobiales bacterium | reverse complement strand
CGGCGACCGTGCGTCCGTCGCGCGCGCCTTCGAGGATGAAATCGGAAATCAGCGCCACCGCTTCGGGATGATTGAGCTTGACGCCGCGCTCGAGACGCCGCCGCGCCACCATCGCCGCCATGGCGATCAACAGCTTGTCCTTTTCGCGTGGCGTGAGGTTCATAAAGCGGTTCCTTCAGTTCAACCACAGCCGCGGCAGCGGCTGCTCACTCAACGCCGTCAGCACCGCGATGAGGTCGCGATGCAGCGCGGCGCCGTCGCTCGCGACGAGCCGTGCGACCACGATGCCGTTCCAGGCCGAAATGCCGACTTCGCCGGCGAAATCTTTCTCCATCGCGCGGACCGCCGCAACCGCTTTGTCGTCGCCGGGGACCTTGAGCACGCTAGCGGAGGCTATATTTCCGCCGGCCACCGCCCGCCGAGCCAGAGATTGCGCGATCGCGCCGTCGAGGCGCAGGCTTTCGGCAAAGAGGAGCGCGCCGCCGCGGCGGACGCGCCAGCGGTCGAACAGGCGCCCGCCGCGCACCGTTTCGCCCATGGCGGAACGGCCGAACACAATGCCCTCGGCCAGCAAGAGGTTAGCGCCGGGCCCGAGCTCGACGTCGATGGAACGGCGCAGCCGCACTTGGTCGAAGAGAATGGTCTCCTGCGGCAGCCAGGCGAGCTGGGCGCTCGGACCGACGTCAAGCTTGACGGCGATGCGTGTATCCGGGCCGAGCGACCGATAGATCTTCTCCGCGGCGGCAGTGGTGACGACGAGCCGCGCATCCGGTTCGACAGCGATGTCGACGGCAAAATGGTCGCCGCCGGTCATGCCGCCCGCGGTATTGATGATGACGGCGTCGAGCGCGCCGCCTGCCGCAGTGTTCGGGAAGCGCACCCGCAGCGCGCCTTCTTCGTGCACGCGCTTGCGCCGGCTGCCGCGGCCGTCGGCCGCCACCGAAAGCGCGATGCGGCCGACCGAACGGTTGCCGGCGAAGATTTCATCGTGTGCCGGCGCGCGTACCAACACTTCCGCCCTCGCAGCGAACTAATCGCCGAAATTAAATGGCCATCGTTAAATAGCCATGGCCCGTTTGACGGCGCCTTCGTCGAGACTGGCGCGGTCGGACGCATAGACCACGGCGCCGCGCTCCATGACCGCGAAATAGTCGCCGAGCTCCTGCGCGAAGTCGAGATATTGCTCGACCAGGATGATGGCGATCTTGCCAAGCGAACGCAGATACGAAATGGCGCGGCCGATATCTTTGATGATCGAAGGCTGGATGCCCTCGGTCGGTTCGTCGAGGAGGAGGAGCCGCGGCCGCATCACCAGCGCCCGCCCGATGGCAAGCTGTTGCTGCTGGCCACCGGAAAGATCGCCGCCGCGCCGGCGCAGCATGTCCTTGAGCACCGGGAACAACGTGAACACGTCGGCGGGAATGGTGCGCTCGTCGCGCTTAAGCGGCGCGAAGCCGGTGCGCAGATTCTCCTCGACCGTGAGCAACGGAAAGATCTCGCGCCCCTGCGGCACGTACGAGATACCGCGCCGGGCCCGGTCCGGCGGCCGGAGCGAGGTGATGTCCTGGCCTTCCCAGGCGATGGTGCCGCGGCTGACCGAATGCTGGCCGGCGAGCGCGTCCAGAAGGCTGGTCTTGCCGACGCCGTTGCGGCCAAGCACGCAGGTGACCTTGCCGGGCTCGGCCTTGAGCGACACCGCCCGCAACGCTTGCGCGGCGCCGTAATAGAGATCGATGGCGTTGACGTCGAGCATTAGCCGTTTCCTTGGCGCATCATCTCACTCGAAAACCGGGATCCGCTTTTCGGGATCATACGCTACCGTCCCAAATAAACTTCGACCACCCGCTCGTTCGACGAGACCTGGTCGATCGTGCCCTCGGCAAGCACCGAGCCTTCGTGCAGGCAGGTGACCTTGACGCCGAGTTCGCGGACGAACGCCATGTCGTGTTCGACGACGACGACGGTGCGGTCGCGGTTGATCTCTTTCAGCAACAAGGCGGTCTGCTGGGTTTCGACGTCGGTCATGCCGGCGACCGGCTCGTCGACGAGGAGGAGCTTCGGCTCCTGCGCCAGCAGCATGCCGATTTCGAGCCATTGGCGCTGACCATGCGATAAGCTGCCGCCCAGCCGGTCGCGCGCGCCGGTCAAACGGGTGGTCTCCAGCAATTCGTCGATGCGGCGCCGCTCAAGTGGCCCTTCGCGCCAGACCAGCGCAGCGCGGGCGCGGCGGTCCGATTTCAGCGCCAGTTCCAGATTATCGTTGACGGTCTGGTTCTGGAACACGGTCGGCTTTTGAAACTTGCGGCCAATGCCGAGGTCGGCGATCTCCGCCTCATCCAGCCGCGTCAGATCGTAGGAGCCGTCGAACATGACGTCACCGAGGTCGGGCCGGGTTTTGCCAGTGACCACATCCATCATGGTGGTCTTGCCGGCGCCGTTCGGGCCGATGATGGCCCGCATCTCCCCGGGCTCGATGGTGAAAGACAGATTGTTCAAAGCTTTGAAGCCGTCGAACGAGACGGTGACGCCGTCGAGATAGAGCAATGCGGAGGTGAGCGGTTCCATGGTCGGTCTATTCCGCAGGCAGGGCGTCGCGCACGCCTTCTTCGGCGGCGGCAGAGGCGCGGTCGCGGCGCAACGCCGTCCAATGCCGCGCCGTGCCGACGATGCCGCGCGGCAACAACAGCGTGACCAGGACGAACAGGGCGCCGAGCATGAACAGCCAATAGGGAGCGAGGAAGCCGGAGGTGAAGTAGGTCTTGCCGTAATTGACCAGCACTGCGCCGACAACTGCGCCGCTGAGCGTGCCGCGGCCGCCGACCGCGACCCAGATCACGGCCTCGATCGAATTGGCCGGCGCGAATTCGCTGGGATTGATGATGCCGACCTGCGGCACGTACAACGCGCCGGCGACCCCGGCCATGCACGCCGACAGCGTAAACACCAGGAGCTTATAAGACTCCACGCGATAGCCGAGAAACCGCGTTCGCGATTCGGCGTCGCGGATCGCCAGCAGCACTTTGCCGAACTTCGACGCGATCACGGCGCGGCATAAAATGAACGCCAGCATCAGCGCCACGCAAGTGATCGAGAATAACGCGTTGCGCGTCGTTTCCGCCTGGACGTTGAAGCCGAGAATGTCCTTGAAATCGGTCAGGCCGTTGTTGCCGCCAAAGCCGAAATTGTTGCGGAAAAAGCCGAGCATCAGCGCATAGGTCAGAGCCTGCGTGATGATCGATAGATAGACGCCGGTGACGCGGCTGCGGAATGCGAACCAGCCAAATACGAAGGCGAGCGCGCCCGGCACCAGGACGACCATCAGCACGGCATAGGGGAAGAATTGGAAGCCGTACCAGTAGAGCGGCAGCTCTTTCCAGTTCAGGAACACCATGAAGTCGGGCAGGATCGGGTTGGCATAGACGCCGCGGGTGCCGATCTGGCGCATCAGATACATGCCCATGGCGTAGCCGCCGAGCGCGAAGAA
>CAYWNY010000287.1:0-3504 GCA_964459765.1 uncultured Hyphomicrobiales bacterium | reverse complement strand
AACCCGCTTGATGAAGGCCTCGCGGCCCAGCTCGCGGCTGCCGGGCTCTTTGCGCTCCATCAATTGGCGCTCGACCACGGCTTGGGTGGCGATGCCGGCGTGGTCGGTGCCCGGCTGCCACAGCACGTCCTTGCCGCGCATGCGCTCGAAGCGGCAGAGGATGTCTTGCAGCGTATTGTTGAGCGCGTGGCCCATATGCAGCGAGCCGGTGACGTTCGGCGGCGGAATGACGATGCAGTAAGGCGGTGCGC
Organism: uncultured Hyphomicrobiales bacterium; assembly: GCA_964459765.1. Classification (GTDB taxonomy): domain Bacteria; phylum Pseudomonadota; class Alphaproteobacteria; order Rhizobiales; family Xanthobacteraceae; genus BOG-931. Next base: position 3,253 of record CAYWNY010000287.1, on the reverse strand, counting down.
TCAGGCGCTCGGGGCGTCCGGCGCGGAAGGCGCCGGCTTCCTCCCACGCCGCGTAGATGCGGCCCTCGACCGCGCCCGGGACATACCTATTGTCGATCATTGCCGTTTCGCTTTGCCCGCATGGCAGCATTTCGTCGGAAGCACGCTCGCCCGCGGAAAACGGGTTTCTCGTTTCGCGCGGGTGCCCTAAGAAGCCCGCACAACGCGCACTGTCAACGTTCAGTCCTTTCAAGCGACCGTTACCGGGCAACCCCTTTTCGTGTCATCCGCATCGCCGACGTCCTCGCTCTTGCCGCACAAGACTCCGGTGCGCGCGATCCTGCTTTTGGCGGCGGCCGGATTTGCCAGTCAGGCGCAAGTGCGCGTCACCGATTCGCTGTTGCCGCAAATCGCAGCCGACTTCCAGACCACGGTCGGCGTCGCGGCGATCGTGTTGACGACTTATGCGGTGACGCATGGAACGATCCAATTCGTGGTCGGCCCGGTCGCCGACCGCTTTGGCAAATATCGAACGGTCGCCGTCGCCTGCGTACTGGCGGCGGTGCTGGTCGCCTTGTGCGGCATGGCCGCGTCGCTGCCGCAGCTGGCGCTCGCGCGGCTGGCGACCGGCGCCGTCGCCGGCTGGGTCATTCCGGTCTCGATGGCTTATGTCGGTGATGTCACGCCCGCCGACCGCCTGCAGCCGATCCTGGCGCGCTACGCTTCCGGCTACATCCTCGGTCAGTTGTTCGGTCAGGCGGCTGGCGGCGTGCTCGGCGATCTGTTCGGCTGGCGCAACGTCTTTTTCGCGCTGGGCGGCATGTTTGCCATCGCGGCAGCCGGCCTCATCTTCGAGCTTGCCAGCAATTCGCAGACGCGCGCTTCCGATTGGGCGGGCAAGTCAAAACGCGGCTTTTTCGCGGATTATGCGGTGGTGCTGGCCAATCCCTTTGCGCGCATGATCGTCGTCGTTGCCTTTGTCGAAGGCGCCGTGGCGTGGGGCGCTTTCGCCTATATCGGGGCCAATCTGCATTTGCGTTTTGGCTTGAGCTTCACCCTCGTCGGTCTGACCGTCGCCTGTTTCGGTGTCGGCGGACTGATTTATGCGAGTTCGGTGCGGCTTCTGGTCTACCGGCTCGGAGATATCGGCCTCATCGTCGGCGGCGCGCTCATCATCACCGCGGCCTATGTCAGTCTCAGCGTCGGCACCGTTTGGTGGCTGGCGCCGTTTGCGGTCACCACGATCGGGCTCGGCTTCTACATGTTTCACAACACGCTGCAGACCAAAGCCACGCAAATGACGCCGCAGGCACGCGGCACTGCGGTCGCGATGTTCTCATCGGCGCTTTACTTCGGGCAGACGGCGGGCGTCGCGGTCGGCGCCGTTGTCATCGACCGGCTTGGCGCCAAGCCGTTGTTTCTCGGCACCGCCCTGGCATTCCCGGCGCTCGCCATCTGGCTTGCGCACAAGTTAAAGCAAAGCCGGCCTCGAGATTGAGGCCGGCTGTTCTTTTTCGCTGATTTTAGGCCTTGACCAGCGGCACTTTCGGCACCGAACCGCGTCGCGGCGGATTGCCGCCAGGACCGCCGCCCGGCGGCTTGCGCCGTGCGGACGAACGGCGCTTTTTCGCACGGCGCGGCTCGGGAAGCTTTTCCGGACGCGGCTTTATCGGGCCCTCCGGATACTCGAAGCTCAGCTTGGTCTTGCCGGCTTCGTCCGTGACGAGCACGACCCGCACGTGGCCGCCGGTCTTCAGGCGTCCGAACAAGACCTCGTCGGCGAGCGGCTTCTTGATGTACTCCTGGATGACGCGCGCCATCGGCCGGGCGCCCATGAGCTCGTCATAGCCGTTGGCGATCAGCCACTTCGACGACTCGTCGGTGAGCTCAATGGTCACATCGCGGTCGGCGAGTTGCGCCTCGAGCTGCAGGACGAATTTCTCGACCACCATCGCGATCACCGCCTCCGACAAATGCGCGAAGGTGATGATGGCGTCGAGCCTGTTGCGGAACTCCGGCGCGAACAGCCGGGTGATCGCTTCCATATCGTCGCCTTCACGCTTGTTGCGCGTGAAGCCAAAGGCGGCCTTGGCCATGTCTGCGGCGCCGGCGTTGGTGGTCATGATCAGGATGACGTTGCGGAAGTCCACCTGCTTGCCGTTATGGTCGGTCAGCTTGCCGTGATCCATGATCTGCAGGAGCACGTTGAACAGATCCGGGTGCGCCTTCTCGATTTCGTCGAGCAAGAGCACGCAGTGCGGATGCTGATCGACGCCATCGGTCAACAGTCCGCCCTGATCGAAGCCGACATAGCCGGGAGGCGCGCCGATGAGCCGCGATATGGTGTGGCGTTCCATGTATTCCGACATATCGAAACGGATGATTTCGACGCCGAGGGTGGCGGCCAGCTGCCGCGCCACTTCGGTCTTGCCGACGCCGGTCGGGCCGGAGAACAGATAAGAGCCGATCGGCTTTTCCGGTTCGCGCAAGCCGGCGCGGGCGAGTTTGATCGACGCCGACAAAGCCTCGATCGCCTTGTCCTGGCCGTAGACCACGCGCTTGAGCGTATCCTCCAGATGCTGGAGGACTTCGGCATCGTCCTTGGAAACGGATTTCGGCGGGATCCGCGCCATGGTGGCGATCGTGGTCTCGATCTCCTTGATGCCGATGGTGCGCTTTCTGCGGCTCTCGGGCAGCAGCATCTGCGCCGCGCCCGATTCATCGATCACGTCAATCGCCTTGTCGGGCAGCTTGCGGTCATGGATGTAGCGCGCCGACAATTCCACCGCCGCCTTGATCGCTTCGTTGGTGTAGCGAAGCTTGTGATAGTCCTCGAAGTAGGGCTTCAAACCTTTAAGGATTTCGATGGCGTCCGGGACCGTCGGCTCGTTGACGTCGATCTTCTGGAAGCGGCGGACCAGCGCCCGGTCCTTCTCAAAATACTGCCGATATTCCTTGTAGGTGGTCGAGCCGATGCAGCGCACCGTGCCGGACGCCAAAGCCGGTTTGAGCAGGTTCGAGGCATCCATGGCGCCGCCGGAGGTAGCGCCGGCGCCAATTACGGTATGAATCTCGTCGATGAATAAGATTGCGCCGGGATAGGCTTCGAGTTCCTTGATGACCTGCTTGAGCCGCTCTTCGAAGTCGCCGCGGTAACGCGTGCCGGCAAGGAGCGTGCCCATGTCGAGCGCAAAGACGGTCGCATTGCGCAGCACGTCTGGCACCTCGCCGTGGACAATGCGGCGCGCCAAGCCTTCGGCGATCGCCGTCTTGC
>CAYWNY010000286.1:0-3516 GCA_964459765.1 uncultured Hyphomicrobiales bacterium | reverse complement strand
TCGGTGGCGCGGTATTGATCGCCGTAGGCGTGGCGGCCGATGATGATCGGCTTGGTCCAGCCGGGAACCAGGCGCGGCACGTTCTTGCAGATGATCGGTTCGCGGAAGATGACGCCGCCTAGAATGTTGCGGATGGTGCCGTTGGGCGAGCGATACATTTCGTGCAGGTTGAATTCCTTCACCCGCGCTTCGTCCGGCGTAATGGTGGCGCATTTCACCGCCACGCCGACCTTCTTGGTCGCTTCGGCTGCATCGACGGTAATCTGATCGTGCGTCTCGTCGCGCTTTTGGATGCCGAGGTCGAAATAAAGGAGATCGATGTCGAGATAAGGGTGGATCAGCTTTTCCTTGATCTTATGCCAGATGATCCGGGTCATCTCGTCGCCGTCCATTTCGACGACTGGATTGGCCACCTTGATTTTCGCCATGGGAGTTAAGGACCTTTGCCGCGCGCAACCGTCGGGAAGCGGCAGGGACGATGCGCGTTTGAAAATGCGCCCCCGCCGCGCCGGCGGCGTCGCTATAGCATCCGCGCCGCGGCGGAGAAAGCGGCTCGGGGCGGGATCGCGGCGCTGCCTTTTCCGTGGGCCTTGGCTATACCGAGGACGCCATGCCCGGAGCCGGAACCGACAGCACCAAGGAATGGACGGCCGTTGCCGGACCCATCGTGATCCTGGTCGAGCCGCAATTGCCGGAGAATATCGGCGCGGCGGCCCGCGCCATGGCGAATTTCGGGCTGTCGCGGCTGCGGCTCGTCAATCCGCGGCAGGCTTTTCCCAATGCCAGGGCGCGCGTGATGGCCGCCGGGGCCGATCGCATTCTCGACGGCGCCGAGCTTTACGACAGCTTTGCAGCGGCGATCGCCGATTGCAGCTTTGTCGTCGGCGCGACCGCGCGCGCCCACGACCAGGCGAAGCCGGTCGTCGGCGCCGCCGAGGCGGCAGCGCTGATCGCGCCGCGCGTTGCGGCGGGCGAAAACGTTGCGGTCGCTTTCGGCCGCGAGCGCAACGGACTTGAGAACGATGAGATCGCGCTCGCCGATCGCATCCTGACACTGCCGGTCAATCCGGCCTTTGCCTCTCTCAATCTGGCGCAGGCGGTCGTGATTGTCGGTTACGAATGGTTCAAGCTTGCCGGCGGTGGGACATTGCCTTTCGCCATGCCCGAAAAATCCGCGCCGGCCCCGAAACAGCAGTTGCTCGCCTTCTTCGCGGCGCTCGAACGCGAACTGGAGAAGGTCGAGTTCTTTCGTCCGCCGGACAAGCGCGAGACCATGCAGATCAATCTGCGCAACATCTTCAACCGCATGGCACCGACGCGGCAGGACATTCAGACGCTGCACGGCGTTATCATGGCGATTGCCGAGGGGCGCAAAGGACCGGCGCGCGGCGGCGTGCTCGACGGCGAGGAGGCGCAGATGCTGCGCACGCTCCTTGCCGAACACGGCGGCGGGCGCGTGCCGTCCGAGCGCGGTCCGGTGCGCGGGCTGGCGCGGCTTTTACGACGCAATCCCACCGACGCCGAGCGTGCGCTTTGGCAGGCGCTGGTGAACGACCGCCGCTTTGCCAACCGCGGCTTTAAGCGGCAGACGCCGATCGGTCCGCACATTTGCGATTTCGTTTCGTTTCCGCTGCGCGCGGTGGTCGAGCTTGTCCCGGCCGACGAAGATGGTGCTGCCGCAACGATGCGCGCCGATCGACGCGCTTGGCTCATCGAACGCGGCTATAAGATCGTAGCTGTACCGTCAGCCGATGTAGAAGCCGACATCGCCGCAGCGCTGACCCGCATTGAGCGGGCGCTCCAGTGAAGCGCCCAAGCCTTGGTGAAAACGCGCAGGGCAGTGCGGGCTTTAAGCTTTGAGCACCTTGATGGCGGCGCCGACGCCGGCGCGCAGCATGGCAAGATCGCTCATCACCGCAAGAAAGCGCATGCCGCGTTTGCCCAGCGCCACCGCGCGTCCGGCGCTATGGCAAAAAGCGCCGGGAATTTTGCCTGCTTTTTGCGCGGCCGCGACGATGCGATCGAGTTCGCGCTCGACCTCCGCAGATTGCGGGTCGAGCGTCTTGCCGTCGGAGAGCGCGATCGAGAGATCGGACGGCCCAAGGAACAATCCGTCGATCCCCGGCGTGTCGATGATGGCGTCGAGATTGGCAAGCGCGGTGCGGGTCTCGATCATGGCAAGCGTAATCACGTGGTCATTGGCCTCGCGTAGATAAACCGATTGGTCGGCGACGCCGGCCAACATGGTCACGCGATGCGGCCCCCAGCTGCGCTCGCCAAGCGGCGGATATTTGGCCGACGCAGCAAAGGCGCGGGCGTCGGCTGCGGTATTGATCATCGGCGCGATCAAACCTTCGGCGCCGAAATCAAGGACGCGCGAGGCGAGCGCAAAATCGCTGACCGGCACGCGCACGATCGGCGCCGCGCCGCTTTGGCGCACCGCCGCGATCCCGGCCAGAAGCGAAGCCACATCCCATAATCCGTGCTGCGCCTCGAGCGTGACCGCGGCGAAGCCTTCGCGGCCGAGCATTTCGGCGACCAGTGGATAGGGCAGGCTGCACCAGCCGCTGAACACGGTTTCGCCCGCGTGCAGCCGGCGGGCGAGCGTGAGGGCGGGGATGGCCATGGATTTTTTGCCGCGTCGTTTGGCGCTTAAAGAGGAGGGCAGTCCGGGCTTACTTGCCGGCTTGTATGTCGGCAGCCGCCTTGGCCATCAGTTCGTCCATGACCCGGCTGATCTGGTGATCGGACTGGACAACACCTTTGGCATCGAAATCCGTGCGGATCTTGCGCATCACGTCCTGCTCGCCGGGCTCTTCGAGATCGACGACGGCGACGGACTTGGCGTAGGCGTCCGCTTCGGCGCCGCTCATCCCCAGTTTTTCCGCCGCCCACAGGCCGAGAAGTTTGTTGCGGCGCGCAGTGGCCTTGAACCGCAGCTCCTCGTCGTGCGCGAATTTCTGCTCGAAGGCCTCCTCGCGCTTGTCGAATGTCGTCATGCCGGTCGCCTCGATGCTGACTGGAACTGCTTGTAAAGCTGCGCCTTGCATATAGGAGGGCACCCCGTCAAGGCAACCGTACACATACTCAACATCGCCGTTGCGGCGAAGGCCGCGCGGGTCTATGTCGATTGTACTCCGCGTCGCGTTCAGCTAGCTTTCACCCTCGCGGAGGGGCGGCGTTTGAGTCGCACGCCCATTGCCGTCGCCGCGGACCACGACAACAGACTTGGAGCCCCGGCAATCCAATGGATTTCACAAAGCCACGGTATACGCCGATGAGCCGCCGTCGCCGCATCTATGAAGGCAAGGCGAAAGTCCTCTACGAAGGACCCGAGCCTGGCACCTTGATCCAGCATTTCAAGGACGACGCGACCGCCTTCAACGCCAAAAAGCACGAAGTCATCGAGGGCAAGGGCGTCCTCAACAACCGCATCTCCGAATACGTTTTCCAGCACCTCAACGACATCGGCGTGCCGACGCACTTCATCCGCCGGCTCAACATGCGCGAGCAGCT
>CAYWNY010000285.1:0-3560 GCA_964459765.1 uncultured Hyphomicrobiales bacterium | reverse complement strand
CCGGCGAGAAGCAGACCCAGACCGCGCAGATCGTCATTCCGGTCGCCGAGCGGCTCGGGCAGAACGTCATCGATTTCGAGCAGCTCAAGAAAGGCTTCGGCGACAATCTTTTGATCGACGACCTCACCTTCAAATTGCCGGCCGGCGGCATCGTCGGCGTCATCGGGCCGAACGGCGCCGGCAAAACCACTTTGTTCCGCATGATCACCGCGCAGGACAAGCCGGATGCCGGCTCGATCAAGGTCGGCGAGTCGGTGCATCTCGGCTATGTCGATCAGTCGCGCGATGCGCTCGACGGCAAGAAGACCGTATGGGAGGAAATTTCCGGCGGCCTTGATCAGCTCATGCTCGGCAAGCGCGAAGTCAATTCACGCGCTTATTGCGGGGCCTTCAACTTCAAGGGCGCCGACCAGCAAAAGAAGGTCGGGCAATTGTCCGGCGGCGAAAGAAACCGCGTGCATCTCGCCAAGATGCTCAAATCCGGCGCCAACGTCTTGCTGCTCGACGAGCCGACCAACGATCTCGACGTCGACACCTTGCGGGCGCTGGAAGAGGCGCTGGAAGATTTCGCCGGCTGCGCGGTGATCATCAGCCACGACCGCTGGTTCCTCGACCGCATCGCCACCCACATCCTCGCCTTCGAGGGCGAGAGCCACGTCGAGTGGTTCGAAGGCAATTTCCAGGATTACGAGCAAGACAAAATGCGGCGGATGGGAACCGACACGGTCATTCCGCACCGGATCAAATACAAAAAATTCTCGCGCTGATGCGCCGACCGTGCCGCGGCCTGATCTGCCTTTACGGCTTCACCAGCAATCCCTTGAGCACCAGATCGAGGTGAGCGTCGAAGTAAGTCTTTAAGTCGAGCGGGTGACGATCGTCGAACATCATGATCCAGATGTCGACGAACGCAATCGGACCGATAATGACGAGCGGACAATCGCTCACGACCGAGCGGCGGATTTCGCCGCGATCGATGCCGCGCTGAATGATCCGCGACAGCATGTCCATGCAAGGCTGGTGAATTTCCTCGTGGTAGCGGTCGGCGAGCGCCGGAAAGCGTGAGGCCTCGGCGATCAACATTCGTACCACTTCGCGACGGCGCCGGTCCTCGACCAGATGCTGATAGATGAAGCTGAATTGCGCGCGCAACAGATCGGCCGTGGAGCCTTCGTGGCGCTCGAACATTTCGTGGATGGTGTCGAGGCTCGCCTTCATCGCCTCATGCACCATCGAAATGAACAACTGCTCCTTGTTCTCGAAATAAACGTAGATGGTGCCCTTGGTGACGCCGGCGCGCTCGGCGATCTGATCGAGCGTGGTCACGGCGTAGCCGTTGCGCGAGAATTCGGTGAAAGCGGCTTCGACGATTTCTTGCGGCCGCTCGGCCTTGCGCCGGCGCCTGGTTTCCGGTCGTGTCTCAAGGACATCGGTCATGCGAACGATCCACCCTCCACAACCATAGTATAGTTATTGACTAACCAGATAGTAAATAACTAGTCTGCCCTTGTTAAGGGTGGGTCAAGTGCTGCTTTCGGTTGGGAAATTATGTTTGCGCGGTGGCCAGTTAGCCGCCGCGCAACGAGTCAGGCTTTTGGCGCGTTTTGGCGTGTTCCGGCCGCAAGCCGCGAGCGTGGCGCTCTCTTTATTATTATCGCTTGCGGCATGCGCCGTCGGCCCTGACTTTGCCGTTCCGCCGGCGCCGCCGGTTGCCGGCTACACCCCGGACAATCCGCCGGCGGCTACCGTGGCCGCGGAGGTTTCCGGCGGCGCGGCGCAGCACTTCGTCTCCGGGCGCGACATCCCCGGCGACTGGTGGACGGTGTTTCATTCAAAGGAACTCGACGCCCTGATCGCCGAAGCACTGCATGCCAACCCCAGCCTGCAAGCGGCACAAGCCGCGTTATGGCAAGCGAAGGAGACGCTCTACGCCTCCGGCGGCAAGCTTTTGCCTTCGATCGATGGCACCGCGTCCTTCGAGCGGCAGGCGTTCTCGCCGGCCGAATTCGGTCTTCCCGGCCCGACGCAGACTTTCAATCTCTTCCAGGCGAGCGTTGCCGTCTCGTACGCGCCCGATGTTTTCGGCGGCCAGCGCCGGCAGATCGAAGCCAACACGGCGACCGCCGAGTATCAGCGCTTTCAGCTGGAAGCGACCTATCTGACTCTGACCTCGAACGTCGTCACCGCGGCCGTCCAGGAAGCGTCGCTGCGCGGGCAGATCGCCGCCACGCTCGAGATCGTCAAAGCGGAAAGCGACCAGCTTGGAGTCGTGCGCCATCAATTCGAGGTCGGCGCCGCCAACCGCGCCGACGTCCTGACCCAGGAATCCGAAGTGGCGACGACGGAGGCGACCTTGCCGCCGCTGCAAAAGCAGTTGGTGCAGCAGCAACACGTGCTGTTGGCGTTGATCGGTCATTTCCCCAACGAAACGCGGCAGGACCGCCTGATACTTGCCTCGTTTCATCTGCCAACCAGCCTTCCAGTCAGCTTGCCGAGCCAACTCGTCGAACAGCGGCCGGACGTGCGCGCCGCGCAGGCGCAACTGCATCAGGCGAGCGCGCAGATCGGCGTTGCCATCGCCAACAGGCTGCCGCAATTCAATCTCACTGGCTCTTACGGCAACGCCGCGGCAACGGCGGCGACATTGTTCACGCCCGCTACGGCGGTGTGGACTTTGGGCGCTGCTACCACTCAGCCGATCTTCCACGGGTTCACCTTGTTGCATCAGGAACGCGCGGCCCGAGCCGCCTTCGATCAGGCCGACGCGCAATATCGCAGCACGGTGCTGAACGCGTTCTCAAACGTCGCGGACGCGCTCCGCGCGCTGCAACTGGATGCGGCGACGCTAAAGGCGCAACAGCGCGCCGTGCGCGCCGCTTCCGACACCTTCGATCTGACCAGCGGGCAATATCGGCTCGGCGCGGTCACGTATATCATTCTGCTCAATGCCCAGCGCACCTACCAGCAGGCGCTGCTGGCGCTGGTGCAGGCGCAGGCCGCGCGCCTTGCTGATACGGCCGCGCTTTACGCAGCGCTCGGCGGCGGCTGGTGGAACCGCATCGACGTCGTGCCCGATCCTTATAGTCCCGAACCGCAAATCGTCCAGGCAGTGAGCGATACGCCGCCGCCGGCAAAAACGGAGCTGCGTCAATGACCAAGCGCATGGTGATCATGCTCGTCGCGGTCGCCATCGTGTTCGGCGGAATCTTTGGCTTCCAGGTGTTCAAGGCGGCGATGATCAGAAAATTCATCTCCGCTGCGAGCAATCCGCCGCAGACCGTCTCCACCGCGAAAGCTTCATACGGCGAATGGGTACCGAAGATCGAAGCGGTCGGGTCCTTGCGCGCGGTCAAAGGCGCGGACCTGTCGCTCGAACTGTCCGGCGTCGTCGAATCGATCTCGTTCAATTCCGGCGACGACGTCGAAGAGGGCGCGCCGCTTCTCAAGCTGCGCACGGCCGACGACGTCGCGCGCCTGCAGCAGCTGCAAGCTATGGCCGAATTGAGCGAAATCACCTCCGAGCGCGACCAGAAGCAATTCAAGATGCAGGCGGTCAGCCA
>CAYWNY010000284.1:0-3571 GCA_964459765.1 uncultured Hyphomicrobiales bacterium | reverse complement strand
AAGACTTCCAAAGATCGCGGATATCAGACCGATTTCCGGGGAACTGGCGGCCTCTTTCAAGAGTTATCACGGTCGTTCACGCTTCGGTGACATGCGCTTCAGTTGTGACGGCCAACACGTAACTACCCCAATAAATGCTTTGTACTGGCCCAGCAGGAGAACCGGCAAAAGCCGGAGGGCGTCATGAATTACTCGCTATACAGTGCCGATCGGGGTACGCATTTGAAGATCGTGGTCGTAGGGCTCTTGTGCGCGACCTTGGTCGCGGCCGTGGGCATTTTCGCCCATGTCAGCGATGTCGATCTCGGCACAGCGCCGCTCGTCAAAGCCGGGCAGCCGACGGCCATCGGCGGGCATCTGCCGACGGTTCGATAGGCGCCCAACGCGCGACGCGCGTCAGCCTCTCGTCGTTGACGCGGGTGGCGTCGCCGGGAGCGATTCGACGGCTTTCCCCGTAAACAGAACCGGCCCGGTCGGCGCGCCGCTCGGCGAACCGCCGTTAGGCTCAAGCGACACCGCGTAGCTCGCGGCGCGCAGGGTGTCGACGTCGAAATTTCCCGGAATGGGGCGCTCCGTGTATTCATCGCCAGCCACGACGCCGAGCGACCGGGGAGCGGGGAAACGGCTTGAGATCAGCCAGAGTTCATAGCTCTTTCCCGCTTCCGGCTTCGCTGAAACGCGGCGCACGACCAAGGTGCGCTGCCTAGTGTCGAGCGTGAGCAGAAATGCGGGGGCGGTCGGCCCTTGCTGCAGCACCGCGACCAGCCGATCTTGCGCCAGCCGCCCATTGACGTCCGACCGCGCCACCATCGCGCCGCCGGCGGGACGGAGCCGCGCCGGGATGAGATCGGGCGCGGTTTGCGACACCGCCACGTAAATCGCCAACAGCGCGGCGATGGCGCCGAGCGCGTAGGTCAGGCGCTGCCACCGGCGCACCCGTCTCGCGAGATAAATCACGTCCGCGCTGCGTTCGACGCGCACCGGCTCCGGCGCCGCCGGTGCTTGCAGGACGGGCGGCGGCGTTTCGGGCTCGTGCGCAGGAGTTTCCAGCGACGACAGTTCGAAAGCCAGCGCCGCGACGGTTGCCGAGGTGTCCAGATCCTGCGGCAACTCAACCGCGGCCGCGGCTACCGCGTCCGCATCGCCCTGTTCGTTCGTCGCTGCGGGACTGACCCCTTGCTTTATCTTGTCCCACAGTTCCGCGGGCGGCTCGACCGCTTCGACCATAACGTTGAGTTCGCCGAGCCGCCGCTCCCATTGGTGCACGGCTGCCTCGAAACCCGGATCGAACGTCAGCAATGCCTCGGCGTGCTCGCGTTCCTCAGCCGACAGCGTCCCGAGCACGTATTCGGCGGCAAGCGTTTCCTGGTCTTCGTCCAGCATGGCCACTCAAAAACTCCTGATCAGGCTGCCATACATGCGCGGATCTCAAGCAGGCTGCGACGCAACCAAGTCTTGATTGTGTTCACGGGTATGTCGAGCTTTCTCGCCAGTTGCTCCCGGCTCCAGCCGCTGTAATAGGCAAGCAGTACGATGCGCTGCTTCTCCGGATCGAGCTTACCCAGGCACGCCAAGAGGCGTTTGAGCTCCTCGGTCATTTCGCGCCGCGCCAGCGGCGGCGGGGTGTCGGTGGCAACGGCGAGCGCTTCGGGCTCGTCCTCGATCGAGAGTTCGCGCTTCTTGCGCACGATGTCGATGGCGCGATTGCGCGCGATCGCCACCATCCAGGTGATCGGGCTCGCCAGCGCCGGGTCGAATTTACCCGCCATCGTCCACACCTTGAGGTAAGTTTCCTGCATAACCTCTTCGGCCATTTCGGGCCTGCCCAAGATACGGAGCAGTACCCCGTACAGTTTCGCGCGGGTGGCGGCATAGAGGCGCTCAAACGCCGCGGCATCGGCGGCGGCGACGGCGGCAAGGAGCTCGACCAATTCGGCTTGCGTCAACATGCCCGCCCCTGCCCCCGGCGCTCAAGACCCTTACGCGGCAAGCGATTATCGCCGGGGAAGTGGGCGCTCGTCGAGAGTGAAACGCATGCCCGGCGCGCCGCCCGGATGCGGCACTTTTCCGCTTATCGCCGCCGAGACGAGGATTCGGGACGGATGGACCCTGCAAACGGAGGAATGAGCGGTTTGCAGCTTTCGAAGATTTAGGCCGGAGCGCCGCGCACCCGCATCAGCGCGATCGAATCAAGCTCGGCTTGCTCGGCGGCGTTTTCCGCCTCGCGCTCGCGCATCTGGTCGCGCTCGTCGAGCAGTTCAACCTTCTTGAGCTCGTCGAAGGCCTCGCCAAGAGCCATCTTGGCGTCCTCCAGCTGGGTCCGCAGTTCGTCGGCCGAGCGCTTGAGGTTTTCCCGGCGTGTTATCGCCGCCTTGGCATAGGTCGGATAGGCGAAATGGCCCGGATCGTGGATACCCGACCGATCTTGCTCGACCCGGATTTCGCGTTCCAAATCGCCCGCAATGCGGTCGAATTCGGCGATCATGGTCTCGATTTGCGCAACCTTGCGCCGTTTCTCGTCGACCTGAAACTTCTTCAGGCGAATAAGCGTCTCACGGGACTTCATCTACTATTACTCCCCCGAAGGCGCGGAGCCGAAGCGCCGGCCGAACTTCGCCGTACCGGCGCCGCCAATCGCCATAGTGCCCCGATAACGTTAGCGTTCGGTTTCCGAGCCGGCCATGATTTGGGCCAATCGCCGATAACCTTCCGCCAAGCTGGTTGCTTCTTCCTTACCTTGGGCCAGAAAGGCCTCCAGCGGCTTATGGAGACTGATCGCCTCGTCCACTTCCGGGCTGGTTCCGGCCCGGTAGGCGCCTAGCCGGATGAGCTCCTCCATATCGGCATAGGTCGCCATCACCTGGCGGGCACGATTAAGAACCGGCAGGTATTCCGGGTCTGCGGCGCGCGGCATCGTCCGTGACACGGATTTGAGGATATTGATCGCCGGATAACGGCCGCGCTCGGCGATAGCGCGCTGCATCACGATATGGCCGTCGAGAATGCCGCGCACCGCATCCGCAATCGGTTCGTTATGGTCGTCGCCGTCGACCAGCACGGTGAAGATGCCGGTGATCGTGCCCTGGTCGGTACCGGGTCCCGCCCGCTCGAGAAGCCGCGGCAATTCCGTGAACACCGTTGGCGTATAACCCTTGGCCGTCGGCGGCTCGCCGGCCGAAAGTCCGATTTCGCGCTGCGCCATGGCAAAGCGCGTGACCGAATCCATCAGCACGAGCACGTCCTGGTCCTCGTCGCGGAAATATTCGGCGATGGCGAGCGTCACATGCGCCGCCTGCCGCCGCATCAGCGCCGGCTCGTCGGAGGTGGAGACCACCACCACGGAGCGGGCCAGACCCTTGTCGCCGAGGTCATCCTGAAGGAACTCTTGCACTTCGCGGCCGCGTTCGCCGATCAGCCCGATGACGGTGACGTCGGCTTCGACGTTGCGCGCCAGCATCGACAGCAGCACCGATTTACCGACACCGGAACCCGAGAAGATGCCCATTCGCTGCCCGCGGCAGCAGGTCACAAAAGTATTGAGCGCGCGCACGCCGAGATCGAGCGGCGCGCC
>CAYWNY010000283.1:0-3577 GCA_964459765.1 uncultured Hyphomicrobiales bacterium | reverse complement strand
TACCAGTAGTGACGCCTCCAAACATCGCCCGTTCTTATGTACCTGCCCACTCTAGTGTTCAGCAGATACTCCCGTTTGGCGCTATTGTACTCGACCTTGGAAACGGGGCGACATCCTTCCCACGGAGATTGCTGCGCCTCCGCTGATGAAGCGGATGCCGCAATCAGCATCGCAGCGACAGCGGCTGCGTACGCCACGTCCTGAAAGGCGCTGCTAATAGGAAACAAGCTCACGACGCCAACTCCTCCAACAGCGCCTTCGCTTCCAACTGGCAACGAGCCACTAGCGTGTGGCATCGCCGCTACACGCAACGTGGCTCGCGTTTAGGTCGCCACCGGCACGCGGTAGGCAACGCGCTCCCTTTGGATCAAAGGATCGAGTTCATGAGCCGAGCGTGGCAAGCACTTCCTCGTCTGTAGGAAATCGGCCGGTCGCCTTCTTCGAATAGGCTACGTTGCCGTCCACAGCGATCTCAAAGACCCCGCCGCTGGATTTGCGCAAATGGATTTTCGCGGCAGGCATCTTTGCGAGCATCATCTCACGAACCTTACGAGCGCGCGGTTCATATCCTCACATACCGCAATATTCGATCTCGACCTGCATTTCTCTCTCCTTCCTCTTGGCAAGGTAGACTGGCAGCTGAAGGCCGAGTCGACAAGGTTAAGGCTGCAGCAGGCCGGCATCCAATTTGCGGAACCCGCGAGACGCGAGTCGGGGTGCGCTCAGAACGGAATCGAGTGAACCGTCTGGCCATTTTCGTCGAGGACTCGCAGCATTGCGCCGTGCGGATGGTAGCCGCTGTGCTTTAGCTCGCCGATGATGCGGCGACCGTACTCCCGAGCGTCATCGATTTGGCAGGATCAGGCCGTCCGGGTCGTCGTGGCTATGGTCCGCCGCGTGGACCACGAAGTGACAACGGGGCATGGCTGACTGCGGTTTTGCCGGAGCTACAGGTATGTTACGAGCAACCCAGGGCGGACGGCAACAGCGACGGCGTCCCTGCTGTCCGAAGCCCCTAGTTTGAGTGTCGCACGCTGGATAAGAATGGCCGCCGTGCGCGGCGCGATACCTAGAATTGATCCAATTTCCTCTGTCGTATGCCCCCGGCCGAAGAGCGAGAGGATGTCGAGTTCGCGCTGGGTGAGATCATCCACCTCATTATATCTAGTGGAATGGAGCGCGCGCGTTGTTCAGTTTTGCACACCAATAACCTATTGGCACGCGGCGGCGCAATGTAGAGCCGATTTTGCCGCCGCCGCGCGATCAAATCTCGACGCGGAAGCCGACTTCGATCACTCCGTCGCTCGGGATTTTGAAATAATCCGGTGCTCGGCTCGAAATCTTGCTGAGGAACGAAAAGATCGCGAACGAGATCGGCCACATGGCGGAATTCTTCTCGCGGCGGACCACCGTTTCATGGCCAATGTAATAATGCTTACGGTCGAGATCGGAATCGAAGCCGAGGATTTGAATGTTCTCCAAGGTGCGCGGGATGTCCGGCGTCTGCATGAAGCCGAGCCGGGACTGCACACGGAAGAAGCCGTGGCCGAGGCGCTCAACCGTGTGGCGTTCGCCGAAAGGGACACGCGGACGCCGATCCGGCACGAAGCTTAAGAGCGCGACCCGTTCGTGAAATACGCGATTGTGCTGGAGATGGCGAATGAGCATCGGCGAAGCGCCGTGTTCGACTTTGGTCAGCCAGACGCCGAGACCGGGCGCGCGGCCGATGACCAAATCGTCGACATAAGTAAGGAAACGATCGAGAGGCAGCATCGACATCTCGTAAAGCCGCTTCCTCACCTCCACCGATCCCTTGCGCCAGCACAACATCATCGTCGCCATCGCGGCGCCGATGACCAGCGGGAACCAGCCGCCCTGCACGATCTTGAGCGAGTTGGAGACGAGGAAAATCGCCTCGACCGCGCTGAAGAAGGCGATAACCAGGCCTGCGACGATCGGCGGCCACCGCCAGCGGGCGACCGCCACGCGATAAAGCAGCAGCGTGGTACACAACATCGTCCCGGAAACGGCAATGCCATAAGCGGACGCGAGCGCATCGGACGACTTAAACATCACCACGACGAGCAGGGTGCCGACCATCAACAGCCAGTTCGCCGTTGGTAGATATACCTGGCCGGCCTCGTCGCTCGATGTCGGAACGATCTTTGAGCGCGGAAACAACGCCATCTGAATGGCCTGCCGGGTCATCGAGAAGACGCCGGAAATGAGCGCCTGCGAGGCGATGATGGTCGCCAGCGTCGCCAAAATCACCAACGGGATCAGCGCCCATTCGGGAGCCTGGCTGTAGAACGGATTTGCGATCGCTTTTGGATCGACCAAAGCGTGCGCGCCCTGGCCGAAGTAGCTGAGGATCAGAGCCGGAAAAACCAACCCAAACCACGCCTGGCGGATCGCCCGGCTACCAACGTGGCCCATATCGGCGTAAAGAGCCTCGCCGCCGGTCAAAGCCAGAAATACGCCGCCCAGCACGATGAAAAGCTTGAACGGACTAGCGATGGCAAAGCGCACGGCCGCCATCGGATTGAATGCCGCAAGGATCTGCGGCGCCGACCAGATGTTGATGAGGCCGAGGACGCCGATGACAACGAACCAGACGACCATGACCGGACCGAACAACCGACCGACGCTGCCGGTGCCGCGATATTGCAAAGCAAACAGCCCGACCAGTATGACAAGCGTGGCCGGCACGACGAAGTCGGCGACGCCTGGTGTAAACTTCAGTCCCTCAATCGCAGAGAGAACGGAAATCGCCGGCGTAATGACGCCGTCGCCATAAAGCAAAGCGGCGCCAATGACGCCGAGCACCACGACGAGTGACAGCTTGGGCACTGGGTCCGCATCGGTGCGATGCTCGACCAAGGACAGCAGCGCCAGAATGCCGCCCTCGCCGTCATTGTCGG
This sequence comes from uncultured Hyphomicrobiales bacterium, assembly GCA_964459765.1. Classification (GTDB taxonomy): domain Bacteria; phylum Pseudomonadota; class Alphaproteobacteria; order Rhizobiales; family Xanthobacteraceae; genus BOG-931. The sequence continues at coordinate 656 of CAYWNY010000283.1, read as the reverse complement.
CGCGCAGAACGATTGTGACGTACTTCACAGATATGAGGATCATCAGCGCCCAGAACGTAAGCGAGACGACCCCGAGTATTTGAGTCGGACCGGACGCTTCCCCGGTCGCAGTGAGCGCGGTGGAGAAAGTGTAGAGCGGGCTTGTTCCGATATCGCCGAAGACGACGCCCAGGGCGGTCAGCGCTAGAAACGCTCGCGCGCGTGACGGTTGCTTGCCCGGTTCGCGGGGTTGGTCGTGCTGGAATTTAGGATTCGCCGCATCCATCCCGAAACCTCAACGGTCACGATTGTTCATATCCCAGGTCCGTGACAATCAAGATTCGGGCCAAAAAGCGGGCGGACCAGGCAGTCCGCGCCAGCTCGCATTGCCCGCCAGCGCTTTCGTCGCCGCGGCACTGAGCGCGATCATCACCAGCACGTTGACCGCAAGCGCGTACCAACGCCTCCGTTTCGACACGACGCTCCGTCACTGGCAATCAAACTCTATCGCCGGCCCCGCGCGCTTTACACCTACACAAGCCGAAGTCTGACCTCTTGTGTGCCCGCCAATGACGGCCTGACGAACCTCTTCTTGAAGTCAGCGAGTATCGTGGCGCTAACTTCTGACGCGGGCACCGGCCGGCCGAAAAAGAACCCCTGCGCCTGATCTCCGTTGA
>CAYWNY010000282.1:0-3580 GCA_964459765.1 uncultured Hyphomicrobiales bacterium | reverse complement strand
GTAGATCGTTGGCGAATTGCACGATCAGGATGCCGTGCTTGCTGATCAGGCCCATGAGCGTCACCAGGCCGACCTCGGTGTAGATGTTGAGCGAGGCGCCGGCGATGCCGATTGAGACAAAGATCAGCGCGCCGGCAATCGACATCGGCACCGACACGAGAATGATGACGGGGTCGCGGAAGCTTTCAAACAGCGCCGCCAGCGCCAGAAAAATGATGATCAGCGCGAAACCGAAGGTGGCGGCGAAGCCGGCGGTTTCTTGCACGTACTGGCGGCTCAAACCGCCGTAATCGATCGAATAGTCGCGGGGCAATTTGCGCGCCGCCAAGTCTTGCAGATAGGCAATCGCGTCGCCCTGCGCGACGCCGGGCATAGCGACGCCCTGGATAGTGGCGCTGTTGAGCTGTTGGAAATGATTGATCGATTCCGGAACGGTTTTTGTCGAGACGGTGGCGACCGTCGCGAGCGGCACCAACGTCCCGTCGGCCGTGCGGATGTGATAATCGAGTAACTGCTTCGGGTTCAAGCGGAAGCGTTGTTGCACCTGCGCGATAACCTTGTAGGAGCGACCACTCATGCTGAAGTAGTTGGTGTAGGCTCCGCCAAGCATTGCGGCCAGTGAACCGCCGACGTCGCTCATCTTCAAGCCGAGCTGCGCGGTCTTGTCGCGATCGATCTCGATGTTCGATTGCGGATTGTCGATCTTAAGATCGCTGTCGAGGAAAATGAAATTACCGCTTGCCTGCGCTTCGTGCAGAAAATCCTGCGCAAGGTTATACAGCCGTTCGAACGGCTCGGTCGTGCCGATCACGAACTGGAGCGGCAGGCCGATGCTTCCCGGCAGCGGCGGCGGCTGAAAGGCAACCACCCGCTCACCGGCGATCTTGGCCAATTCCTGCTGCACCACCGGCTGCAGCGCGTTCGTGGACTTCGAGCGCTTGTCCCACGGCTTTAACGCCATGCCGGAGATCGACTGCCCCGGCAGGTCGATCTGAAACACATGCTCGGTCTCAGGGTGCCTGAAGAAAATCTCGTAGATTTCGTGCGAATAAAGCTGTCGTTGCTTCAGCGTCGCGTTGGGTGCGGCAATCGATTGCGACAGGATGACGCCCTGATCCTCTTGTGGCGCCAGCTCGGTATGGGCGGTGATGAACAGAAAATAAATGCTCGAGAGGACCATCAGCGCGAACACAATCGTCACCGGCAGGTAGTTGAGGCTGCCGTGCAGCCGCCGTTGATAGGCGCCCTGCAGCCAGTTGAAGGCGTGGTCGATATAGTAGGTGAACTTCTGCTCCCAACCGCGATGCTGCGGATCGTGGGCTTTGAGAAGCCGCGAACACAGCATCGGCGAGAGCGTCAGCGCGACAATACCGGAAACCGTCACGGCGCCGACCAGCGCGAAGGCGAATTCGGCAAACAGCGCGCCGGTCAGTCCGCTCTGAAACCCGATCGGCACATAAACCGCGCCGAGCACCACCGTCATGGCGACGATCGGCCAGCCGAGCTCGCGCGCCGCGGCGATCGCGGCCGGAATCGGAGCGACACCCTCCTCCAGATGGCGGCTGACATTTTCCACCACGATGATGGCGTCGTCGACGACAAGGCCGATCGCCAGCACCAGTGCCAGCAGGGTCAACAAGTTGATCGAATAGCCAAGCGCCAACAGGATGATCAGGGTGCCGACCAGTGATAGCGGTATGGCGACGGTCGGAATGAGCGACGAGCGCACCGAGCCCAGAAACAGGAACACGACCAGGGTGACGATCACCAAAGCCTCGATCAGGCTTAAGACCACTTCGTAGATCGCCGCATTCACGAACTCGGTGGAGTCATAAACGATGGCGCCTTCCAGCCCGCGCGGCAGCTGGTCGTGGATGTCCGGCCAGATTTTGTGTACGCCGCGCACCACCTCCAAAAGATTGGCCGCCGGCGCGACCTGCACGCCGATGTAAACCGCCTGCTTGCCGTCAAAGCCGACCTCGGACTCGTAGTCCTCAGCGCCCAGCGTGACATTGGCGACGTCCTGCAGCCGCACCACCGCGCCGTTGACCTGCTTGATGACGAGGTTACGGAATTCGCTTGCCGAATGCAGGCCGGTCGACGCAGTGAGGTTCACCTGCACCATCTGGCCCTTGGTGTTGCCGATGCCGGAAATGAAGTCGTTGGCGGCAAGCGCAGCGGTAACGTCGCTCGCGGTCAGTCCGTACGCCGCAAGCTTTTGCGGATCGAGCCAGGCGCGCAGCGCGAAGACCTTCTGGCCGAGCAACTCTGCGGTCTGCACGCCCGGCACGGTCTGCAGCTTGGGCTGCACGACGCGCGTCAGATAGTCGGTGATCTGGTTCGGCGCCAGCGTATCGCTGTCGAAACCGAGATACATGGCATCGATGGTCTGGCCGATCTTGACCGTGAGCACCGGTTGCTGCGTACCGGTCGGCAGCTGATTGAGCACCGAAGCGATCTTGGTGTTGATCTCGGTGAGCGCTTTGTCGGCATCGTAGTTGAGCCGCAGATAAATAGTGATGGTCGACGTGCTGCTTTGGCTGGTCGACGTCATGTAGTCGATGCCGTAGGCCTGAGCGATGGCGATTTCGAGCGGCGTGGTGATGAAGCCGGCGACCACGTCGGGATCGGCGCCGTAATAGGTGGTGGTGACGGTGACGACCGCATTCTCGGTGCGCGGATATTGCAGCACCGGCAGCGCGTAATAGGCGCGCACGCCGACCACCAGGATAAAAAGGCTGATGACGGAAGCGAGAACCGGGCGGCGGATGAAGAGATCGGTAAAGTTCATCGTGGCGGTCCCGTCAGCGATCGATCGGTACCGGGGCCGCGTCGGCCGTCGGCGTCACCGAGTTGTCGATCAGCACCACCGATCCGTTATGCAGCTTGATCTGGCCGGCGGTCACGACCATGTCGCCGTCGTCGACCCCCTTGAGCACGGCGACCTGATCGCCGCGTGTCGGCCCGACCGCGATGAAAGTCTGCCGCGCCACCATCTGCGGCTTGCCCTCGGCGTCGGTGCCTTTGCTTTCGACCACATACACCGTGTCGCCGTACGGGTTATAGGTGATCGCGGTCTGCGGCAGCGTCACGTAGTTCTGCGGCGAGCCGGTCGTGATATCGACCGTCGCATACATGCCGGGCAGGAGCTTGTGGTCCGGATTTTTCAGCGTCGCACGGATGAGCACGTTGCGGCTGCCGGTATCGACCTTGGGATTGATTGCCAAAATCTCGCCGGTAAAAGTTTGATCCTTGAAGGCGTCAACCTTGACCGTGACCGGCTGACCGAGGCGGATCTGATCGACCGCCTGTTGCGGGGCATAAAAATCCACAAAGATCGGATCGAGCGCCTGCAGCGTCACGATCACGGTCCCAGGGCCGAGATATTGACCCAGATCGACGGCACGGATGCCGAGATGGCCGGAGAACGGCGCACGCAGCACCTTCTTGTCGATCATCGCCTGTTGTTGCGCCACCTGCGCTTTCGCGTTCTTCAGATTGGCTGCGTCGGTATCGAGCGTAGCTTGGCTGACCGCCTGCATCTTGAATTGCTTCTGGTCGCGCTCGGAGGTGATTTCGC
>CAYWNY010000281.1:0-3591 GCA_964459765.1 uncultured Hyphomicrobiales bacterium | reverse complement strand
TAAGGTCGGAAGGTGACCTCGCTTTCACATCGGGGCGCGGCGACCAGTATTCGCCCACATTTGGGATGAAGCGGAACTTAAGGGTTTGCTGCGACTTGGTGTTAGCAATCGCTGCACGTTCACGAAATCTGAGCAACGCGTTTATGTGCGGGCAGAGCCCCTCAATGCTTTGTGCACCGCGCCTATCACCAGGAGGCCATCATGGCAAAACAATCGAAGAAATTGGACGAGCTTTTTCACGATACGTTAAAAGACATATATTTTGCGGAGAAGAAGATACTTGCAACGCTGCCGAAGATGGCGAAAGCCGCGCAATCGCCTGATCTGAAAAAGGCTTTCGAAAAGCACCGAGGCGAGACGGAGGGCCATGTCGCGCGGCTTGAAAAGGTCTTCGCCACGATCGACAAGAAGCCGCAGGCCAAAACCTGCGACGCCATTGTCGGCATTACCGACGAGGGCGCCGAGATCATGAAGGAATACAAGGGCTCATCCGCGCTCGACGCCGGCTTATTGGCGGCAGCGCAGGCGGTCGAACATTACGAAATCTCGCGATATGGCACGCTTAGGGCCTGGGCCCAGGAACTGGGTCTCAACGACGCTGTTCGCCTGCTGGATCAAACGCTCGACGAAGAAAAGAAGACCGATGCGGCACTGACGAAAATTGCGGAAGTCGCGGTCAATCAGCAAGCGGAAGCGGCCTGAATCGTCGCGCCAGCCGCCACTAGAGAATAAACCGGCCGCCTCCAAAGGGCCTTTGCCTTTTGTCGAAGGCCCTCCGTACGCGTGGTGAGAAAGGGTCCCGTGAGCGGCCCCCGCAAGGCGACCGGAACTTTCCCGATTGTGCCGAATTATTGGGCGGGACCACGCGGTCCCGCCGGGAGTAATTAATGGAAACCGATCTGCGCGCTGCGTCCATGATCGAGGACACACAATCTGCCGTGTCGTGGGGTGCAATCGCCGCGGGCGCCGTTGGCGCCTCGGCCTTGGCGCTGCTCTGATCGCCTTCGGAGCGGGACTTGGCCTGTCCGCCGTATCGCCTTGGAGCGACAGCAGCGTTTCGGCATCGACATTTAAGACCGGCACCGGAATATATCTGGTGATCGTCGCTGTGATGTCGTCGGCGGTCGGTGGCTACCTCGCCGCACGATTGAGGTCGAAATGGGTTGGCGCTCACACCCACGAAGTTTTCTTTCGCGATACCGCGCACGGCTTTATCGCCTGGGCCTTCGCAACCCTTTTGAGCGCGAGCGCTTTGAGTTCAGTGACGGGATATCTCGCCAATGGCGCCGCGGCGGGCGTGGCCGGCGCGGCATTGCAGGCTACCCGCTCCGTCAATCCGGCGGATATTTACGTCGACAAGTTGTTCCGCGCTGGACAGCTGGCATCCCCGCCTGCCTCCTCGACCGCTGCCGGCAACCCGAATCCTGCCGCGCTGAGCGGCGCAAACATCAATCAATCGCGGGCCGAAATCCTGCGGTTGTGGACCGCGAGTTTTCGCGACGATCAAGACCTCAGCGCCGCCGACAAAGCTTATGTGGCTCAAGCGGTAGCTGCTCGCACCGGCCTTAGCCAAGCCGATGCCGAGAAGCGCGTCAATGACGTAATTACCGAAGCGAAGACTGCCGCCGACGATGCACGGAAAGGTGCGGCAAAGCTTTCCTTCTGGTTGACCGCCGCAATGTTGTTCGGCGCGTTCGCATCAAGCCTTGCGGCGGTTGAAGGCGGATCGTTGCGCGACGGTACGTGGACCGGTCGCGTTCTCACCATCCGGCCAATTTAAAGGAGCACATCATGGGTAGAGGCATTCTTCTCTGGCTGCTTGGCGTTCCAATCCCGATCATCATACTACTGGCGCTTTTCTCACATTGACGAACAGCGAGGGCGCAGCCTTGTTCGGAGGATTTCATGTCGATCGGAACCATACTGCTCATCATCTTAGTCATCCTCTTGCTTGGAGGCTTCAGCGGTTTTGGTGGCGGCCCATTCTATGGGACCGGCTACTACGGCGGCGGCGGGCTGGGCGTCGTGATTGTCGTTCTCCTGATCTTGGTCCTGCTCGGCAGGATTTGAGCGAGCCCGGATTTGCCGCTTGCACGCTTCCACCGCCGAAGCCAACAATGCGTGATGGATGATAAAGCGCGACGACCGCGAGCGGATTCTGAGCGAAAATCGGAATCTCAAAATGGCCCGTTCCGCGCATGCTTATGTGCGCGGAAGCACCGTGAGCTTCTACAAATGGCTGGAGAGCAGCCGCCGGGTTAAATTACCGGAAGGCCCTTCTGTTTGGATTTGTGGCGACTGTCACATCGGCAATCTCGGTCCGCTCGCCGATAGGAAGGGCCGTGTCGGTGCAGATCAGGGATTTGGATCAGGCCGTGATCGGTAATCCCGCCCACGACCTGGTTCGGTCGGCCTGTCGTTGGCATCAGCGGCCCGTGGATCAGATCTGCCCGGCGTGATGACGGCAAGGATCCTCGAAGAGCTCATCGCCGGCTACGCAGCGGCGCTAGCGACCAACTTGGAGACCGACAAGGACAAGTCCCACCGGCCTAAATTAATTCAGGTTTTGCTGGCGCAAGCCACACGACGTCGATGGCGACATTTGGCGGAGGAACGGCTCGACACCGTCAAACCAACTATTCCACTTGGCAAGCGGTTCTGGGCAGTGATGCCAGAAGAGCGCAAGGCCCTGAGCCATATGTTCGCAAGCGATTCCGTCAGGCCCACTCTAACCTCCCTTCGCGATCGAACGAAAGATGATCCCATCGAACTGCTCGATGCCGCCTTTTGGATGAAGGGTTGCAGCTCGCTGGGGCGGCTGCGCTACGCCGCGTTACTGCGTATCGGAAAAGACAAAAATTCGAGCCTCTGCTTGATCGACGTGAAAGAGGGAGTGATGGTGGCGGCTCCTACGGCATCAAAAGTGGAAATGCCGCGGGATAATGCGATACGCGTAGTGACGGGTGCGAAAGCCTTGTCTCCCAATCTAGGAGAGCGGATGACCGCGGCAAGGTTGCTCTGAAAAACAGTCGTGGTCCGGGAGCTTATGCCGCAAGACCTCAAGATTGAGATCAATCGATTAAGCCGAGAGGAAGCTGTGAGCGTGGCACGCTATCTCGGAGGTGTCGTCGGGCGCGTCCATGGTCGGCAAATGGAACCGGGCCAGCGCCGGGCGTGGCGCGCCGATTTGGCAAAAAATCATAAGGCTGCCTTTGACGCGCCGTCCTGGTTGTGGGCAGGCGTCGTCGAGCTGATTGCTTTGCACGAAGCGGCGTATCTGGATCACTGCCGGCGATTTGCACTGTCTGAAGTCGTCCGGTTTTCCTGATAACGGACATTAGCCGAGGACGCTTGCGGCTGCGGGCCAATGACGGACATTGTGGCGCGGACCGTGGCGTATCGTCTTTTCTCTTTTGTGCCCACGGGTCTGAAATGATACTGTTCAGACGCGTGGCCTAAGGGTGTTTTGAGGACGACAATGTCTCGTTATTTGGCGGCTGGCATTCCCGACCCCCCGGAAATGGCAGACCGGGTCAGTTCAAGGGATTGGTCCAAAACCATACTCGGCGCGGCCGAAAATTGGCCGCCCAA
>CAYWNY010000280.1:0-3631 GCA_964459765.1 uncultured Hyphomicrobiales bacterium | reverse complement strand
AGCTTGCGCACGCCGCGCGCGACGAACGCCGAGCACAGCCGGTCGAGCTCTTCGAGCGTCAGGAGGTCGGCCTTGGGCAAAAACGACATGTGCTCCGCCATGCAATAGACACAGCGGAAGTCGCACCGGTCGGTGACCGATACACGCAGATAGCTAATGTCACGACCGAACGGATCGACCAGCGCCGGGCGCGGTTCATTCCGGTCGAGCGCCGTTGCGCTATTCATTTCACGCTGTCCATCGACATGCGTTTCCATGACGTCCCTAAGCACGACCGTTTCGGAAAACCGGATACCGCTCTTCCGGATCGCGCGTTTTTGGCTCCATTTGAGCCGCATGAGCCTAAAGGCTCATGTAATTAGTCTTTTTGCCTGATAAAGGCCTGATCGTCCACACCATTCTTCACTGTGTCGAGAGTGCCTATGGCGCCGGGCAATTCGGCAAAGCAGCCAATCACCCGGTCCGGGTTAAGCGTGGCGATCGGCACGTCGGTATAGCCGAAATCGACCGCAACGACCGGCACATTGGCGGCGCGGGCGGTGCGGATATCGGTGATCGAATCGCCGACCATGATGGCGCGGTTCACGTCGCCGCCGGCGCGTTCCACGGTCGAGCGCAGGATGCGCGGATCGGGCTTTTGGACGCCGAAGGTGTCCTGGCCGCAAATCGCGGCGAAGCAATCGCTGAGCTTGAGCGCATCGAGGAGCCGCCTGGAGAGCCATTCGAGCTTGTTGGTGCAAACCGCAAGCGTGTGGCCCGCGGCGGCGAGCCGATCGAGCGTCGCTTCGACATGCGGGAAGGGGCGCGAGCGGTCCGCAATATGCTCGGCATAATGGGCGACGAAGGCGGCATAGAGCGTTTCGACCTCGGCCATGACGTCGATGCGGCCGTCTAGCACCAGCGCCCGCTCGATCATGCCTTTGGCGCCGCCGCCGATCAGCGGCCGCGCCGCGTCGTACGGAACCGCCGGCAGTCCGCGGCGGCTGAGGATGACATTGAGCGTGTCGATCAGGTCCGGGGCCGTGTCGATCAGCGTGCCGTCGAGATCGAAGACGATGGTGAGCATGGTTTTGCGGGACCAGTTCGCTTTCATTGGCGTTTTGTTTTACACAGCGGCAGAGGCGTTGAAACGAAAATTGGATGTTGAAACGCGAAATGTATGTTGAAACGCGAAATGGACGTTGAAGCGCAAAAACGCGCCGCCGCCGCCAAGGCGCTGGAATTCGTGCGGCCGGGCATGCGGCTTGGGCTCGGCACCGGCTCGACCGCCAAGCATTTCATCGAACTCCTGAGCGAAAAAGTGCGCGGCGGTCTGGACATCCTTGCGGTTCCGACGTCGGAGGCTACCCGCGCGCAGGCGATGGCGTCCGGCATTCCAGTCACCTCGCTCGACACCACGCCCGAACTGGATCTGACCGTCGACGGCGCCGACGAGATTGCACCGGACCTCACGTTGATCAAAGGCGGCGGCGGCGCGCTGTTGCGCGAGAAGATCGTCGCGTCCGCGTCCACGCTGATGGTGGTCATTGCCGATGAGTCGAAATGGGTCTCGCTGCTCGGACGCTTTCCGCTGCCGATTGAGATCGCCCCGTTTGGTGCTGGCTCGACCCGGCGGCTCATCGAAACGGTAGCAGCCGTGGTTGGCTCTCCGGGACAAGCACCACTGCGCAAACGGCCGGATGGACAAGCCTTTGTGACCGATGGTGGACACTGGATCGTGGATGCCCATTTGCAGAGAATCCCCGATCCGCGCCGCCTTGCCGCGCAGCTTTCGGCAATTCCAGGCGTCATGGAGCACGGCTTGTTCATCGATGTCGCGCAGACTGCTATCCTGGGCGGTCCGGACGGGGTGCGCGTGATCGAGCGGCCTTGATCGAATACTTGATCGAATAAGGGAGTGCCCAGGCACCGCGTCACATGTCCGATTACGACGTCGATCTTTTCGTCATTGGTGGAGGCTCCGGCGGTGTACGCGCTGCGCGTATCGCCGCGCAGCATGGCGCGCGTGTCATGGTGGCGGAGGAGTATCGCGTCGGCGGCACGTGCGTCATTCGCGGCTGCGTGCCGAAGAAGCTTTTGGTCTACGCGTCGCGCTTTCGCGCCGAGTTCGAGGATGCGGCAGGGTATGGCTGGACGATACCGCAGCTGTCGTTCGATTGGCCGACATTGATCGCCAACAAGGACAAGGAAATCGCCCGCCTTGAAGCCGCCTATACGAATACGCTGGAGCGTGCCGGCGTCGCCATCGTCAAGACCCGCGCCGTCGTTGCCGATGCGCACACCGTGCAATTGGCGAACGGCAAACGCGTGCGCGCCGGCAAGATCCTCGTCGCCACCGGCGGTGCGCCGAGTTTTGGCGATCCCATCCCCGGCATCGAGCACGCGATTTCTTCGAACGAGGCGTTCCACCTGCCGGCCCTGCCGCGGCACGTGGTGATCCAGGGCGGCGGCTATATCGCGCTCGAATTCGCCAGCATTTTTGCCGGGCTTGGTTCGCAGGTGACGGTCGTCTATCGCGGCGACAATATCTTGCGCGGTTTTGACGACGACGTGCGGGCGCATGTGCGCGCCGACATGGAGAAGCGCGGCATCCGGATCGTTACCGGAATTAAAATCGCGGCGATCGAGCGGATGGATTCGCGCTTCTCGGCGGTGATGTCGAGCGGCCACCGGCACACCGCCGATTGCGTGATGTTCGCCACCGGCCGGGCGCCGAATATCGGCAAGCTCGGCCTCGAACAGGCGGGCGTCGGCATTGCCGAGAATGGCGGCGTCGCGGTCGACGACTATTCGCGGTCCAGCGTGCCGTCGATCTACGCCATCGGCGACGTCACCAACCGCGTCAACCTCACGCCAGTTGCGATCCGCGAAGGCCACGCCTTCGCCGACAGCGTGTTCGGCGGCAAGCCGACGAAGGTCGATCACGCCCACGTGCCGACCGCAGTGTTTTCCGATCCCGAGGTCGGCGCCGTTGGGCTCACCGAGGCGCAGGCGCGCGCACGCTTCGCGCGGACCGACATTTATCGGGCGATGTTTCGGCCGTTGAAGGCGACTTTGTCCGGCCGCGATACGACCGTGTTGGTCAAGCTCGTGGTCGACGGCATGACCGATCGTGTCGCCGGCTGTCACATCGTCGGCGAGGGCGCGGCCGAGATGGTTCAGGTGGCCGCGATCGCCGTGACCATGGGCGCCACCAAGGCCGATTTCGATGCCACCATGGCGCTCCACCCGACCACGGCCGAGGAGCTGGTCACCATGCGCACGAAAAGCGCCAGCTACGCGCGCGAAGCCGCGGAATAAACGGCCTTTTCACGGCGTACGGCCGCGCTGTATAACCCGGCGTCATTCCGGGGCGCGGGCAAAGGCCCGCGAGCCCGGAATCCATATTCACGACCGGTGGTTATGGATTTCGGCTCTCGCCGCAACGGCGGCTCGGCCGGAATGACGATCTGGAGAAGCGGATGTCGAAGCTCGTCAACTCGGCCAAATGGAGCCCGGATAGCTGGCGTTCCAAGCCGATCGTGCAGGTCCCGGATTACCCGGACTTAAAAGCGCTCACCGACGTCGAGGCGCAGCTTGCGAGCTTTCCGCCGCTGGTTTTTGCAGGCGAGGCACGCAACCTCAAACGCGC
>CAYWNY010000279.1:0-3699 GCA_964459765.1 uncultured Hyphomicrobiales bacterium | reverse complement strand
CCCGCTTCGTCACCGAGCTTGGCGTCATCGAAGCCGCCTGCGGCGAGATCGTCATTATTCCGCGTGGACTGCGCTTTAGGGTCGAACTCCCGGACGGCCCGTCGCGCGGCTACATCTGCGAGAATTATGGTGCGATGCTGCGGCTACCAGAGCTTGGTCCGCTCGGCGCCAACGGTCTCGCCAATACGCGCGACTTCATGGCGCCGGTCGCTGCCTTCGAGGACGTGACCGGTCCGTTCAGTCTCGTCGCCAAGTTCCAGGGCAATCTCTGGGCGGCAACGATGAATCATTCGCCGCTCAACGTGGTCGCCTGGCACGGCAACTTTGCCCCTTACAAATACGACACCGCCCGTTTCAACGTGATGGGCTCGATCAGTTTCGATCACCCCGACCCGTCGATCTTTTCCGTGCTGACCGCGCCATCGGATCTGCCGGGCGCGGCGAACATCGATTTCGTGATCTTCCCGCCGCGTTGGCTGGTGGGGGAAAATACGTTCCGGCCGCCATGGTTCCATCGCAACGTCATGACGGAATTCATGGGGCTGTTGTATGGCGAATATGACGCCAAGGCCGAAGGCTTTTTGCCCGGCGGCGCCAGCCTGCACAATTGCATGACCGCGCATGGGCCCGACGCCGAGACCTGGGAGCGGGCGAGCAAGGCGGAGCTCAAGCCGGCGAAGGTCGGGGCCACCATGGCGTTCATGTTCGAAAGCCGGTTCGCCATGCGGCTGACGCGATACGCAATCGAATCGTCGGAACTACAGCACGATTACTTCGAAGGCTGGCAGGGGTTGGGCAAGCATTTCGATGCCGACCGTTGAGACGGCACGCGGCGCTCCAGTCTTGATGCAGGCTGAGGGTGGTGATGATGCAGTTGGAGCTTACTGACGCGAACGTTTGCTAACGTTCCTACCCAGCATGCGGCTGGCATTCAGTGTATCGCCTGCAACCGGGACGGGGCGGCCTCGCCTGTCACACTCGCGCTGCCAATAGCGCCGGTTGCGACGTCTAACGGTAGATAGTTCTGTGAGCCACAGTCGTCGACGACCGTCGCATATCGCGCTTCAGCGATAAATTTGGCTTCGTTTTGCACCTGCAAATTTGCAGATTTCAGCTGATTCATCTGTTCGATTTGCGCTGGCGTCAGCTTGCCTGTTGATGTCGTCTCAAAACTTTGAGACGACTCTTTCTGCTTATTTTGAATATAAAACGCAAATGTCCGTGGTGTTCCGCGTTGATCAAAGCGGGTGCAGACTAACCAGTTCCACCCCGTCCTGGCGTGAACCCATCTTAAGCCCGAAATTTCGAAATTGGTGTAAGGCGAGGGGTCGCTTGAATACGGCGAGAAGCCCTTAAAGGTCTGGCGAAAGTATGAGGCGACGATGCGACCATATTCAGGTTCAGCCGGCGGCGACGGATCGGACACTAGAAGAGGCGTGCAGCTTGCGGAGAACATCAGCAAAACACAAAGCATGAGGTGCCGCCAGGACGACCGCCGTCCTTGCGCGAAACGCCTGCCTCCATCTGGGGGACGTGTGAACGAGAACATGTGCAGTGCTGATTTGGGCAATTGACGCTCACGCCGGGGCTGCGGATAAAGCATAATTGCGCATGACGTTCCACCCGCTGGAAACAAGAAATAACGACAGGCGAGACTGTACCTCTAAGTTCGACTAAAAGATGCCTGCGAGGTGTCGAAAAGGGAATACGATGGCGGACGGGGACGTTAATCTTGTCAGCGCTTTTTTTGTTCGCTCCACCGATGCCCTGCAACAGGCGGCGAAAGATCGCGGGTTGCTTGAAACGATCGGCGACGTTGCGCGCGCGATTGAAGTCTCGCTGCGTGCCGGCGGCAAAGTGCTCCTCGCCGGCAATGGCGGCAGCGCCGCGGACGCGCAACATCTGGCGGCGGAATTTCTCTCGCGTTTTGTCGCCGACCGCGCGCCGCTGCCGGCGATTGCGCTGACTACCGATACCTCGGTGTTGACCGCAATCGGCAACGATTACGGTTTTGAGCACACCTTCGAGCGGCAAGTGCGCGCCCTTGGCCGTCCGGGCGACGTCTTCATCGCAATTTCGACGTCGGGCAAATCCCGAAACGTCACGTTGGCGCTTAAGACCGCGCGCGAACAAGGTTTAGTGACGGTCGGATTTTCCGGGGCGGAGGTGACCGAAATGCGCGGTTTATGCCAGCATTTTTTGGCCGCGCCGTCGCGTGAAACGGCGATCATCCAGCAGATCCACATCGTTGCCGGACATGCCATCTGCGCCCTGGTCGAGCGTGGAACCACATGACTGGGCTAAAACGTTACGCAGCGCCATGCTGCGCCGTTTTGTAAACAGGTTTCAGCGCCACCCGGGGTCGCAGGGATGGCCCTAACCCGACCGGGTGTGAAGCGCCCAATGGGCGCAACTAGGGTAGCATTCGGCGCGGAAGCTCGGTATGGGAAGCCTGGGGATGTCGCCCTAGCACGGTTTGTGGATGCTCGGACTTTTTCGTAGCCCGCGCAAGGCGCTCGTCGTCGCGCATGATCTCTTGATGACTGCCGCTGCGGTGATCGCGGCGTTTTACATCCGTTTTGAAGACGTCGGCCTCATCGAACGGCGCGAGGCGTTGTTCCTGTTCCTGCCCGGCTTCGTGGTCTATGCCGGGATCATTTATTATCTCTTTCATCTCTATCAGTCGAAGTGGCGCTTCGCCTCACTGCCCGACCTGATGAACATCGTGCGCGCCGCCTCGGTGCTGGCGGTATCGCTGTTGGTGCTCGACTACGTGTTGGTGTCGCCCAACGTGCTCGGTCAGTTTTTTTTCGGCAAAATCACCATTCTGCTCTACTGGATTTTGCAGATGGTTTTCTTGGGCGGGCCGCGCATCGCCTATCGCTACTATCGTAATTTGCGCACCAGGCATCACGCTCGCTCGCCCGAATCCAATCCGACGCTGATATTGGGGCGAACGGCGGACGCCGAAGTGCTGCTGCGCGCCATCGAGAGTGGCGCGGTCACCAAAATCTGGCCGGTCGGCATGCTGTCGCCCTCGGCCGCGGATCAGGGTCAAGCCATTCGCGGCATCCCGGTCCTCGGCAATCTCGAGGCGCTCGACAGTGTCGTCAACGATCTCGCGCAGCGCGGCACCACGATTGCGCGCGTCATCTTTACGCCGTCGGCGCTCGAGCCGGAAGCGAAGCCGGAAGCGACGCTTATGCACGCGCGTCGTCTCGGACTGACGGTGAGCCGTCTTCCCTCACTCGACGATGGCGCCGAGTCGGCGCGGCTGGCGCCGGTTAATGTCGAAGATCTTTTGCTGCGGCCGAGCGTCAAAATCGACTATGCGAGGCTCGAAACCTTCCTTAAAGGCCGCTCAATCGTGGTCACCGGCGGCGGCGGCTCGATCGGTGCGGAAATCTGCGACCGCGCCGTTGCCTTCGGCGCCGCGCGTTTGATGATCATCGAGAATTCCGAGCCGGCGCTGCACGCGGTGCTGGAAGTGCTCGCCACCAAGCGCCCGCGGCCGCACGTCGAAGGACGTATCGGCGACGTGCGTGATCGCGCGCGTCTGTTCCGGCTGATGGCCGACTTCAAACCGGACATCGTGTTTCACGCCGCAGCGCTCAAGCATGTGCCGCTGCTCGAACAAAACTGGGAGGAGGGGGTCAAGACCAACGTGTTGGGTTCGGTCAATGTCGCCGATGCGGCGGC
>CAYWNY010000278.1:0-3701 GCA_964459765.1 uncultured Hyphomicrobiales bacterium | reverse complement strand
GTGACCTGCGAGAGCTGCTCGGGAACCGGCGCCAAGCCGGGCACCAAGCCGAAAGCGTGTCCGATGTGCGCCGGTCAGGGCAAGATCCGCCACGCGCAAGGCTTCTTCACCCTCGAACGCACCTGTCCGAACTGTCACGGGCGCGGTCAGATCATCGAGAGTCCCTGCACGTCGTGTTCGGGCTCCGGGCGGGTTACGCGCGAGCGGACGTTGTCGGTCAATATTCCAGCCGGCGTCGAGGACGGTACGCGGATCAGGCTCGCCGGCGAAGGCGAAGCCGGCGTGCGCGGCGGGCCGGCGGGCGACCTTTACATTTTCCTGTCGCTCGGTTCGCATCCGTTCTTCCAGCGCGAAGGCGCCGATCTGCATTGCCGCGTGCCGGTCTCGCTGGTGACCGCGACTTTGGGCGGCGAGTTCGAGGTGCCGACCATTGACGGCGGCAAGACCAAGGTGAAGGTGCCGGAAGGCATGCAGACCGGCCGGCGCTTCCGTCTGCAAGGCAAGGGTATGCCGGTTTTGCGGTCGCGCCAGGCCGGCGACATGTATGTCCAAGTCGTCGTCGAGACGCCGCAAAAGCTCACCAAGAAACAGCGCGAACTGCTGGCGGAATTCGACCGGCTCTCGTCGGCCGAAAACCAGCCGGAATCGTCGGGATTCTTCGGCAAGGTCAAGGATTTCCTTGATGGTTTGGGCGGCGGTCGCGCCAATTCAGCATGAGCATTGCGCGGGACTTGCCGGTCGGCCGGCTGGCCTTTACGTCATAAATGTTTTAAAAATAGCGCGTTCCTCGCGCGTGATTTGCCCATGCCACTGATTGCTTTGCGTACATTCGAACAGAGGATCGAGCGCCATTTGCGGCTGCTCGAACAGAAGAAGACCATTATCGAGCGCAACATCGGACGCCAAATCCGCCAATTCGAACGCAAGCGCGGCATTCGGCTTGATGACGAAGTGAGCTTCCTGCGCTCGTGGCTCGAGCGGCCGCTGAGCATCGGCGCGGTGACGCCCTCGGGCAAGATGCTCGCCCGCACCATGGCGCGTTATGTCGATCCGGCGAGCGACGGACCTGTGGTCGAACTCGGACCCGGCACTGGCGCGGTAACGCAAGCGCTGGTCGAGGCCGGCGTCGCGCCATCGCGGCTCGTCCTGGTCGAATTCAATCCGACGTTTTGCCGGCTCCTGCGCGCGCGCTATCCGGAGGCCACTTTGGTGCAGGGCGACGCCTACAGTCTGCGCCGTCTTCTGGAGACATTGCTGATCCAGCCGGCGGCGGCGGTCGTCTCCGGCCTGCCGCTCGTCACCAAGCCGATCAAAATGCGGCTGCGCCTCATCCGCGACGCGCTCGATCTGATGCTCCCGGGCGCGCCTTTCGTGCAGTTCACCTATTCGGTGGCGGCGCCGTTGCCGCGGCGGCTGGGCGACTTTTCGGTTGAGGCGTCCGAGCGCATCTGGATGAATATCCCGCCGGCGCGGGTATGGGTTTATCGCAACAGATCGGACGGTGGATAACGAAGGACGGATGTTAGCGCTATCTTGTCCGTCGCCCGTCGTCCTTCTTCTCACCACCGACACTCATGCTTGCAACTAAAATCCTCGTCATGGGCGGCTCGCTGCGCTCGGGCTCGCACAACGGCCGGCTGGCCGCGCTGGCGGTCAAGGAATTGGCGCTCGCCGAAGCCGATGTGACGCGCATCTCGCTCGCCGACTACCCGCTGCCGCTCCTCGATGCCGATCTTCTGACCGCCTCGGGACCGCCGGCCAGCGCGCTCAAGCTCAAGCAGATGATCACCGCGCACCAGGGCGTGTTCATCGCCAGCCCCGAATACAGCGCCTCGGTGGCGCCGCTCCTCAAGAACGCAATCGACTGGGTTTCCCGGGTACGCGAAGGCAACGAAGCATTTTATGCGGCGTTCAAGGGCCGCGTTTTCGCCCTTGGCTCGGCCGCCAACGGCGCCGCGGGCGGCGTGCGCGGGATCATGGCGCTGCGGCAAGTTTTGGAACTCGGCTGCGGCGCGCTGGTCCTCCCCGAGCAGGTCAACATCGGGCGCGCTGCCGAGGCGTTCGACGACATGGATAATCTCAAGGACGAAGCACTTGCCACCGCGTTAAAGGCGATGGTACGCCGCCTCGTCGAATTCGCGAGCATGATGCCGCGAACGACTTAAGTGAACGGACCAGCCAAGGACAGGCCATGCCGATCGAGCCGCGCCAACGCCTGATTGTCGCGCTCGACGTTTCGTCGGTCGAAGCGGCGGAAGCGCTGGTGGCGCGGCTTGGCGATGCGGTGACCTTCTACAAGATCGGCTATCAGCTCGCTTTCGCCGGCGGGCTCGCTTACACGCAAAAACTCACCGGCGCCGGCAAGCGCGTGTTTGTCGATCTCAAGCTTCACGACATCGGCAACACGGTCGCGCAGGGCGTCAAAAGCGTGGCGCGGCTTGGCGCCACCTTCCTCACCGTGCACGCCTATCCGCAAACCATGGCGGCCGCCGTCGAGGCACGCGAAGGGAATTTGCGCATTCTCGCCGTCACCGTGCTCACCTCTTATGACGATGCGGATCTGAAAGCCGCGGGCTATGACGCGCCCGTCAAGAGCCTCGTCGCCGGCCGCGCCGCGGCGGCGCGACGTTTGGGCATCGACGGCCTGGTGTGCTCGCCCGAGGAGGCGGCCAACGTGCGCGCCATCGTCGGCGCCGACATGGCGCTGGTGACGCCGGGCGTCCGGCCGGCGGGCGTCGCATCTGGCGATCAAAAACGCGTCGCAACGCCCGCGGTCGCGATTGCCGCGGGCGCGGATTATCTTGTGGTCGGCCGGCCGATCGTCGCCGCACCCGATCCGAAGGCGGCGGCGGAGGCAATTGTCGCTGAGATAACAGCAGCGGCGAAGGAGGGATGACATGGCCAAGGGGTACTGGATCGCGCATGTCGATGTGCACAACGACGAAGGCTATCGGCCTTACGTCGTCAACAACGCCGCGATCTTCAAGAAATTCGGCGGCCGCTTCGTCGTGCGCGCCGGTAAACACGAATGCCCGGAGGGAGCGACGCGCTCGCGCCAAGTGGTGATCGAGTTTCCCGATTATGCCACAGCGGTCGCCTGTTATCGCTCGCCCGAATACCAAGCCAACATCAAAGTGCGCGAGCCGCATTCGACGGTCGATTTGATCATCGTCGAAGGCTACGACGGCCCGCAGCCTTAACGCTGCTGAAGTTGCCGCCTCGCCGTCCCCCCGCTATACCCGCGGCAAGCGGAGAAAAGCACGGTGGCGGCAAATTCCGACATGCGGTTGGTGATCGCGGGCGCCGGCGGGCGCATGGGGCGCACGCTCGTTGCGGCCATTGCCGCTGCCAAGGGCATGACGTTGGCCGGCGCGACCGAGGCGGCCGGATCGCCCTTTATCGGCCGCGACGTCGGCGAGTTGTCGGGTCTCGGTCCGAACGGCGTTACGATCGGCGACAACGCGGCGCAGTTGGTCAAAGACGCCGACGGCTTGATCGAGTTCACCGTCCACACCGCGACGCCGGTGTTGGCGGAGCTGACCGCCGCCGCCGGCATTGTCCACGTCATCGGCACCACTGGGCACACCGCCGCCGAGGAGGAGGCGATCGCGCAGGCCGCCAAGCGCATCCCGATCGTCAAATCCGGCAATATGAGCCTCGGCGTCAATCTGCTCGCCGCTTTGGTCAAGCGCGTGGCGCAG
>CAYWNY010000277.1:0-3761 GCA_964459765.1 uncultured Hyphomicrobiales bacterium | reverse complement strand
ACAATGAATCACATCCGATTCATCAGATTCAAGAACTTCCCGGATCGGCTCTAAGTGAAAGCGTCATGGCCGGGGCAAAGTCCCGGCCATCTACGTCTTATGCGAGACCGTTAGACGTAGATACCCGCGATCAATGCGGGCATGACGTTGTTTGAGGAAAGCGCGACGCTTCAGCCCTCCGCGGCATCATCATCGTCGTCGTTTTTGCTGGCCTCTTCGCCGGCAAGAATTTTCTCGGCAATCAGCCCGGCATTCTGACGGACCGCCGCCTCGATCCGGCTGGCGATATCGGGATTTGCCTTGAGGAAGGTTTTGGCGTTCTCGCGGCCCTGGCCGATCCGCTGGCTGTCGTAAGAAAACCAGGCGCCGGATTTTTCCACGACGCCGGCTTTGACGCCGAGATCGATCAGTTCGCCGGTCTTCGACACGCCCTCGCCGTACATGATGTCGAATTCGACCTGCTTGAACGGCGGCGCGAGCTTGTTCTTGACCACCTTGACGCGGGTTTGATTGCCGACGACCTCGTCGCGCTCCTTGATCGCGCCGATGCGGCGGATGTCGAGCCGGACCGAGGCATAGAATTTGAGCGCATGCCCGCCGGTCGTGGTTTCGGGCGAGCCATACATCACGCCGATCTTCATGCGGATCTGGTTGATGAAGATCACCATGGTGTTGGAGCGGTTGATCGAGGCGGTGAGCTTGCGCAGCGCCTGGCTCATCAGCCGCGCCTGCAGGCCGGGCTGGCTGTCGCCCATCTCGCCTTCGAGCTCGGCGCGCGGCACCAAAGCCGCGACCGAATCGATGACCAGAATGTCGACGGCGCCGGAACGCACCAGCGTATCGGCGATTTCCAGCGCCTGCTCGCCGGCGTCCGGCTGCGAGATCAAGAGGTCGTCGACATTGACGCCGAGCTTGCGCGCATAGATCGGATCGAGCGCGTGTTCAGCATCGATGAAGGCGCAGATGCCGCCCTTTTTCTGCGCCTCGGCGAGACAATGCAGAGCGAGCGTGGTTTTGCCCGACGATTCTGGCCCGTAGATTTCGACAACGCGGCCGCGCGGCAGCCCGCCGATGCCAAGCGCGATGTCGAGGCCGAGCGAGCCGGTCGATACCGTATCCACGTCCATCGAATGGCTATTCTTGCCGAGCCGCATGATCGAGCCCTTGCCGAAGCTGCGCTCGATCTGCGAGAGCGCGGCATCAAGAGCCTTCGATTTGTCCATGGACGATCCTTCGACGAGACGAAGCGCTGCACTCATTTTCCGTGCTCCTTCCTATATGGCCGGGATTCGAAAGGCTCACAACGGACCCGCAAACAACCGTCAACGCGACCGCTTGGACGATGACGTCCTGAACGATTGCGGTCGGACGATTTTGGACCCGCCCCTGCGCTCTCCTGGCAATCCTTGCCAAGCAATCCTTGGCGAAGGCGGCATTGTACACGATTTGTTCCCGTTCGCAATATGTTCTTTTTGCGTGGGTGGTGCTGTCCTAACTCCGATCATTTAGGACACCCCCTCTTTCCAGTTAGGACACTAGGGAATAGCGGAGGCGATCGCGTACAACCGCCCCCGCCTTCGCTAGCCTGATAGGTGCCAACCGAATCAGGAGCGAAAATCATGGCACGCACGGACGCCGAACCAACAGATTCACCCGCTGGTATCGCAATAGCGAACGCAGCGGTGCTAGCCTGCCTCATGGATACCCTCGTCGCACAGGGAACGATCAGCCGACACCACGCCTACAGCATCGTTGTCGCGGCCCAGGGACAGATCGCCAACCTGCCCGACAGCCCCGCCTATAATGACGCCAAATTTCTCTTGAGGAGCATGGTGAAGCGCTTTCCCCCGCAGTAGTTCATCAATCGCTTCCAAGTACCACCGGCAAAGGTTCATTTCCGTATCTGGCGCGGTCATGTAGCCTCCGGTATGGCGGCTACGCTCTGCCGCCCTCGATCACTCGGAATTTGCGCCGCCGATCCGGGGCGGTTTCGGTCGGGTCCGGGCTGGCAACAGCCAAAGCCGCGTCGATTAGATCGCCAAGCGACCACACACGGTCTGTGATCCCAAGCTGCACCGCTGGCGTGGTCCGCAAACTTTCGTGAACCCGGCACAGATTGTAGTGGGCGACGTACAGCGCAACCGCCGAAAGATGATTGTCCAGCTTCTTGCTGAAACCATTCGTCAGCCGCGTAAAGCGCCGCGAAGCCATGCGGATCGAAAGGTTGCTGCGTTCCACATACGACGTGCTGATTTGCTCCGGCTCGCCGCGCACGGCTTCCTTGGCAACCGCAATCACTGAGGCTGGCGAGTAGCGATGCTGCGCTTGTTCGATATTGACTAGGTGCGTAACGCTGAAAGTCTTGTTGATGACGCCGTGGGCACTCCCCTGGAACGCATCGCGGATCGCATTGCGGTACGGATGAAAGCCATCCGTTGAAATCTCCGGCGCGCCGATCACGCGTTGGCGCAAGTCCTGAATAAATTCGTCCGTCGTTTCGGTGTGCCGCTTGCCGGTACGATAGCCGACGATGGCGCGGGATGACGACGCCAAGGCAACGAACGTGTACTGATCGCCCTTCTGCGGGCTGTCGGTGCGCTTTAAATGCCGCTGCTTTTTGCCGACGTAGGCCCACAGTTCGTCCAATTCCAAGCGCCCTACCCGAACGCCGACCATGATCCGGTCGTGAAGCTCGGCACAGCCGCGCCCAACGCGAGCATTCAGGCGCATAATCGTGTCCCGATGGATGCCCGTCAGCCGTTCGGCAGATCGGATGCTCATTCCCTCGGTCAAACAACCGATCACTTGGATTTGCTGATCCCGCGAAAGGAAGCTCATAACGCCCGTCTCCCTGATATGGGAGCATCATATCGCATATGATATGGTTGTCAACATGAAAATATCGTATATGATATGATTTATTCACAGACGGGAGAATGACCATGGCGACCAAACCCAAGCCGCCTCCCTCTTGGGAGGAGCGGGCGAAGCGGTTTTTGAAGGCGGAATTAGCACGGGCCGGAGTAGGGTACCGGGAGCTGGCCGAACGGCTCGAAAAGCACGGGTTGAAAGAGACAGAGGCCTCAATCGCGAATAAAATCAGCCGGGGGACATTCTCGGCAACTTTCTTGCTCGCGTCACTCAAGGCGATCGAGGCGGATGTTCTTCGGCTAGAGACTGTTTGACAAACAAAGCCGATATTTTCGGCGCGGTGATTGGCCGATGTTGAACTACGCGCGAAAAGCGTGGCCCTTCGCGCTCCTGTTGTGCCTTCTATATTTTTACAGCAATGAAATTTGGCGCTCATCAAAAGACACCCATACGCCAGAAAATAAGACTCGCACTGAACACCCCAAATATGAATCCAAGCACGACAACATATTGGCCGACGCTTGGAACTGGACGACCCAAGAACCCGTATCTTTCTACACTTTCGTTCTTGCGATCTTTACCGGAGTCCTCGGGGTGACCGCTATCGTCCAAATACGATATTTGCGTCGGGCGGATGAAACCGCTGTAATTAGCGCCAACGCAGCGCGAGACGCCGCGAACGCTTCCGTTGATGCCGCTGCCGCTTCCGACAGACAAGCCAAAATCGCCGAAGCGGCGCTCACTCAATTGGAACGGCCCTATATATTTATTTTCGGCGTGCATCGATTCGGTCGTAATCAAAGAACTGGTGAGTTTTCCGTCCACTACACGGTCGCTAACTACGGAAAAATTCCAGCCATCATCGAACAGCCCCACATAGGATTTGTCAT
>CAYWNY010000276.1:0-3766 GCA_964459765.1 uncultured Hyphomicrobiales bacterium | reverse complement strand
GCGGCGTGGCTCTCGCGTTCGGCGAAGATGGCGACCAGCACATTGGCGCCGGTCACTTCCTCGCGGCCGGACGACTGGACGTGGATGACGGCGCGCTGAATGACGCGCTGAAAGCCCGCCGTCGGCTTGGAGTCTTCGGCCCCGTCGGTGACCAGATTGTCGAGTTCCGACTCGAGGTAGGCGACCAGCGACCGGCGCAACTTGTCGAGATCGACATTGCAGGCCCGCATCACCGCAGCCGCATCCTGATCCTCGATCAGCGCCAGCAGCAGATGTTCAAGCGTTGCGTATTCGTGGTGACGCTCGTTGGCCAGCGCCAACGCACGGTGGAGCGACTGTTCGAGGCTGCGCGAGAACGTGGGCATTCAGTGTCTCTTCCTTTGTATTGGCCGTTCCCCCGGAATCACTTCTTCTCCATGATGCACTGCAAAGGATGCTGATGTTTGCGGGCAAAGTCCATAACCTGCGTCACTTTGGTCTCCGCGACCTCGTAGGTGAAGATCCCGCATTCGCCGATCCCATGTTGATGCACGTGCATCATGATGCGATGGGCACCCTCCTGGTCCTTGTTGAAGAAACGCTCCAGCACAAGAACTACGAACTCCATAGGCGTATAGTCGTCGTTGAGCAGCAGCACGCGGTAGAGGCTCGGCCGTTTGGTTTGCGGCCGAGTTCTGGTGATGACCGCCGTCCCCGGCCCACCCTTGCGCTTGCGCTCCTCGTCGTCCGCCATGCGGATCGGTAAAACAGCGCTTCGATAGTCAGTCGCCCGCATCGCTTCGTCTGTCGTCCAGCCGGTACTGGCCCGGTCGGCGGCTAAGTGGACATCCGCTTGAATCATTCGACCGTCAGTTTCCAACATCCTATCATAGGTACACAACGTCGCGCTTGCCAGACCGACAAAAGTGTGCCCACCGCGCGATTATGTGCCGTGACCCGGCACCGTACAGAAACATTCCGGACGCGGCGCCAGCACGGAAGCGTGCACATTTGATGCCAACCGGCATGCCGCCGTTGCTGTCCTAATGACGGGGCATTCGAACACAAGGGACGCTTGACGCGGTGCGCTCAGCGCTCGACGCGGCGTTCCTCGCGCGCGACTGTCCGGGATCAACATTAGAATAATAGGAAGCGGCCGGGCCGGATCAAGCCCCGCTGGCGCCGTGCGCGCCTCGCAATGTTGTCACTTCATGGTCGGCATCTTGCCGAGCACACCCTCGAACGGCTTGTAGGCTTCCTTGGCCATATCCGTGTAGAGTTCGCCGATCTTGGTCGATTGAGCGACAAACTCTTCATAAGACGACTTGAGGTATTCGCTCTGAACCGCCATCGCCGTTTCCAGGCTCTTCGCCGCCATCAATTTTTCCATCGCCGCGGCGGATTCCTCGAAATACTTTTTCGAATATCCGGCAAGTTCGGTGGCAATCGCCTGCGCGCTCTTGCTCCACGTGCCGAACGACGCCATCGCCATGTCCATGCCTTCTTTGCCGAACTTCTGCATCGGATCGGTGCTCATGATCTTATCTCCGGGCGCGTGCCAAAAGCGCCGACACAAGCTTGCGCCGGTCCGCCTGCCTTGAAAAGGCCTTTTCAGACGACAATCATGACTATAGTGCACTGCACAAAAAACTCAATGGGTGTCGAAGTTGTGCAGTCGCCAACTGTCGTCACTGGCGTTCAGGCTCGGGGCATTTGCACTTAACCCTTTCGCAACTGCGTTCGCCTAGCGTGCTTGACCGTGTCGTTCTTGCGACGACCGCGTCATTTGTCCGGGGGACAACCCGGCCATCGTGACGAAACGGCCGAACCAAGCCGGCCGCTGCCGCACGGGACGCATCGTCCCAAAGGAGCAAACGGGGTGGGCTCCCACCGCGGCTCCAGGCGCGTTCGGGGACGGGGTGCGTAATGCGTCGAGTGCGTTCTGAGGCCGCGTATGGGCTTCACGGTGTCGTCGTGGGCCTCGCCGCCCTTACGGCGGCAATCCTCGTCTCCAGCGGTCCGGCCGACGCGCGCTACTATCACCGGTATTACCGCCACGCCCGCGCGCAAGTTTATGCGCCGCCAACAGCCTCGATCGTCGTCGACGGCAATACCGGCGCAGTGCTGCACGCCTCCAACGCCGAGGCACTGCGCCATCCCGCGTCGCTCACCAAAATCATGACGCTCTATCTCCTGTTCGAGCGGCTCGATGCAGGAAAGATCAAGCTCGAGACGCCGCTCAAGATCTCCGAGCACGCCGCCGAGCAAGCCCCGACCAAGCTTGATCTGAAGCCGGGCCAGACCCTTCCCGTAGAAGACGCAATCAAGGCAGTGGTCACCAAATCGGCCAACGACGCAGCCGTGGCGATCGCCGAAAACCTCGGCGGCGATGAAGAAGGCTTCGCCAAGCTCATGACGGAAAAGGCGCACGCACTCGGCATGAGCCGCACCACCTATGTCAATGCCTCGGGATTGCCGGACGACGACCAGGTGACCACCGCACAGGATCAGGCGCTGCTGGGCCGGGCCATCCAGGAGCGTTTCCCGCACTACTATAAGTATTTTTCGACCGAGGAGTTCGTCTATCGCGGCCACGCCATGCGCAACCACAACCACCTGCTTGGTGTTGTTGGCGGGGTCGACGGCATCAAGACCGGCTATACGCGCGCTTCCGGCTTCAATCTGGTCACTTCGGTCCATCGCGACGGACGCTTTATCGTCGCCGTGGTGCTCGGCGGCCGCTCGGCGCCCGAGCGTGACGCGCGCATGCGCGAACTCATCAACGACCACATCAGAGAAGCCTCGCTGCGGCGAACCGCCCCGGCCGTCGCAGAGAAAGCCGAGCAGCGCAACGAGGCGAAACCGGAGGCATTCGCCAAGGCACCGCTCGCTTCGCACGCCGAGCCGGCCGCAGCCGCGTCCGTGAATGCGAGAGCGGCCGGCGACGCCGCGGTCGGAAGCAACGATCCGATCCGGCCGCTTTTGGTGCGGACAATCCCATACCGCACCGCGCCGGTGCCGGCAGGGTCACTCGCGCCAATGCCAGCGGTCGTGCCAACCGCGACGCCGTCGATGCCAATAGCCACGGCGCCCGCGGTCCACGCGCCCGCGGTGCAGACGGCGGAAGCGCCTTCAACCGTTGTCGTCGCCTCGACCGACCCGTCGATGATCGCCACATCGCCCAAAGCCGAGCCAAAGGCTGAGATGCCAAAATTTGAACCCGCGAAGGCCGAACCCGCAAAAGCCGAACCGGCGAAAGCCGATCTCGCCCAGCTGGTAGAGCCGACTCCGGCGCAGATTCACGCGCGCGGCGGATGGATCATTCAGATCGGCGCCTTCGAGGGTGAGGACGAAGCCAAGCAGCACTTGAGCGATGCTCAAGTGAAAATCCCGAACATGCTCGGCAACGCCGATGCCTTCACCGAGCGCGTGCAAAAAGGCGACAAGGCTCTGTACCGGGCGCGCTTTGCCGGCTTCGACAAGGAGATGGCGGAAGCGGCCTGCAAGCAACTCAAGCGCAGCGATATCGCCTGCATGGCAGTCAAGAACTAGCGCTTAGTTTCACCAAACCGCTTGTTCGGTTTCGGAGACGATGATGCTCCGGCAAACGAAATCCGGATCCAACCGGGAAACAACAGGGAACGTCACTGACGGGCGGGATGCCACGCGCGGATCCTCTTTGGGAATCTCAGCGATGGCGGCGAAGCAGAACATCCTTGGCCTGATTGACGCGGGCCGCGAGATACGTCGACCCCCCTTGGTCGGGATGCAGTTTCTTCATGAGGGA
>CAYWNY010000275.1:0-3783 GCA_964459765.1 uncultured Hyphomicrobiales bacterium | reverse complement strand
GAGCGTCGGCCTGTCACGCCGAAGGTCGCGGGTTCGAGTCCCGTCGCTCCCGCCAGTCTTTTCAACGCCTTAGCGGCTCTTCGGCGGGAATGTGCGAGCGCCTGTTGCGGCCGCTCGCGGTTCCGCTCCGCCGACCGCACGCTATCGCCGCGGTCCTTTACACAAGCCTAGCTTGCGCCTTTTTGTGCACTGCGCTAAGGGACGGCCAGTCAGTTTCCCAGCGCGAATCCGCAGAGATTTGGGGCAGATCGGCGCGGTCTAAGGCTCGCGGAGCCGTCGCATGGGGGGCATGTTCCTGAGGTAGGGATGATGGCCGACCAGAGGGGCAGCCGATGAGTCAACCGCTCCAACAATTGCTGCTCGCCTACCTGCCGCTGGTCATTTTCATTGGTGTGGCGGCGGTGATCGGGCTCGCGCTTCTCCTGTCCGCCTTTGTTCTCGCCTACAAACAGCCCGATCCGGAAAAGCTCTCGGCTTACGAGTGCGGCTTCAATGCCTTCGACGATGCGCGCATGAAGTTTGACGTGCGCTTCTATCTGGTCGCCATTCTCTTCATCATCTTCGATCTGGAAGTGAGCTTCCTGTTCCCGTGGGCCGTGGCCTTCGCCAAGATCGGACTGTTCGGCTTCTGGTCGATGATGCTGTTCCTTGCGGTGCTCACCGTCGGGTTTATTTATGAGTGGAAGAAGGGAGCGCTCGAATGGGATTGAGCGACCCGACGACCGTCACCCCACGGCAAATCCTGACAACGCCGTCGAGCAGTCCGGCGGCGGGCGACTTTCCGTTTTTCCAGGACGTCCGCAACGAGCTTTCCGATAAAGGCTTTGTCGTCACCGCCGCCGAGGATTTGATTGCCTGGGCGCGCGCCGGCTCGCTGATGTGGATGACGTTCGGGCTCGCCTGCTGCGCCGTCGAGATGATGCAGATGTCGATGCCGCGCTACGACGCCGAGCGCTTCGGCTTTGCGCCGCGCGCCTCGCCGCGCCAGTCCGACGTGATGATCGTCGCCGGCACGCTGACCAACAAAATGGCGCCGGCGTTGCGCAAGGTTTACGACCAAATGCCGGAGCCGCGCTACGTGATCTCGATGGGATCGTGCGCCAACGGCGGCGGCTATTATCATTACTCCTACTCGGTGGTGCGCGGCTGCGACCGCATCGTGCCGGTCGATATCTACGTGCCGGGCTGTCCGCCCACGGCCGAGGCACTGCTTTACGGCGTGCTGCTGCTGCAAAAGAAGATTCGCCGTACCGCCACCATTGAACGTTAAGTCATCGAACGCTGACGATGGATGAGACCCTCGACACCCTCGGCCGCACCATTGCCGACGCGCTGCCGGCTTCGGTCAAGAGCTACACGATTGCCCGCCACGAACTGACGGTGCAGGCGCAGGCCGCCGACATCGTAGCGGTGATGCGCTTTCTGCGCGACGATCCGCGCTGCCTGTTCTGGAGCTTCATCGACGTGACCGCGGTCGACTGGCCGGGCCGTGAACAGCGCTTCGACGTCGTCTATCATCTGCTTTCGCCCAAGCACAATGTGCGGGTGCGGGTGAAGATCGAAGTCGACGAAGCGACCCCGGTCGCTTCCATCATCGAGGTCTATCCCGGCGCCGACTGGTTCGAGCGCGAAGCCTACGATCTCTATGGCGTGATCTTCACCGGCCATCCCGACATGCGCCGGCTCTTGACCGACTACGGCTTCGAGGGCCATCCGCTGCGCAAGGATTTTCCGCTCACCGGCTTTGTCGAGGTGCGCTACGACGGCGAACTCAAGCGCGTCGTTTATGCGCCGGTGCGGTTGGCGCAGGAATTCCGCAACTTCGATTTTTTGTCGCCGTGGGAAGGCACCGATTACGTGCTGCCCGGCGACGAGAAAGCCGGGAGGGGCTCGTAAAGATGAAGCCGTCGCTCAAGCCCGGGCTGACGCACCGCATCACCTACAAGGTGACCGAGGCCAAGACCGTTCCCTTCACCTATCCGGAATCGGCGATTATCGCCGCCATGCCCAAGGTGTTCGCCACCGGTTTTATGATCGTGTTGATGGAATGGGCGTGCACCGAACTCGTGGCCGAGCATCTCGATCCGGGCGAAGGCAGCGTCGGCGTGCATGTAGACGTCAGCCATTTGGCGGCGACGCCGCCGGGCATGACGGTCACCGCCGCAGCCGAATGCGTGGAAGTCGCCGGTCCGCGCCTT
Source organism: uncultured Hyphomicrobiales bacterium (assembly GCA_964459765.1). GTDB lineage: Bacteria > Pseudomonadota > Alphaproteobacteria > Rhizobiales > Xanthobacteraceae > BOG-931. The sequence continues at coordinate 1,585 of CAYWNY010000275.1, read as the reverse complement.
GCGTTCAAGGTCATGGCCCATGACGGCGTCGATCTGATCGGCGAAGGCCGTCACGAGCGCTTCGTGGTGAACTGGGACAAATTCAATGCGCGGGTGGCAGCGAAGGCCGCCAAGCTGGCACGGGTCGCGTGATGAACGAAGCCGCCAACCGCAACTTTACGATCAACTTCGGCCCGCAGCATCCGGCGGCGCACGGTGTGCTGCGTCTGGTATTGGAGCTTGACGGCGAGGTGGTCGAGCGCGTCGATCCGCATGTCGGTCTGCTCCATCGCGGCACCGAAAAGCTGATCGAGCACAAGACCTATCTGCAAGCGATCCCGTACTTCGATCGACTCGATTACGTGGCGCCGATCAATCAGGAACACGCCTTCTGCCTCGCGACGGAAAAATTGCTCGAGCTGACGGTGCCGCGGCGCGGGCAACTGATCCGGGTGCTTTATTGCGAAATCGGCCGGCTCCTCTCGCATCTGCTCAACGTCACCACGCAAGCTATGGACGTCGGCGCGCTCACTCCGCCGCTCTGGGGATTTGAGGAGCGCGAGAAGCTCATGGGCTTTTACGAGCGCGCCTCGGGTTCGCGCATGCATGCGGCTTACTTCCGCGTCGGCGGCGTGCATCAGGATCTGCCGCCGAAACTGATCGATGACATTGCCGCATTTTGCGATCCGTTCCTCAAAGTCTGCGACGATCTAGAAAATCTGCTTACCGAAAACCGCATCTTCAAGCAGCGCAATGTCGATATTGCCGTGGTGAAACTAGAGGACGCCTGGGCCTGGGGCTTCTCCGGCGTGATGGTGCGCGGCTCGGGAGCGGCGTGGGATTTGCGCAAAGCGCAGCCTTACGAATGCTACCCCGAATTCAATTTCGACATTCCGATCGGCAAGAACGGCGACAATTACGACCGTTACTGCATCCGCATGGAGGAGATGCGCCAGTCGGTCCGCATCATGAAGCAGTGCGTAGAGAAACTGCACGGCGCCGATGCGCAGGGACCGGTCGTGGTCGAGGATCACAAAATCACGCCGCCGCGGCGCCCGCAGATGAAGCGCTCCATGGAGTCGCTTATTCATCACTTCAAGCTTTATACCGAGGGCTTCCATGTGCCGCCGGGCGAAGTGTACGCCGCGGTCGAGGCGCCCAAGGGCGAATTCGGCGTCTATCTGATCGCCGACGGGAGCAACAAACCGTATAAGTGCAAGATCCGCGCGCCGGGTTTTGCGCATCTCCAGGCAATGGATTTTCTCTGTCGCGGCCACATGCTCGCGGACGTCACCGCCATCCTCGGCTCGCTCGATATCGTTTTTGGTGAGATCGACCGATGAGTGTTCGCCGCCTGGCCGAAAAACAGCCGTCGAGCTTCGCCTTCACGCCGGAAAATCTGGAGTGGGCGAAAGCGCGGATCGCCAAATACCCGCCCGGGCGGCAGCAATCGGCGGTGATCCCGATCCTGTGGCGGGCGCAGGAACAATGCGGCGGTTGGCTGCCGCAGAAGGCGATGGAGGCGACCGCCGAGCTTTTGGGCATGGCCAGAATCCGCGTGCTCGAAGTGGCGACCTTCTACACCATGTTCAATCTTTCGCCGGTC
>CAYWNY010000274.1:0-3792 GCA_964459765.1 uncultured Hyphomicrobiales bacterium | reverse complement strand
TTAGGCCGAGGGACGGACATCCAATGGCAACTTACGTGCTCATTCACGATACGTGGCACACGGGCAAAGCCCTGGAGCCGACGGCGTCCCTCCTTGGGGAAGCCGGCCATCGCGTCGACACGCCCACCGTCGCCGGCAACCGGCCGGGCGATCCGAAAACGGTCGGCTTGGATGACGCGATCCGGTCGATCGCCGACTATCTGGCCGAGCAGAACCTGACCGACGTCATTCTTCTTGGCCACGGCTACGGCGGCATGATCATCACCGGCGTGGCCGACCGCCTCGCCGAACGCATCCGCCGCCTGGTGTATTGGAACGCATTTGTTCCCAACAACGGCGAGAGTCTCAACGACATGGCGGTCTACGTCCGATTGTGCACCGCCCAACGCGGCGACGGTTCGATCACGCTGCCGTTCAAGATCTGGCGCGAGACATTCATCAACGACGTCGATCGCGAGACCGCTCAGAAAGCATACGATACCCTCGTTCCTCATCCGGAGAAGACGCTCTGGATCAAATCGCGATCACGACCGATCCAAAGGACATGGAGCTGGATAAATCGTTCATCAACTACACCGACGATGCCGGGTTGCCGGATCGGCATCCGTGGCATCCGCTCATGTCGCGAAAACTGGGTGTGTTCCGTTTGGTGCAAACGCCCGGCAGCCATGAACTGTGTTTTTCGAATGGTTCAACTCACAGTTAATTTGCGTCTTGGCGCTGATCAGCGGTCGTGGCTATTCCGCTGTTTGTTTTGAACGAGTGGTTTCACCCGCTGCCGCTGATGAAGCTGCAGATGCTGGGCCGGCCCAACCTGGCCTATGGCCTGATCGCACTCGTCATCTTCCTCATCGTCGCCCAGGGCGGCACCACGGTGCCGATGCAGGTCCTCGAGCAAGTCGACGGTTATCGGCCGCTGCAATGGAGCATGGTCACGCTTGAAATTGCGCTGGCGCAGATCGTGCTCCTGCCAATGATGGCGTTCGTGCTCGATTTTCCGCAAGTCGACGCCCGCGTCGTCAGTTACATCGGCCTGGCGCTGATACTGACTGCCTGCATCGGTTCGTCCTACGTCAATATTGTTTGGAACCGCGATCAGTTCTTTTTCTGGGGGGCATTGCAGGCGGTCGGACAGCCGATGGTGATCATGCCGCTGCTTCTGATGGCGACGAACTCGGTGAAGGGCCCCGCCGAAGCGCCTTATGCCGCCTCGCTGTTCAACACGCCGCGGGCGATCGCCGAAGTGGTCGCGGTTTGGCTCTGGGCGCTGATCGCGCAGTGGCGCGGCGCCTTGCATTACGACCGCATCGTCGATCAGATCGGCCAAAATCGCTTCAGTCTTGTACAAAGCAACGGCGTCCTGCCGGATATGCCGACGGCGCTGTTGCCCGACGGACGGCCCCGGGTACTGGGAAGCCTGCAAGCGCTCGGCGAAGCCGTGCAGCAGCAGGTCGCCCTGATGTCGGCAGCCGATACATTCCTGGTGTTGGGCGCGTTGACGGTGTTTTTGATGATCGTGCTCGTCGTCCTTCCGATCCGCACGCTGCCGCCGCGCATCCAGCTGGCCAGGCAATAGGTGAGGCATGCAGCCGAGCGAACCGAACGGCGAACGGCGACCCGGGACTGGTTGGTGCCCGCCGACGGCGGCGCAAGCAACGACGGTGCAAGCAACGACGGTGCAAGCAACGACGGTGCCGCCGAGGCAAAGGACAACCGGCGTATGCCTGAACAAAAAGACCAGCAGGCACGGGATGAAAAGCACCCAATCCAGCAAGCCGCCGCCGCGCCGGCGCAGGATCAAAAAGCCAAAGACGACAAGGGGGGCAAGCAAGGCGGCGAGCCGCCGCGGCCGAAGTGGCCCTTCGCAGTAGCGGGCGTGGTGGTCGCCGCTTTCATCGGCGTCGTACTGTGGGTGATTTTCCGGCCCCACCCCGATGTCTGGACCGATGACGCCTACGTCGCGGTCCACTATGCCAGCGTTGCGCCGCGCGTCTCCGGCCAGGTCACGACCGTGCTGGTCGATGACAACCAGCAGGTCAAAACCGGGCAGGTATTGGTGATGCTCGACCCGCGCGACTACGCGGCTGCTATGGCCGCCGCTGACGCGGCCCTCGCCCGTGACGCCGCCCAGGTTGCCGAAGTGACCGCCAACCTCGTCCTTCAGCCGTCGATCATCAGCCAGCAGGAGGCCAACGTCGAGGCCGCCCGCGCCAATCTGGCCTTCGCCGAGCCGAACGCGCGCCGCTATGACTTCCTGGCCGCGACCGAGTCCGGCACGGTCGAACAAAAACAAAAGGCCGACAGCGAGTTGCTGCAGGCCAAGGCTCAGTTGGACAGCGCGCTCGCGTCGCTCGAAGCCGCTCGCCGGCAATTGGATATCATCGCGGCGCGGAAAAGCGCCGCCGAGGCGGTCGTTGAAGCCGACAAGGCGCAACTGGAGCAGGCCAAGCTCAATCTTTCATATACGCAGATTCTTTCGCCGGTTGACGGCCTGGTCGGCGAACGCTCGGTGCAGGTCGGCAACACCGTTGCGCCCGGCTCGACATTGATGACGGTGGTTCCGCTCGCCGAAGTCTACATTACGGCGAATTATCGCGAGGTGGATCTTCTCCACGTTCGCAGCGGCCAGCACGTGACGATCCACGTCGACGCCTATCACATGGATCTGTCGGGAACGGTCGAAGGCTTGGCCCCGGCGTCCGGCGCTTCGTTCGCGCCGATTCAACCAAACAATGCCACCGGCAACTTCACGAAGATCGTCCAGCGCCTGCCGGTAAAGATCAATCTGGACCCCGATCAGCCGCTGGCTAGGCTGCTGCGCGTCGGCTTCTCGGTCGAGACCACCATTCATACCGGCCTGCAGGACGTCGTCGACGAACAGCGCCGGTCTGGCTCTCTTGCTCGCTAAAGCCCGCCACGCGCCCCCCTCTCCCGCAAGGGGCGAGGGAATGTAGTAGCGTCATTGCCGGACAAGAGGCGCGCAATGCCGTCTTTCATGTCAGAATATCCGGCGATCCATGCTGTAGCCGCACGCCGGCATGGACCGCCGGCTCATTGGCGAGCGAAGCGGTTTTATGTGTTGAGCGGAGGGACCAGGCCGATGGCCGTACAGCGCAAGAAAAACTGGGGAATTCAGGTCGCACTCTGCGCCGGCGTCCTGGCGTGGCAAATATACGATCTCTCGACCACGACCGAAGCCGCTCCGCAGGTATCGGTGCTGCTGCAATATCTGGTGCTTGCATTGGCGGCTTTGGGGCTCGTCGGCGGCCTCGTCATGTGGGCGAGGGTAAACAGGGGGACTGCGCCGCCGCGCTGACCGCTTGCGTTCATCCGCCGCCGCGAAGTGAAACGGAGCGGGGGGAGGGGGACCGCGCGGCGCGCCTTCGCTCGCTGTGGAGCTACGGTGGGTTTGAGTCCGCCGAAGCACAGAAGTGCGTAGGCGGAAGCGCGGTGGAGGGGCATGTCTCGCCAGCTGCCCTTCCCTGCGCTCGCTTCGCTCACTCCATCTGGACGCGACCGGTGGTTCATTTTCGAGACTCGCAGCAGCTAGCCCCTCCCCACTGCGGATCGCTATGTGTCTGAAAGGAATAAGAATTTCTGTTAGCTTCCCACAGACCATTAGTGCAGGTGGACATCGATTCGCGCACTCCGTTACGGGTACATCGCCTCATCCCGCTCATCGAGGACGCCTGTCGCGAGGGCACTTTCGATGGACGGAGCGGGAGCGGTCCCCGCGGGAAGGATATGCAGCCTTCTCCCGGGCGGCTTCGGGCATCATTCCCTCCGGCACTA
>CAYWNY010000273.1:0-3795 GCA_964459765.1 uncultured Hyphomicrobiales bacterium | reverse complement strand
AAGAAATATTCCTGCTCGAAGCCGAACCAGGCGCCGGGATCGTCGAGAATGGTGGCGCGCTTATTGGAAGCGTGGGGCGTCTTGCCGTCGGGCATCATCACTTCGCACATCACGAGGACGCCGTTGGTGCGCGCGCCGTCCGGATAGACCGCGACCGGCTTTAATACGCAATCGGAAGAATGCCCTTCCGCCTGTTGCGTCGAGGAGCCGTCGAAGCCCCACAGCGGCAGCTGCTCGAGCATTGGGAACGCGTCGAAGTCTTTGATCTGCGTTTTACCGCGCAGGTTCGGCGTCGGCTTGTAACCGTCGAGCCAGATATATTCGAGTTTATACTTGGTCATGATTTTCTCTCTGTTGGCGAACTCTCTTCGCGCTGATGCGAAAAACGTCAGGGTGAGCTGTTGCCTACTTTGCCGCCAACGGCATCCCGGCAGCCGCCTCCCGCGCATTTTCAAGCATTTAATGTGCCAAACGCGCGCTTTCGCCCTTCTTGCGCGGGGACATTGCGACGGCTCGGCGAGCGGTAATTTACGAACTGCGGATCGAATAAGCAAAAAGACGGATGCACATATTGTAGTCAAAACGCTCAATTTCTGTGATGCGAACCGAACAATTTCCGAGCGCCGCATTATATTGGTGTGCAGAGACTCAGGCTGGCTTGCACTGCGCCTCGTGTCGTGCGGCAGCCGGCGAAGTAATAAAAAGGACAACAACAATGACGACGAACGCTTCCGGATCGGCCAAGGTCTATACCTTTCCCCCGCGCGGCCGCTTCCTGGCGAGGAACGCGTCCGAGACCGTCGGATCGCTCGCGCCGACGTGGCAGCAGCCGGCCGTCAGGATCGCCTCCGGTAGCGGCTGGTACCACGATGAGGCGATTTCCCAAACGTACCAGGCCGAACCGCGCCAGAAGAATTAAGACCCCGCTGGCCGCCGCCTCACGAGACCGCGACCGGAATTTCGGGGTTCCGCTGGCTTTCGACAATCGCTATCCTCCCCGATCCTTTCACGACTGACCGGGACAGTTGAAACGCCATGCGTACAGGATTGGCTGTGTCTATCGTTGCCGGCGCGCTGCTATGGGGCGGTCCTTCGTTTGCCGTCGAAATCGCCAGCCCCGATGACGCCAAGGCAATGCTTGAGCGCGCCACCGCCGCACTCAAGCAAGACGACGCGGCGGCGCTGAAAGCCTTCAACGACGATAAGAACAAGGATTTTCACGACCGCGACCTTTACGTGTTTTGCTTCAGCCTGCCGGACGGCAACTTCACCGCCTATCTGAGCCCGGTGCTGATCGGGAGTAGCGTGCGCGACCTTAAACTGCCGCCGAACGATCCGATCGGGCAGCGCGCTTATGACGCGGTGGCCACCGCGCCGGAAGGCGAGGTGGTGACCGTCGACTTTACGTTCCCGAAGCCCGGCACCAAACAGCTAGCGCCAAAGCAATCGCTGGAAGTGCGCATCGGCAATCAAGCCTGCGGCGTCAGCTACTTCAAATAGCTTTCGCCTTCCCGGCAGCTCCGCGACAAGGTAAAGGATGCGCCGCGCCGCTAGCGGCGCGTCCGCAGCGCTTCGCCGAACGCCCCAAACAATTTGCGGTTTACCGGATTGCGATCGGCCTCGTGCTCCGCGTGCCATTGCACGCCGAGCGCAAAGCCGGGGGCGCCGGCGATGCTGATCGCCTCGATGGTGCCGTCTTCGGCGACCGCCTCGACGACGACGCGCTCGCCGGGTTCGAGGATGCCCTGGCCGTGCAGCGAATTGACCCGCACCGTGTCGGCGCCGAGGAGTTTTGCGAACGCGCCGCCCGGTGTGAGCCGGATGTCGTGGCGGTCGCCGAAAATAACGGCGGCGTCCGGGTGCAACTCGCCGTTGGCGAGCCGTGGCGCGCGGTGATTCATGCGCCCGGGCAGGTCGCGGATTTCCGGATGCAGTGTGCCGCCGAAGGCGACGTTCATCTCCTGCAGACCGCGGCAGATGCCAAGGAGCGGCACGCCGCGCGCGACGCAAGTCTCGATCAGGGGCAGCGCGAGGGCGTCGCGTTCGCGGTCGTAAGGCTCGTGTCGCGGGTCCTCCTCAAGGCCGAAGTAACTCGGATGCACGTTGGCGCGCGCGCCGGTGAGCAGGATGCCGTCGACGGCTTCGAGCAGGGCGTTAATGTCGGTGATCTCCGGCGCGGCGGCAAACATCAGGGGCAACGCTCCCGCCGCGCTCGCCACCGCGCGCAGATTGCGCTCGCCGACCCGCTGGGTATGAAAGCGGCCCTCCGCCAGATGGGCGCTACCGATGACGCCGACGACGGGCGTTTTGCCAGTCACTGCAAGAGCCTCTAACCGAATCTTCTCCCCGCCTGGCAGAAGATTATTCCACGCCGGTACGGTTTTGCCAGAAGCATTTCCCCATATGTGGGGTGTTTGCCGCGCAATGCACGCTGGCGCGGCGGGGAGGAGGGTGGCTGCCGCGGAAGTGATGCTGAAGTTGTCGTGCGAGCCTATTGACAATATATTGTCATCATGACAATATCGAACCATGAACGCACGCGTCAAACCTCCTGCCAAAGTCGAAGCACTGATTCCGATCATCGTTGCGGACATCTACGAGCTCGCCGGCCGCCTGCGCGACCATGGCGAATCGATTGCTAAGACCGTCGGCCAGACCCAGGCGCGCTGGCAGGTGCTCAGCGCCGCGTCCGGCCGCGCCCAAACCGTGCCGCAGATTGCTCGCGTTCTCGGCGTGACTCGGCAGAACGTTCAGCGCATCGCCGATCTGCTGGTCGAAGAGGGCGCGGCCGAATATCGCGACAATCCCGATCACCGGGGCTCGCCGCATCTGATTTTAACGAAACGCGGCCGGGCTGCCTTCGAAGGGCTTATGAAGGCGGCCGCCGGATATCACAGTCGGCTCGCACACAAACTATCGCCGTCGGATACCGCATCGTTGGGGCGCGGGCTGCGCCGCCTGCTCAATGCGCTCGCCGACACCGATCTCGTCAACCCAATCTGAAACCACAAAACCAAAGGAGACGTCAGATGAATATTCAGATCCTTGAGCAATGCATGGCCGCGAGCTTTGCCGACACGCCGTTCCCCGTCGTGGTCGGACGGCTCGCCGAAGCCGGTGTGACTTCGTACACCGCCGATCTCGTGGCGCTGCGCAAGACCTATCACAACGCCGGCAGCCAATCCCACGACGAGGCTATGCCGCTCGTCGAAGCGCCTGCAATCGCAGCCGCGTTCGACGCCGACCGCGTCGCCGCTACGGTGAAGGCCATCCAGCGGCAGGAGATCGGCTATGGCGAATTCCTGCGCCGGATCATGGCGGCCGGCTGCTCGCACTACGAGGTGTTCTTCGACGGCCGCAAGGCGATGTATTTCGGCCGCGACGGCCAATCCTACACCGAGCCGTTCCCGGCGAAGGCAAGTTAACGAAAAGTTCGCTGAGCTGAGCCCCGAGACCTCCTCTAAAAATGGGTAGAGTCCATCACCTCTGAGGGGATGGACATGAAGCCGAGCCGGTTCACGGAAGAGCAGATCATCGGGATATTGCGGGAGCATGAGGCTGGTGCGAAGACGGCCGACGTGTGCCGCAAACACGGGATCAGCAGCGCCACGTTCTACAAGTGGAAGGCCAAGTACGGCGGCCTCGATGTGTCGGACGCCAAACGTCTGAAGTCGCTCGAGGATGAGAACGCCAAACTGAAGAAGCTTTTGGCTGAGGCGATGCTCGACAACGCGATGCTCAAGGATATCGCCGCAAAAAAATGGTGACGCCCGCCGCCAGGCGAGAGGCCGTCGC
>CAYWNY010000272.1:0-3796 GCA_964459765.1 uncultured Hyphomicrobiales bacterium | reverse complement strand
ATCGCCGAGTATCTCAGCCAGTCCAACGACTACGCGGAAGACATGCCGTGGGTCGAGGCGAACGAGCATACCGGCCACGAGTTCGTGTTCCGCACCTCGATCCCGGCGGGCTCCTGGCGCTCCTACAACATGGGCGTGCCCTACCAGAAGTCGACCACCGCCAAGGCGCGGGTCGGCCTCGGCATGCTGGAGGACTATTCCCAGGTCGACCGCGCGCTCGCCGAGCATTCGGGCGACAAGGAGAAATTCCGCGAGTCGGAAGACGTCGCCTTCCTCGAAGGCATGTCGCAGACCATCGCCCAGACGGTGTTCTACGGCAACACGGTTTCCAACCCGGCCGAGTTCATGGGCCTCGCGCCGTTCTACAACACCATCAACACCGCGACCGCCCTCAACGCCGCCAACGTCGTCTCGGCGCTCGGCTCGGGCAACGCCAACACGTCGCTGTGGCTGGTCGGCTGGGGCGCGGAGCGCATCTTCGGCGTCTTCCCGCGCGGCTCCAAGGCGGGCCTCGACATGGAGGACAAGGGCGACGTCACGCCCGCGTTCGATTCGCTCGGCAACCGCTACGAAGCCTACACGAGCTGGTTCCGCCAGCAAGCCGGCATCTGCCCGAAGGACTGGCGCTTCGGCGCGCGGCTCGCCAACATCGACACCACCAGCGCGACCAACGGCCTGACGGGCTCGAACCCGCCCGACCTGTTCATCTACATGGACCAGATGCTGCTGCTGTTCCCCAAGCTGAAGCAGTCGGGCGTCCATAAGACCGACGCGCCGCAGGACGACTACGGCGTGCGGCCGGTGTTCTACTGCAACCGCACGCTGCGGCATGCGATGAACCAGCAGTCGCTGCGCAATCGCAATGTCCTGATCGGCATGAAGGATTACGCCGGCGAGCCGGTCGAGGGCTATCGGCAGATTCCGATCAAGATCGTCGACCAGTTGCTCAACAACGAAGCGAACGTGACCTGATCGCTCCGGGAACACGAAAGGCTGACGGGCCGAGCGGCCCAGAATTCGGAGAAACGCCATGATCCTTGACGCCCAACTTGCTTTCATCCCGATCGGGTCCGCGCTTTCCTGCGTCGGCGCCGCCGGCGTCAACTTCCAGTCGAACACTCTCGATCTGCTCGGGGCGGGCGTCGGCGTTGCGCCGCCGTCCATCATCGGCAACGTGTCGCTGTTCGGCTACGACCCCGGCATTGGCGGCAAGCGACCGCAGCTCGTCGTCAACGTCGGCACGGCCTTCACCGCTGGCGCCGGCACGCCGACGCTCAATGTCCAGGTGCAATATGCGCCTGACACCGGCGCGGCCGGAAACTACCAGCCGGGAACCTGGCAGACCGTCGAGGAAACCGGAACCCTGACGGTGGCGCAGTTGACTGCCGGTCAGACCATCGCCCGCTTCGAGGTTCCGCCGGCCTTCCCGGCCAATCTGCGGCCTCGCTTCGCGCGGCTCAACTTCGCGGTTCCGGCCGCCACCAGCTTCGCCACCGGCACGATCGCCAATGCGCTCGTGACGATGGTGCGCGACGACTTCGCCAACAAGTACGGAGCGAAGAACTTCACCGTGTGATCCGAGAACGTGACTTCGGCGTGGCGAGCCAATGCGCCACGCCGTTTTACCCGCCAAGGAGTTCGTCATGCCCCGCGCTCGCAAGTCCAGCCCCGCCGAAACCGAACAGGAAGTCCGGTCCGATCTGCCGCCGCTGCCGGAAGCGCAGTCGGCCGAAGACGCCGCCGATCCGTTCGAGGTCGATCCCGCAGCGCCGCTCGGCGCGGCCCCGGTCGATTTCTTCAAGACGCCGCAGTTCCAGCGCGCCGTCGCCGAGGAGACGGCAAAGCAGCTTGCGGCGCTCCAGGGTAAGAATGCCGCCGTTCCGGGCGAAGCGCCGGAAATGGGCATTTTCCGCAATCTGGCGCTCGCCATCGCCGAAATCTCCGATCAGGGCACCGATCGCAAGCGCGTCGCCCCGGAAATCCTCGCCGCTCGCGCCAAGGCGCACGCCAGCATGATCGTCGAGATCATGGCGATGCGCGAGCGCGTGGCGCAGGGCGTCGAGGGCGCGCTGCCGATCTACGCCCTGGTCGCCAAGGTCTACATCAACGAGGTCGTCGTCGATCCCTATCGCGTCGACGGCTTCACCCATCAGACGGTGCAGACCCGCATCTTCTGGGACAGCGTCCCCAATCCGGCGATGCGGCCCGAGAACGAGGCGGCCAAGCGCATCCATGACCTCTATCTCGCCTCGATCGGCTCGACCGGCCTCGACGTGCCGATCTCGCCGGTGTGGACGACCGGCAAGGGCCGCATCATCACGTCCGACGGCGGCGGCGCACCGCAGTCGCGCAAGACGATCAACAATCCCGACGACGTTCGGCCGCAGGTCGGCGCGGCGCTGACCGACTTCAACAACCGCTTCGGCGTCGTCGGCAGCGTCGATCCGACCAAAGAGACGATCAACGTGCTTGGCACGATCGCCCCGGCGGCGCGGCGCGCCGAGGTTGGCGGCGTGTTCAAACAAGGACCGAGGGTCATCTAAATGGGCCTGCCGGCGCCAGTCGGAGTTTCGTGGATCGGACCGCCGCCCGCGGGCGACGGCGCGAATGCGGTCGACACTGGCTCGTTCGCCGCCGTCGGCGCGTCGAAGCCGGTGCCGATCCTCGGCTACGCCAACGCCACGGTCTGGGCGGCCTATAAATCCGCCCTGACGGCGGTCGCCAATTCGCTTGCGCCGACCGTCGCGGCGATCGGCGCGATCATCGCCGGCTGCTCGATCAATTCGAGCCTCGTCCCGCCGGGGACGACGGTCGCCTCGATCAACGGAACGACGGTCAATCTCGCCCTGCCGACCGTTCAACTGCAGGGCGTCCTCAATTCCGACGGCACCATCAGCGGCCTCGGTTCGACCTCGTGGCTCGCCGGCGCGGCGGTCAGCGGGACGAACGTGCCTGCCGGCGCGACGGTCGCGGCGATCGTGACGCCGGCCTTGTTCCCGCCCTCCGGCGGCAATGCGCCGGTGACGCGCGGCGTGATCAAGCTGTCGGCGGCGCCGACGACGATTGCGCCGACGAACGTTCCGCAGACCTTCACCTTCGCCCTCGCCGCGGCCTGCATCGCCGCCGGCGTCGACAACAACGCCCTGTTCACCGGCGTTCCGGTCATCTTCAACGGCACGGTGCAGCTCGAGCGCAGCTTCGACGGCGCGTCGACTTGGCTGCCGACGACCAACTGGAATGCGCCCGGCGGCACGCCGGCGGTATTCACCGGCAACGCCTCGCTGCCGTTCTTCGAGGCCGAGGCGGGCGTGTTCTATCGCCTGAATTGCGTCGCCTATTCGGCGGTGTCGGGCGTCACGATCAACTATCGCCTGTCGGCGACCGGCGGCGCGTCGCGCTCGCTGACAACGGGCGGGGTCATCTAGGAGCGGGCCATGGGCGTTCAAGGCGGACAGAAGGTTCTCTCGGGTTTCCCGAATCCCGGCCTGTTGCCGGTCGACAACGGCGGCCCGCTCGACACGTCGCTGCCATTCGCGTCGGGAACGGTCGTGCTGAATGGCGCCACGCCGGTCGCAGTCGCCGACACTGGCGTCACCGCCAAATCGCTCATTCTTCTCAGTCTGGGCGTGGTCGGCGGCACGCCCGTCGCCGGCCAGGACGCGAATGTGATGACGCTCACGGCGGGGGTCGGGTTCACCGTCGCCACCGCAGCGGGCGATACCTCGACCTACAATTGGGTTCGAATCGGCTAAGGAGGCCGCTATGAAGACCAAATTCCGCGTTCTCGCCGCCGCGG
>CAYWNY010000271.1:0-3821 GCA_964459765.1 uncultured Hyphomicrobiales bacterium | reverse complement strand
CAGCGCGCCGAGGATTTGATGATGGGCGCGCCGTCGGAGGCGACGCCGAAGCAATTGCGTGAATTGAACATCCGCGTGGTCAAGCCGGGGGCGGGGTAAGGCATAGCGAAGCGGTTGGCACAGGTCGTCAGGGACGCGACAGCGGCTACTAACAGAGCTTCAGGCAACAGAGCACTTTCCCGAACACTTCGAGATCATCCAACGCAACCTCTTCGCTCGGATGTTTTGCGTTATCAAAGACGATCTTGACGCGTGTTGGATGCGCCGCCCGCAAGACCTGCAGACGGCGGACAACGATCTTCTTGAAGGCATCGCGAACAGCATAAAGCCCGTCCGGCGTCGGCGTCTTGTGGCCGGTATCGACGATCACCCGCTCGCCGGAAACGACGGTTGGCGCCATGCTGTCGCCAGCGGCTTCGACGATGACAAGCCGGTCGGGGGACGCGCGCAGTTCGTCGCCTACAAATCTCTCCGGGAACGCCCAGCGTTCAGTTTTCACAGGGTCGGAGTAGCGGCCGTCTTTGCGTCTTTCCCGCACCCCTTCGTTAGCGTGCATGTCAAGTTCGGGAACGCGAACCACGCCGATATTTTTTTTTGGCGCGGCACCCGCATGTAACGTGTCGCCTTCGGCCGCATCAACACCTTCGGTACCCGGATAGCGTCCCCAGAGCAGCATTTGTTCCGGTGTGTATCCAAGGTGCGGCGCAAATGGCTTTAAGTGATCAAGTCTCAGTCGGATCAGGCCATTTTCCAGACGAGATAATTGCTGCTTTGAAACGCCGGACCGCCGCACCAACTCAGTGCGACTCATACCGCGCGCCTCGCGGGCGAAGTAGAGCCCGGTGTGCTGTGAAGTCGGTTTTGTTCGTTGTCGGGCCATAGAATGTCCACTAGCCGCCCAAAAGGGTGACCGACACAAACCGTAACATCAGGAATGGTGACACGCTAGAGCGCACGGGGCGCGAGAGCCCCTTTGTTTTTTGATTGAAAAGAAAACCTTGGGCGCTCGATGGGGCCGTCGCGACGGTGACCCTACATTGCGCCGGACGGTGCGAGACGAGCGGGCGGATTGCCACATGTTTGATACTTGGCCGCTACTGTACACGTTTGCTAGTCGAGGGACCGCGGACCCCGCGCAAACCCGCCGTTATTGTCGCGAAAAGCGCACGATGCGCGGATTGCAAGCAGAGAGTGTAGGTTGGCGGACCGACGCATTTTCAATGACGCCGGGGAGTGCCCCCGGCCGTTGAACTTAGGCCGTCGCAGCCTTTGGCACGACGTCGAGGTGAAGCTGCTCCGCCTTGTTGTAATCGTAACGCGGCCGTAGGGGAGCGTCAGGTCGGCGACGAAATGATGCGCGCCGATCACCCGGCGCACCGGGAAGTCCGCGACCGGTGCGTTGACATGCGGCACAAGGTGCAGCCGGCCGGGTCCGAGCCAGGAGCCTTTGACGACAATGTCGGTGAGATTGTAGCCGACGAGCTGACAGATTTCCGGATGGCCGTCGACGCCGGGAATGATTTTCAGATTGACCTGCGTCTTCGACAGCATCGCCGTGGTCTTCTCGCCGTTGCCGGCCATCGCCTCGTGCTTGTAGCCAATGGTGCCCATGGCGACGAGCTGGCCGGCATATTCCAGCGTTCCGGTCAGCGTGTCTTTGACGATTTCCAGTTTTGGGTGCGCGTATTTTTTGGGAAAGCCCCAGATTTCCCGGCCAGCGGAAATCGGCGGATCGTCGTCGAGATACATCTGCACGACGAAATTGACGTCTTCGCCCCGGAAGCGGGCGGGCAGCACCATCCCCGATTCCGTGTAGTCGCCGAAGCCAGAAGAGTCGGGCATCTTGATCCATTCGTAATGCACCACCGGGTTATCAAGCGGCTCGAGCGGCTCCGGCAGGTGATCACGCACGACGTCGGCGTCGGTTTCGTAGGTGATCACCATGAACTCGCGGTGGATGAAGCGATAGGGTCCGGCCGGATAGCTCGGTCCGCTCGCCGGCATCGACGGCAGCTTGAGAATGTCCTCTTTGCGCATCGCTGGCTCCGCTTAATGGGCGGTCCAGCCGCCGTCGATCGGGAGCAGCGCTCCGGTGATCGAGGCAGCGTCATCGGAGCAAAGGAACGTGGCCAGCGCCGCGATCTGCGAAACCTCGACGAATTCCTTGGTCGGCTGCGCGGCAAGGAGTACGTCCTTCATTACCGCTTCTTCGCTGATGCCGCGGGCCTTGGCCTGCTCCGGAATTTGTTTCTGCACCAGCGGGGTCAGCACATAGCCCGGGCAGATCGCATTTGCCGTGACGCCGTGTTCGGCGACTTCGAGCGCGACCGTCTTGGTCAAGCCGGCAAGCCCGTGCTTGGCCGAGACATAGGCCGACTTGAACGGCGAGGCGACCAACGCGTGCGCGGAGGCGACGTTGATGATCCGCCCCCAGCGCTTTTTCTTCATGTGCGGCACGGTGAGCCGGGTGGTGTGAAACGCGCCGGACAGGTTGATCGCGATGATGGCGTTCCACTTGTCGACCGGGAATTCCTCGATCGGGTCGACGTGCTGAATGCCGGCATTGTTGACCAGGATGTCGACGCCGCCGAACTCCGCCTCGGCCTGATCGACCATGTCCTCGATTTCGTCGGGGTCGACGATATTGGCGCTCGAATACATCACCCCGACGTTGTGCTGACGCTTGAGATCGCTGACGATTTTGTCGATTTCGTCGGGCGGACCAAAGCCGTTGAGCACAACATTGGCGCCGCCTTTGGCGAGCGCGGTGGCGATGCCAAGGCCTATTCCGCTGGTCGAGCCGGTGACGATGGCGGTCTTACCTGCCTGCATTCCAACCCCCTGGGTGTTCAGAAACAGCGTTTAGAAATGCCGGCCACACCCAAGGCGGAGTTTGTGAAACGATGCCGACAGTCCTGTGACAATCTTTCCGGGCTGTTTTGCTTTCCGGATCGGCTTGTCATCTAGCGGTCATTGGCTTTGGCAAAGCTGCGGCGGTTTCAAAATCCGTTTGCGCCCTTTGCCGAGTAACCCGCCATGCACGACATTCCGAGTAACCTGAAGAATCGTCCGTCGCGCCCCTCAACCGAGCCGCCGCAGGCTTGGCGCCCTGAACGTTGCGACCGCATCGCGCTGGTGCTGCAAGGCGGTGGCGCGCTCGGCGCGTATCAGGCCGGCGTCTACCAGGCCATGCACGAGGCCGGCGTCGAACCGGACTGGGTCTCGGGCGTTTCCATCGGCGCCATCAATTCGGCAATCATCGCCGGCAATCCGCCCAAACATCGTCCGCGCCAGCTGCAGCGCTTCTGGGACATGATCACCGAGCGCAAGATCTGGCCGTTCACGCCCGACGGCGACATCTTCCGCAAGGCGCGCAACGCGCACAGCTGCTTGGTCACCACCGTGGCCGGGCAGCCGGGCTTTTTCCAGCCGCGCTTTCCCAATCCGTGGATGAGTCTCACCGGCGCTACCACCGCGACCAGCTATTACGATTCCTCGCCGCTGCGCGACACGTTGCTGGAGTTGGTCGATTTCAGCCTCATCAACGAGCAGCGCCACCGCTTTTCGGTCGGCGCCGTCAACGTCTTGACCGGCAACTTTGCCTATTTCGACAACGCCAACGAGCAGATCGAGCCCGAGCATGTGATGGCGAGTGGCGCGCTGCCGCCGGCACTACCCATGGTCAAGATCGGCACCGACCATTTCTGGGACGGCGGCATCGTCTCCAACACGCCGCTGCAGCATCTGCTTGATCAAGAAGACAAGCTCAACACGCTGGTCTTTCAGGTCGATCTGTTCAGCGCCCGCGGCATGCTGCCGCG
>CAYWNY010000270.1:0-3825 GCA_964459765.1 uncultured Hyphomicrobiales bacterium | reverse complement strand
ACCGCGCCGTCTTTGAGCTCCTTCCACACCTCGGTCTCGACCGTCGACTGATACGGCAGTTCCTGATGCAGACGTAAGAAAAGCTTTTCGCGGGTGATCTCGGCGGCGAGCTGGCGCAGTGGCGCATCAGAAATTTGATCTTCCGGGTAGAGCCACGGTCCGGCCGGCACGTGCGCAGCGAAAAATTTTCTCACATCGGCGACGCCGTCGCCGGACTGCGCCGAGATCATGAAGGTCCCGGCCAAGGCGATGCGCTCGTTGAGCGTTTGCGCGAGTGCCAGCAGCTTTGGTTTATCGACCAGGTCGACCTTGTTGAGCAGGAGTACTTTCGGCGGGCCCATGTCGCGCAGCCCCTTCAAGATCGCCTCTTCGTCCTCGCCGACGCCTTTGTGGGCGTCGACGAGCAGCGCGACGATGTCGGCGTCGGTGGTCGAACCCCAGGCGCTGCCGACCATGGCGCGGTCAAGACGCCGGCGCGGCGCGAAGATACCAGGCGTATCCACGAAGATCAGCTGCGCGTTGCCTTCGATCGCGATGCCGCGAACAAGCGTGCGCGTGGTCTGTACCTTCGGCGTGACGATCGAAACCTTGGCGCCGACCAGGGCGTTGATAAGCGTCGACTTGCCGGCATTGGGCGCGCCGATCAGGGCCACAAAGCCGCAATGCGTTGGCGGATCCGACGTCTCAGCCATTGACGCGTTCGGGCTTGACGCCTTCGCGCGCCATCATCGCAGCGGCGGCTGCCTGCTCGGCGGCGCGCTTGGAGCGCCCCATCCCTTCGGCCGGTGCGAGCTTCGGCAGGTGCACCGCCACCCGGAACTCCGGATCGTGATCCGGCCCGGAACGAGCGACTTCACGATACGCCGGCGTCGGCAACCCACGGGCCTGCGCCCATTCCTGCAACACCGTTTTCGGATCGCGCAACGGCTGCGCGGTGGTGCGCAGCCGCGCTTCCCACAGCCGCCCGACCAGCGCCTCGGCATCGGCAAAGCCGCCGTCCAGATAAACCGCGCCGATCAAGGCCTCGCAGACGTCGGCGAGAATCGCCGGGCGGGTGCGGCCGCCGGCATTGGCTTCGGAAGAGCCGAGCCGGATGGCGGCGCCGAGATCGATGCTGCGGGCGATATCGGCGCAGGTTTCCTTGCGTACGAGATCAGCGAGGCGGCGCGACAGCTCGCCTTCATCGGCCCTCGGAAAAGCTCGAAACAGCATGTCGGAGATCACAAGGCCGAGCACATGATCGCCCAGGAATTCGAGCCGCTGGTAACTACCCGCACGGTTGCGCGCACCCTTAAGTGCCGAAATGTGACTCAGAGCGCTGTCGAGCAATGTGGCGTCGCTGAAGCGGTAGCCGATACGCTCTTCCAGCGAGCCATCACCGCGGCGGCGCCGGCGGCGGGTGTCTTTCTGGCCGTCGCCGGTCGGGCCGTCGATCGTCGCGCCAGAGGCAGCGCCTTTGCGCGCGACCTCAACAGCTGACGGCTCTTGCGGCGCAGCAACCGATTTGCCTTTGCCGCGTCCGCTCATCGCACCAGGGTGAACAGCCGGTTCCAGCGCACGGTCCAGGGCCAGCGCCACACCTCCCAGGCGTGCGAACCGTCCCTGATCGAGAAGAAGATGATCTGTGCCCGCCCGATAATGTTCTCGTAGGGCACATAGCCGACCGCGCTGAGCACACGGCTGTCGGTCGAGTTGTCGCGGTTGTCGCCCATCATGAAATAATGATCGGGCGGGACGACATAGACTTGGGTGTTGTCGTAAAACCCGTTGTCGGTGAGGTCGAGCGTGTTGTAGCTCACGCCGCTCGGCAGCGTTTCCCGATAGCGCTTGACGCGTTGCACCGTGCCTTCGTCGTCGGTGACAAAGTCCTCGATGCGCTCACGCTTGACCGGCTCGCCGTTGATGTTGAGTACGCCGTCGATCATCTGGATGCGGTCGCCCGGCAACCCGATCACGCGCTTGATGTAATCGGTGGAATCGTCTTTCGGCAGACGGAACACCACGACGTCGCCGCGATTGACCGGCTGGCCGATGATGCGGCCGGAGAACACCGGCGGCGAAAACGGCAGCGAATAATGGGTGTACCCGTAGGAATATTTGGAGACGAACAGATAATCGCCGACCAGCAACGTCGGGATCATCGAGCCGGAGGGGATATTGAACGGCTGAAACAGAAAAGTGCGGATGACGAGCGCGATAATGAGGGCGTGGAAAATCACCCGGATCGTCTCGATGAATCCGCCCTCTTTCCGTTTTGTTCCGGTCTGCACGCTCATCGGCCTATGGTTCCGTTGACTGGCTGCCCGCGCCCTGCGAACTTGTAACCCCTGCACCAACCCCAGGCAATTGCACGCGGGAATTCGCCGCGGGCGCAGGTCTAATCGGCTTTAACTAGGAACGCCATAAGCTTACCGCCAGAGCCGCGCGAACATGACGAAATTGTCATCCGGGCGGGGCTTTTTCAGGCGGCGGAAACGGCGACCGCGGAGATGACGACGATGGCCTGGGCGGTCGGTCCCTCGTCGGTCATGGCGAGGTCGATGCGCGCTTCGTAGCCCGCCGGCGTCATCGCCAGGAGGCGCCGCTTGGCCCCGCCGGTCAGTTCCAGCGTCGGACTGCCCGAGGGCAGATTGACCACGCCCATATCGCGCCACCATACGCCTGCGCGGATTCCGGTGCCGAGCGCCTTGGCGCACGCCTCCTTGGCCGCGAATCGCTTGGCATAGGTCTCGGCGCGGTTGCGCCGCTTATCGGCCTTGGCGCGCTCGATGGGGGTGAAAACGCGGTCGAGAAACCGGTCGCCATGGCGTTCGATGACCTTGGCGATGCGGCGAGCATCGCAGATATCGGAGCCGATGCCGAGAATCATCGCACCGCCTGCCCGGCCCGGCCGCGGCCGCGATCCATCGCTGCGCGCATTCCGCGTACCGCCGCATCAAGCCCGCTGAAGATCGCATCGCCGATCAGAAAATGGCCGATGTTCAATTCAACGATCTGCAGCAGCTCCGCGACCTTTTCGGCGCTGAAAAAATCGAGACCATGGCCGGCGTGAACTTCGAGGCTTAAGCTTTGCGCAAGCGCTGCGCCGCGAACGATGCGGGCGTATTCGGCTTCGGCCCCGGCGCGGTCGCCGGCCGCGAGCGCGTCGCACCAGGCGCCGGTGTGTATTTCAATGACCGGCGCGCCGATGGCCGCGGCCGCTTCAATCTGAGCCGGTTCGGCGGCGATGAATAGCGAGACCCGAATGCCGGCCTCGCCCAATCTACTCGCAACCGTGCGCAGCGTGTCGCGCTGACCGGCGGCATCGAGACCGCCTTCGGTCGTGCGTTCCGCGCGTCGCTCCGGAACGATGCAGGCGGCATGCGGCAGAACTTTGCAGGCGATCTCCACCATCTCCGCGGTCGCCGCCATTTCCAGATTGAGCGGCTTTTGGAGCTTCGCCTTCAGCCGAAAAATGTCGTCATCGACGATGTGGCGGCGGTCTTCGCGCAAATGCGCGGTGATGCCGTCGGCGCCCGCGGCAATCGCCACTTCCGCCGCCTTGAGCGGATCGGGATGCCGGCCGCCGCGCGCATTGCGCAAGGTGGCGACGTGATCGATGTTGACGCCGAGGCGGATGGGAGGGGAAGCAGGCATTCTGAAATCGCACGCCGCCTAGCCGTTGACCCGCTCGGCGGCCGCGATCACCTTCTTCGCTCGCAATTGCGAGAGAATCGAGGTGAGATGCTTGAGGTCGTAGACCTCAAGATCGATGGTCACTTCGGTAAAATCCGGCGACTGGCGCGACATGTGGATGTTGTCGATATTGCCGTCGTGCTCGGCGAT
>CAYWNY010000269.1:0-3829 GCA_964459765.1 uncultured Hyphomicrobiales bacterium | reverse complement strand
AAGGATTATCTGGAAAAGCTCTTGCCCGAAGGGCAGGTGCGCTATGTGTCCGGCACCGCTACCTTGTACGACGGCCATCTACAGATGGTGCATCCCGACCGCGTGGTCGACGCCGCGGGCCTTGCCAAACTGCCGCTGATCGATCCGGTCTACCCCCTGACCGAGGGTTTGCATCCGCTCCAGCTGCGCAAGGCGCTCGAGCTTGCGCTCGATCGCATTCCGCAACTGCCGGAATGGCAGGATCAAGCCTTCCTCAAGCGCAACGGCTTTCTCGCTTTTGGCGAGGCGCTGCGCGCGGTGCACCATCCAGGCGAGCCCGCCGACCTCGAGCCGCAAAACCTCGCCTGGTCGCGGCTCGCTTACGACGAATTGCTCGCCGGGCAATTGGCGTTGGCGCTGTTGCGCGGCCACCAGCGCAAGCGTGCCGGCCGCGGCAGCGCCGCCGAGGGCCGGCTGCGGGCAAAAATCATTGCCGCGCTGCCGTATTCGCTCACGCCGTCGCAGGAGCGCGCCACGACCGACATCATCGCCGATCTGGCGCAGCCCAACCGCATGCTGCGGTTGCTGCATGGCGACGTCGGCTCCGGCAAGACTTTGGTGGCGCTGCTATCCGCCGCGACCGTGATCGAGGCCGGACGGCAGGCGGCGTTCATGGCGCCGACCGAAATTCTCGCCCGGCACCATTATGCGACCATCGCGCCGCTCGCAGCCAAGACCGGCATCCGTATTGCGATCTTGACCGGCCGCGAACGCGGCCGGGAGCGCCCGGAAATCCTGTCTGCCCTTGCGTCGGGCGAGATCGATCTGATCGTCGGCACGCATGCGCTCTTTCAGGAAGACGTGGCGTTCCACGATCTGGCGCTGGCCGTGGTCGATGAGCAGCACCGGTTCGGCGTGCATCAGCGGCTCGCGTTAGCGCGCAAGGGCGAGGCGGTCGATCTTTTGGTGCTCACCGCGACGCCGATCCCGCGCACGCTGGTGCTGACCTATTTCGGCGACATGGACGTTTCGGAACTGCGCGAAAAGCCCGCCGGGCGGCAGAAGATCGATACGCGCGCCTTGCCGCTCGAGCGGCTTGCCGAAGTGATCGAGGCGGTCGCGCGCGCCCTCGATGACGGCCGCCGGGTCTATTGGGTCTGTCCACTGGTGGAAGAATCCGAAACCCGCGATCTCGCGGCTGCCGAAGCGCGCTATGCAGCGCTGAAAAAACGCTTCGGCGACACCGTCGAGCTCGTCCATGGCCGCATGCGCGGGCCGGAGAAGGACCAGGCGATGGCGCGCTTTGCGTCAGGCGCAGCCCGCATCCTCGTCGCCACCACCGTGATCGAAGTCGGCGTCGACGTCCCGGAAGCGAGCGTCATGGTCATCGAACACGCCGAACGCTTCGGGTTATCGCAGCTGCATCAGCTGCGCGGCCGCGTCGGCCGCGGCAGCGAGCCCTCGATTTGCCTCCTGCTCTACAAAGCCCCGCTCGGCGAAACCGCCAAAGCCCGCCTTGCCATTCTGCGCGACACCGACGACGGCTTTCGCATCGCCGAAGAAGATTTGCGCCTGCGCGGCGAAGGCGACCTGCTCGGCACGCGCCAAAGCGGCCTTCCGGGCTTCCGCCTCGCGCGGCTCGAAGTGCACGGCAAGCTTTTGAACGCGGCGCGCGAGGACGCGTCCCACGTCCTCAACCGTGACCCGAAGCTGACTTCACCGCGCGGCGCGGCGTTACGGGCGCTGCTCTATCTGTTCGGCCAGGACGAGGCGATCAAACTACTGGGCGCCGGCTGAGACGGTACGTTTTCGATGTAATTCACTGCCCACGTTCGCGATGCGGCGGGCCGGACGGTGGCGGCAGCGGATTGGCGCCAAAGCGGTTGTAGCCGCGCGTGCCGGCGAAGCAAAACCAGACGATCAACACGACGCCACCGAAGAACGGGATGAAAAACAAAAGCAGCCACCAGCCGCCGCGATCGATGTCGTGCAGTCGGCGCACGCAGACCGCGAGAAAGGGGATGATCGTTCCAAATCCCCACAACGCGGCGAGCGCGCCACCGTCGTATCCGACCAGGACGTCAACCGCTCGGTCCACGATGCCGGCGGCCGTACCCGCCAGCGTCGTGAACAAAATCCAGAACCAAAACTCTGAACGCGGGGCGCGGCCGGTAAACGTCCCGTACTTGGAAAAAACCGATCTGATCGCTTGCCAGAAGTCCATGCCAAACGCACCGCCGTCCCGGCGCGTCAAAGCACGCACCATCGACAACGAACAGCTAGCCGAACGCTAAGCGTGCGCGAGTGCCGCGAGCCTGTCCGGTCCGAAGCGGTTCGGACCTTCGGTCCCCTTGCTGCAATACCAGACGATGAGGATGATGGCGCCGATGAGCGGGATGCAGACCAGGAAAACCCACCAGCCGCTGCGGTCGAGATCGTGCAAGCGACGGATAGCGACCGCTATGCCCGGCAATAACACCGCGAGCCCGAACAGACTCGTCGTGACTTGATAGCCGATGGCATAATCGATGATCGACGTGACGATCTCGGCGAGAATGACAAACAACACCCAGTACCAGTATTCCGAACGGCTCGCGCGATCGGAGAAGTTCACGTAATTCGAGAAGCCAGATTTGATTGCGTCGCCAAAACCCATGTCAGCCTCCCAAGCCTGCCCAACGCCGCTACGTTAGCATGGCGAAAGCAAAACATCTTTGACGATTTTCTCTTATTCGGCGGCGCTCGGCGCAGCCTTGCGCGCGGCCTGCGCGGCGCGGGCGGTCTCGGCGAGTGCCGCAAGCTTGTTCTGCAGATCCTCGGCGCCCGGTTGAATAATACCGGCGGAGATCAGAAGCGACATCGCTTCCTCGACCGTGATGTCCAGATCGATGACGTCGCGCCGGGGCACGTAAAAGAAAAAGCCGGTGGTCGGGTTCGGCGTGCACGGCAGGAACGCCGAGACATGTTCGGTCTGCGGTAAATAAGCAGCGATGACGCTGGTCGGTGGCTGGGTGAGAAACACCAGCGACCACATTCCCGGCGCCGGAAACTCGACGAGGCCGACGCGGCGGAAACTCGATTCCGAGCTGGAGAACAGCGTCTGGAAGATCTGCTTGGTGGTGCGATAGATCGGTCGCACGATCGGCATGCGGTTTAAAAGGCCTTCGCCCAGGCCGACGAGCCGGCTGCCGACGAGATTGGCAGTGAGGAAGCCAAGGAGCGTCAGCGCCAAAAAGACGATGATGAGGCCAAAGCCCGGAACATTGACCGGCAGATAGGTTTCGGGGCGATAGGCCACCGGGATGAGCGGCCGCACCAGATTGTCGACCCAGGTGACGAACCACCAGATGAGCCACACCGTGACCGCCACCGGCCCGGCAACCACCAGTCCGGTCAGAAAGTAGTTGCGGATACGGCTGACGAGTGCCGTCGTGTGTTTCCCGGCGCCCGCGGAGCCACTCGCACTCTCTTTGTTGTCGATGCTCATCGTCGCTCGCACGCGCCGGCTTTGCGGCCGCAAGTATGTTGCAGCTATATAGCGGTAACCCGCGCACCCGCACAGGGGCGACGTTCGGCGACGTTTATGCCGCGCGGCTATTCCACGGTTACCGACTTGGCAAGATTACGCGGCTGATCGACGTCGGTGCCGAGAGCGACGGCGGTGTGATAGGCGATGAGCTGCACCGGCACCGCGTAGACCAAAGGCGCGACCGCGCCCGGCACCGTCGGCAGTATCAGTGTCACGAGCGGTTGTCCTTCGGACGCGGCGGCACCTTTGGCGTCGGTGAGCAGGATCAAGCGGCCGCCGCGCGCGGCGACTTCCTGCATGTTGGACACGGTCTTCTCGAAC
>CAYWNY010000268.1:0-3832 GCA_964459765.1 uncultured Hyphomicrobiales bacterium | reverse complement strand
AACGGCGCGCCGTGCCCGATGTGCATGAGCGCCATCTACTGGTCGCGCATCGATCGCGTCTTCTTCGGCAACAGCCTCAAGGACACCAGCGCGATCGGCTTCGACGATGCCTTTCAGTACGAGGATTTCAAAAAGCCCTGGAGCGAGCGGCGGATCCCGGTGACGGAAAATTTCGATCGCGACACCACGATGAAGTCGTTCAAGGCCTGGATGGATAAAGAGGACCGCCACCCATATTGAGGTGATCGGGCCACGCTTGCTCCGCGGCTGCGCCGCGGCTACTCGACCTCGCCGCCGGCCTCGACCCAGTCCTTGAAGCCGCCGAGGTTGTAGACCTTCTCATAGCCCATGTCCTTGAGCAGCTTGCCCGCGAGCGCCGCGCGGCCGCCGGAGGCGCAGTGCAGGATCACGGTCTTGTCGGTCGAGAAATTCGGATCGGCGGTCGGCGCGGTCGGATCGGCCTTGAACTCCAAGATGCCGCGCGGAATGTGGATGGCGCCAACCGCCTTGCCGGTTGCCGCGACCTCGGTGCCGTCGCGCACGTCGACGAGGAGCGCGCCCTTTGCGACCAGCTCCTGCGCCTCCTTGCCGGAGATTTTCGGCACGGCGGCGTTGGCGGCTTCGAGCAGCTGTTTGGCGGTGACCGGCATGGGGGATTCTCCTTGGATTTATTGCGCCGATCATACCTCGCTTCGACCGCGGTATGTGAAGGGATTGTCATTGCCGGACTTGATCGGCTTTTCACAACGAATCGAGGTCGAACGTAATTTCGAGTGCATCGGCGGTTGCCATCCGGTAAAGCGGCGCAACCCAGATCGCGGGCCAGATCGCGACCAAATTTACGAACCCGCCGGGATGGTAGAGCCAGCGGCTGCTATGCAACCGGCCATCCCGTCCGGACCATTGCACATCGAGCTTGTAGTGCGTCCGCGTCGCCGCAGGAGGCCATGACTTCGCATCGACCTCGGTCATCCCCGACCAGAGTTCGCGGAACGCCGCTAGATCGTGCGCCGCGGTGAGTTCGCGGACGATGTGGAATTCCTGATCGCGGACAGTGACTTTCACGATCGTGCGGGTGTCGGCGAACGGCCCGAGCCACCGCCGCGTCGCCGCGCGAAACAGCTTGCCGAGGTTAGGTGATGCTGACAACGACACCGCCGTCGGCGCGCACCGGCGAACCGGAAATGGCGCCGGCCTCGCGCGAAACTAGAAAGGCCACCACTTCGGCAATCTCTTCCGGCTTCTCCAGCCGTTTGATGATCGAGGTCGGGCGCGCGTTGTCGATGAACGCGCGCTGGACTTTCGGGTCGGCGGCGTCCTGTCCCATCGAGCGGAACATCGCATCGACCCCCTCGGTCAGCGTCGGCCCCGGCAGCACCGCATTGACGGTCACGCCGCAGCCGGCCAGCGCCTGCGCAAAGCCGCGCATCAGCGCCAGGTCGGCCGCTTTGGTAAAGCCGTAATGGATCATGTCGGTCGGGATCTGCACGCCAGATTCCGAGGAGATGAAGACGATGCGGCCAAAACCTTCGGCGCGCATGCGCGGGCCGTAGTGACGGGTGAAGCGCACGCCCGAGAGCACGTTGGTGTCGAACATGCGCTGCCAGTCGGCGTCGGGAATGGCGAAGGCGTCCTTGATTTCGAAGATGCCGACATTGTTGACGAGAATGTCGGCCTCACCCGCGGCCTCGATGATGGCGGCGACCCCGGCCGCAGTCGCGGCGTCGCCCGGAGCGGGCGCGAGTTTGGCGTTCGGCACGCGGCTGCGGATTTTGGCAATCGCGGCCTCGACGTCGGCGGCCTTGCGGCCATTGACGGCGACTTCGGCGCCGCTTGCTGCAAGCTTCTGCGCGACGGCAAAGCCGATGCCCTTGGTCGAACCGGTGACCAGCGCGCGTAAACCTGACAAATCGACCTGCATTTGGTGCCCGCCTGACGTGGAAATCTGCTGTTTCAAATGGGGGCCGGCCGCGGTGGCGGCAAGCGGACGGGTGACTACACAAAAGTCGCCTCTCCCGTTGGGAAGAGGCCGCCGAGCACGATGGGTGCGAGGCGGGTGAGGGGGTCTCACGCCGGATAATGTCGTAGTATCGCAACGGGGCTGGGAACCGGAGGCGAGATGTTCGAGAAAGACGAAGTGCTCCAGGAGCTGCACGCCCGCCTGGTCGCCGCGGGCATCAATCCGCTTGACCCGAAGGTGCAGACCATCAGCGAGGTCGTGAACGCGTTCTACGCCGAAAAGACCCGCGAGGTCTTGCAGCAGATGCAGGATGTGCTGAGCAAGATCGAGACGTGACGATAATTCTGGTTGCTGTACGTTTCGCGGTCCGACCATCCCCTTCCAGGGGAGGGTGAAAGACCGTTACTCCGCCGCCTCAATCCGCCGCTTGTGTTTGGCGCTGGTCGCGCCGCGGGTCAAAACAGGCTTGAGGAACGCGCCGGTGTAGCTCCGCTTCTCGCACACGATGTCTTCGGGCGTGCCTGAGGCGACGATTTCGCCTCCGCCGTCGCCGCCTTCAGGGCCGAGATCGATGATCCAGTCCGCGGTCTTGATCACTTCCAGATTGTGCTCGATCACGACGACGGTGTTGCCGCTTTCCACCAGCTCGTGCAGCACTTCGAGCAATTTCGCCACGTCGTGGAAATGCAGGCCGGTGGTCGGCTCGTCGAGGATGTAGAGCGTGCGGCCGGTGGCGCGTTTTGACAGCTCTTTCGCGAGCTTGACGCGCTGCGCCTCGCCGCCGGAGAGCGTGGTTGCCTGCTGACCGACATGGATGTAATCCAGGCCGACGCGGCGCAGCAGCGCCAGAATATCGCGCACCCGCGGCACCGCCTTGAAGAATTCCAACGCCTCCTCGACCGTCATGTCGAGCACATCGGCGATGGACTTGCCCTTGAACAGCACATCCAAGGTCTCGCGGTTATAGCGCTTGCCCTTGCAGACGTCGCAGGTGACGTAGACGTCGGGCAGAAAGTGCATCTCGATCTTGATCACGCCGTCGCCCTGGCAGGCCTCGCAGCGTCCGCCCTTGACGTTGAAGGAGAAGCGGCCGGGCTCGTAGCCGCGCGCCTTGCTCTCCGGCAGGCTCGCGAACCATTCGCGGATCGGCGTGAACGCTCCGGTGTAGGTCGCCGGGTTGGAGCGCGGCGTGCGCCCGATCGGCGATTGGTCTATGTCGATGATCTTGTCGAGATGCTCGATGCCTTCGATGCGGTCGAAGGGGGCCGGGGCTTCGTTGGCGCCGTTCAAGCGCCGCGCCAGCGCCTTATACAGCGTGTCTATCAAGAGCGTCGACTTGCCGCCACCAGACACGCCGGTGACGGCCGTGAACAGGCCGAGTGGAATTTCCGTCGTGACGTTTTTCAGGTTGTGGCCGCGCGCGCCGACGATTTTGAGCACCCGGCCCGGATTTTTCGACCGCCGCTCGGGGATGGCGATCTCGCGCACGCCATTGAGGTATTGGCCGGTGAGCGAAGCCGGTGCCGCCATGATGTCGGCGGGCGTGCCCTGCGCGACGATGTGGCCGCCATGCACGCCGGCGCCCGGTCCGACATCGACGACGTAGTCGGCGGCGCGGATAGCGTCCTCATCGTGCTCGACCACGATCACGGTGTTGCCGAGGTCGCGTAGCCGCCTCAGCGTTTCCAGGAGCCGGGCATTGTCGCGCTGATGGAGCCCGATCGACGGCTCGTCGAGCACATAGAGCACCCCGGTCAGCCCAGAGCCGATCTGTGACGCGAGCCGGATGCGCTGGCTCTCGCCGCCGGAGAGCGTGCCCGAGGCGCGGGCCAACGTGAGATAATCGAGCCCGACGTCGACCAGAAATTTCAG
>CAYWNY010000267.1:0-3866 GCA_964459765.1 uncultured Hyphomicrobiales bacterium | reverse complement strand
AGGCGTTTGCCTTTCTCGACATCATGCCGCGCGCGCCGGGGCACACGCTGGTGATTCCGAAAGCGCCGGTGCGCACCATTCTCGATATCGCGCCGGATGATCTTTCACACCTGATCAAGACGACGCAGAAGATTGCGCGCGCCGCGGTGAAGGCGTTTGCCGCCGACGGACTGACCATTCAGCAATTCAACGAACCGGCTGGCGGCCAAGTGGTGTTCCACGTGCACATCCACATCATTCCGCGCAAAATCGGCGTGTCGCTCAAGCCGCCGGCAAGCTTTAAAGAGGAAGCCGCGGCGCTAGCCGAGCACGCGAAGACGATCGCTGTGGCGATCAAAGAGGGCGAATAGTGAATAGTGAATAGAAATCCGCAGATAGCGAATCTTCTACTTCCCTACTCGCCACTTGCTATTCGCTTATCATCATCGCCCGCGCGCCACGCGCTCGATCTCGGCGCGCACTAACCGCTCGACCATGCCGGGTAAATTGTCGTCGAGCCAGGATTTCAGCATCGGGCGCAGCATCTCGCGCACCAGGTCTTCGAGGGTGCGGGCATTCTGCACCAGCACGGTCTGCGCCAGCGTGTGGAAGGCGGAGTCAACCGCCGCGCTGGTTGCAGTCGACAACAGCGCTTGTTCGATTCCGCGCGACGCCAGGCGCGCACCCATAGCCGGCTGCGGCGCCGGGTTTTGCTCCACATCGTCGAAGCCGACGTCGGAGATGCCTTCAATCTTGCGGAATTGCGGCGCCGGCTCCGGGGCGGCGGCTGGCTCATTGTATGACGGCGCCGTCATCGACTCGGTGAGGTCGAGGATGTCCGCGGTGCCGTCCTCCTCCTGCATCGCTTCCGCCGGCTCTGCCGGACCCTCTTCCGCAGGCTGCGGGGGCGGGCTGATTTCGGCGATAGGCAACGGCGCAAAGGATCGCGGCGGCGGCGCGGGACGCGGCGCCGGTTTCGGCGGCTCGGCGGCCCTCTGCGTGCCCTTACTGGCGTCGTCGTCGGCGATGATCCGGCGGATGGAGGCGAGAATTTCCTCCATCGACGGTTCTTGCGACTTGGCCGGCTGCGTCATGCGCGCATCCCCGCTTTATCTTCGGCGTAACCGGGCACGCTTCCCGCCCCGGCCCTGCGCAAGCAACCGACGACCGCCGACAGGTTTCCCGACCCGAATCATTCGTTCAACTATGCAACGCCGCCATTACGTGTGTCATCTGTCATCGCGAAAGTCGCCCACAACGGAAACTGTCCCCCGTTATCCGGCCGCATGGTTAGCGGCGCCGAAGGCCGCTCGGCCTAGCGGCCGTCGGGGGTGCGTACGCCGACCCAGGCGTCGCGAATCTGCTGGTAGTGCACCATCGGATCGTAGATCAGCACATTGAGACCGAGATGCTGCATCGACAGACCGCCCACCGCCGCCAGCACCGTATAGGACGCAACCACGCGGTCGTGTTGCGCCGTGACCAACGCGGTGCGGGCGTTGACGAGTTCCTGTTGCGCGTTGAGCACGTCGAGCGTGGTGCGCTGGCCGACGCGCGCCTCCTCGCGCACGCCGTTGAGCGCGATCTCGGAGGCGTTGACTTGCGCGGTGGTCGATTCGATCTGCGCCTTGGCGGCATCGAGCTGGCCCCAGCTCGCCACCACCGTGGCGCGCGCCTGGTCGCGATTGACGTCGAGATTAAGCCGCTGCTGACCGAGCGTTTCCTTGGCTTGACGGATGGCCGAATATTCGCCGCCGCCCTGGTAGAGCGGTACGGTTAGCTGACCGACAACCGAGGCGGCCGTCGACTTGACGACTTCAAATTGCGGATTACTGCCGTAGAGCACGCTCGCGTTGATGGAAACGTTCGGATAAAGCGCGCCCTCGCTGACTTTGACCGCAAGCTGGGCGACATCGACGCCGTAGGCCGCCGCAAGCACGGACGGGCTCTGCGCCTGACCGGTGGAGATCGCCTTGGCGAGCACGTTCGGCGAGAGCCGATCGACCGGCGAGCCAGGCGCTAGATGACCGGGATCAACGCCGATCACGCGGCGATAATTGGCTTGCGAGGTGACGTAATTCGACTGGGCACCAAGGAGCGCGGAGCGGCCGGCAGCAAGCCGGGATTCCGCTTGCGCGACGTCGGTCCGCGTGACTTCGCCGACGTTGAAGCGGTCGCGGGTTTGCTTGAGCTGCTCGGTGAGGACCTCGACGTTGCGGCGGTTCAGGTCCAGGATCGCGGAGTCGCGCAGCAAATTCATGTAAGAGGTCGCGGCGTCGAGCAGCACCTGCTGTTCGGTGACGCGCAACGTCTCGCGCGCGCCTTCGACCTGGCTCTCAGCCTGGCGGACGCGGTTGGCAGTCTGGAAACCGTTATAGAGCGTGTAGCTGCCGTTGGCGCCGATCGTGGCTGATGGATAATCCGAGTTGTAGCGCGTGATGTTGAGCGGCCCGCCCGTGCTCAGCGGCAACGCTGACGTTGCCTGGCTATAGTTGGCGCCGGCGGCAGTGGTTGCGCTGATTCTCGGCCGGTATCCGGACAAGGCCTGAGGCACATTCTCATCCATCGCCCGCAACGACGCGCGTTGGGCGTTCAGCGACGGATTATTTTGGTAGGCCTGCACCAAGGCCCACTCGAGCGTATCGGCCACTGCCTTGGCGGCGTTCATGCCCAAGCCGGCGAGGGCTAAACACAAACTTGCCACAGCAACGCGAAGCACTCGCACTTCTCTGCCACCCATAGACGACGCTGCCCTGCCCCTCCCCGCTTCCCCGGCGGGATTCTCGTCCGGACAATACCCAATATGTCGCGGCCCAAAGGGCCAACACACCCGACTCGGAACATTATGCGCCCCGTCAATACGGCGAAACCCCGCGATTGAATTTATTCGAAGAATTCTGGGTATTGGCACATATAGGCCACAGCCTGCGGTCGGCCTTTGGCCGATCCGCCGGGACTCGGTTCCCGTCGCAAATCAGTCAAAAAACAAAGGCTGGCGGAGCGACGAAGCCGGGCAGCACGCGCGCGGCAGCATCGAATAGCGGACGGCCGATCAAGTGGCCTTCGCTTAAATAAAACGCGGTCGCCCTGCAGGCCGGCGGGCGGCCATAGACGGCCAGGAGCCGGCCCTCGGGCTTGAGCTGCCGGCCGAGCGCCTCGGGCACGATTTCGGTCATGCCGCCGAGGAGAATAACGTCATAGGGCGCGCCGGCAGACCAGCCGGCCGCGAGCGGTCCGATCACGACCTCGACGGCGCTGACGGCGACCGCAGCGATCGCTTCTTTGGCAGCCCCCGCCAAGTCCGCGTCTTCTTCGAGCGCAATCACCGAACCGGCGAGCTTGCTCAGCACAGCCGACGAGTATCCGGTTGCGCAACCGACATCGAGCACACGGTCGGTCGGGAGGATGCGTGCCCCCTGGATCAGCTTGGCAAGCACCATGGGCTTAAGCAGCGCGCGGCCCTTGCCAATGGGAATGTCGGTATCAAGGTAGGCGAGCGGCGCCTGCGCGGCCGGAAGGAAGCGCTCTCGCGGCAGAGTTAACATCGCCTCGACCAGGGCCGGATCGGTGACATCGGCGGTGCGGATTTGGCCGTCCACCATCATGCGGCGCGCATTGGCGGCGTCGAACATGGTCATCCTTCCCGAAGCTCGCGCCCAACTTTGGCGCGTCCTTATGGCGACGACTTTGTGAGGTACGGTAGGCCAAAACGCAAGCCGCCGGGGCGCACCGGAAGCGCGCTAAAGCATATCCGGCGATCGTGACGTCCGCACCGTTGTGGGGACGGGAGGCTTCCGATATAGACCCTCTCCAGGCATCGGCGGACGGGGGCACCCGGCGATTGCCGCACGGCCACGTGGCGGAGTGGTTACGCAACGGTCTGCAAA
>CAYWNY010000266.1:0-3892 GCA_964459765.1 uncultured Hyphomicrobiales bacterium | reverse complement strand
TTATTTTTGCGAAAAATTCGTAGCCCTTCAACTTTCGAGTTTTGCAACACAATCAAATAACAAGACTAAGGTTTCGAACACACCCGTCGCGCGCCATTGTTCGCCGCCAACATGGAGCGTATTAAGTTGCGGACATAGCAAACCGGCCTTGATTGTCGGCGTGAAAATTTTTGGGGGGAGCGATGACGGATTTCGTTCTGGTTCAGGGCGCGTGGGTCGGCGGCTGGTACTAGCGGCCGATTGCGCAGGCGCTGCGCAAGGCCGGCCACGAGGTCTACACGCCGACGCTCACCGGTCTCGGGGAGCGCATTCATCTGATGAATCCGGGCATCAACCTCGACACCCACATCGCCGACGTCGCCAACGTCTTTGAGTTCGAAGAGCTGTCAGACGTGGTGCTGGTCGGCCACTCCTATGGCGGTATTGTCATTACCGGCGTTGCCGATCGGTCGCCCGACAAGATCAGGTCGATGGTTTATCTCGACGCCTTCGTGCCGCAGAACGGCAACGCGTTGATCAATTTTTTGCCGCCGGACCATCCGCCACCCGCGGCGGCGAGCGAGTATACGCTTGCGCCGTTGCCGGGCCGTTTTTTTGGCGCCAGCCCCGACGTTGCCGCCATCGTGGACGCGCACACCACGCCGATGCCGACCGCCTGCTTCTTGCAGACGCTCAAGCTCACCGGCGGTGTCGATCGGATAAAGAAGAAAACCTACACCTACTGCAACAAGCCGACGCCGACGACCTTCACTCAGTTCTACGACAAGCTCAAAGACGACTGGGGCTGGACCGTGCACACCTTGCCATGCACGCATGTCGTGCAGATCGAAATGCCGAACGAACTGACAGCGCTGTTGCTGCAGGCGATCTGATTTTATCGCGTGTGCTCGTCATCGCGCGGGTCAATGTCGCGGTTGCCATCTTAATAACTTTGCACAGCTGTTGCGAAACCAATAGACTTGCGTTTTCGGTGGAGGACCGGATTAGCTGGTCCGCCCAATAACCGGGCGCTTACGGGGGCGAACATGGGTCATCTGCCAATCCGAAAATTCGTGTGGATTCTGGCTTTGCTCGGCGCTGTGATGCCGACCTCCAGCCGTGCACAGGTCACAATCAACATGTCACGCGTCACTTGCGCTGAGTATCTCGCCATGAATGACGAGCAATCCGACGTCTTCGGAGCATGGGTCGGCGGCTACTTCAATCAAAAGACCGGCTACACGTGGATCGACCTCGAGGCCCAGCGTCGCAACACCGCGAACCTCAAAGCGTGGTGCGCCTCATACCCTGCGGAATTCGTAATGACCGGCTTGGCGCGCGCTGCCAAAAGCGCCGACTTCCAAGGCGATCCGGCCAGGGCCGCGGTGAAGCTCGAGATGGCTCAGATTACGTGTCGGCAGTTTATCAACTATCCCTTCGATCAAGCGGAAGCGATCGGCGCCTGGATGAGCGGTTATTGGAACGCCCAGAGAAACATAGAGACGCTCGATGTCACCCGCTACAAGGTCAACAGCAAGCGCGTCAGCGACTATTGCAAGAAACACAAAAACGCGGCGCTGATGGCCACCATCCAGAACGTGGCGCGATAGACGAAGCGGTCTCTTTCCGGCTCATGTCTTGAGCGACGGTTCGGCGGCCGCACGAGCGGCCGCCGCCGAATGTTTTTGCTCGATCAATTTCCTTGAGAGTAGATGGTGTTGAACTGGACTTCAGTCTGGGTGGTCGCCGCCACCCCGGCGTCGACCTGGGCCTGAGCTGCCGCGTTCGCAGCATTCGAGGCGGCGATGTCCGCGGAGGGGTCGTAGTTGTCCGCTGAGGCTGTCGCGAGGCCGCTAAGCAGCAGCAAAGCTACGACGACAAGGTGTTTGGCGAGCTGGGTTCTCATGGCATCACCTCGGTGTTGAGGCATCGCGCCTGTATGGCGGAGCCAATGCGTCACAGTGAGCTTCCCCGGCTTAACCCACGCTGGCCGTTGCATTAAACTTCGGTAACGCTCTTCTGTTTGCATGCTTGCCGTGCACTTTAGGTGGGTCTAAAGCGCCGGTTCGCCGGCGATGTAGGTCTGGCGCACGGCGCGGTCGTCGCCGAGCGTCATCAGCACAAACAACTCCTCGTCGAGCGTACGCGCCACTTCCATGCGGTGCGCCATCGCCGGCGTCGCGCGCGCGTCCAAAACCACGAGATCGGCATAGGTTCCGGGCGCGATAGCACCGATCTCGCTTTCGAGGCCGAGCGCGGCGGCGTTGCCACGTGTCATCAGATCGAAGGCGGCGAGCGCCGGCAGATTCTGGCCCTGCAGCTGCATCACCTTGTAGGCCTCGGCGGCGGTGCGCAGCATCGAATAAGATGTGCCGCCGCCGACGTCGGTGGCGAGCGCAATGCGCACGCCGGCGGACTTGAGCCGCTGATAATCGAACAAGCCCGAGCCGATGAACAGGTTCGAGGTCGGACAGAACACCGCAACCGATTGGGTGTCGCGCAACAGCGCCACTTCCGAATCTTCCAGGTGAATGCAATGGCCCATCAGCGAGCGCGGACATAAGAGGCCGAAGCGGTGATAGACCGCGGCGTAGCTCGCATCGTCCGGAAAAAGCGTTTTGATGGTCGCGATCTCGTTGAGATTCTCGTCGAGATGCGTCTGCATCAGAACGGTCGGGACTTCTTTCAGGAGCGCGCCGAGTTCCGCAAGCTGCGCGTCGGTCGACGTGATGGCAAAGCGCGGGGTCACGGCATAGCGCTGCCGGCCCGTGCCATGCCAGCGGCGGATCAGCTCGCGGCTGTCGGCAATGGCGGTATCGGCCGGCGCGAGCAGTCCGGGCGGGCCGTTGCGATTCATAACTGAATTGCCGGCGATCATGCCGACATTGCGTTCATGCGCCGCCGTGAACAGCGCGTCGGCAGACACCGGATGGGCGGTGCAATAGGCGACCGCCGTCGTGGTGCCGTTGCGCGCCAATTCGTCGAGGAAGAATTCAGCGTTGCGCGCGGCGTGTGCGCGGTCGGCGAATTTCTGCTCCTCGACGAAGGTGTATTTCTCCAGCCATTCGAGGAGTTGCGCGCCGTAGGAAGCAATGACCTGGGTTTGCGGATAATGGATGTGCGGGTCGATGAAACCCGGCATGATCAGCGCGCCAGGATGATGGTCGACAACCGCGTCCGCCGGCAGCCTTGCGCTGAGCTCGTTCGCCGGGCCGATGGCCTCGACGCGGCCGTCTTTGACCAGCACCAGGCCGTCGTCGACATAGCGATAGCTCGCCGCATCGCCGGCGCCGCTCGGCGCGTGCAAGAAGCTCAGAAGCCGGCCGCGGATCGCGCGCAAACTCTTGGCTCCGCCGTAACGACGTCACTGCGCCGGCGCGCCGGCCGCGAGCCAGGAGGCGAGCACCAGGCGCTCGTCCTTGGTCATCTCGGTGATGTTGCCCGGCGGCATGGCGTTCGACCGTACCGCGGCGATCGCGATCAGCGGCGCATGCAGCTTAATCTCGTCGTCGCTGTCGAGCAGGATGCCCATCGGCGCGGCGGCAATACCGTCCCATACCGGCTCCGCGGCATGGCACATGCTGCACCGCGACAACACGATATTCGACACGTCGGCGAATTTCGGCGTCGGCGGCAGTGCGCCGGTGGTCGGTGTGCGCGGACCCGCGGCCGAGAGCCAAGCGATCGCCGCCATGCCCACGGCTGCGACGGCCCATGTCCACCACGGACTGCCTTTGCCTTCGTGGCGCGAATTGAAGAAATGGCGGATCACAGGGCCGATCAGGAGCACGATGGCAACGATCAGCCAGTTAAAGCGCGTGGCGAAGAACAGCGGATAGTGATTGCTCAGCATCAAAAAGACGACCGGCAGCGTCAGATAATTGTTGTGCACCGAGCGCTGCTTGCCGAGCTG
>CAYWNY010000265.1:0-3905 GCA_964459765.1 uncultured Hyphomicrobiales bacterium | reverse complement strand
CGACGCCGTAATCGACGTCGGCGCGCAGCGTGTGCAACGGCACGCGGCCTTCGCGGTACCATTCCATGCGCGCAATCTCGGCGCCGCCGAGCCGCCCCGAGCAGTTGATGCGTATGCCGCCGGCGCCGAGCCGGATCGCCGACTGCACTGCGCGCTTCATCGCGCGGCGGAAAGCCACGCGGCGCTCGAGCTGTTGCGCGATCGATTCGGCGACCAGCTGCGCGTCAAGCTCGGGCTTGCGGATTTCAACGATGTTGATGACCACGTCGCTGTCGGTCAGCTTGGCGACCTGACGGCGCAATTTCTCGATGTCGGCGCCCTTCTTGCCGATGACCACGCCGGGGCGAGCCGAGTGAATGGTGACGCGGCACTTCTTGTGCGGACGCTCGATGACGATCTTCGACACTGCCGCCTGCTTGAGCTCCTTCATCAGCGCTGCGCGGATCTTCATGTCCTCATGCAGCAGCGAGCCGTAGCTCGTCTTGCCGGCATACCACCGCGAATCCCAGGTACGGTTGATGCCGAGACGAAGCCCGATTGGATTGACCTTCTGACCCATGTTGCTCTCCGAACCGCTCCCTCTAAGCCTGTGCCTCGACCTCACGCACCACGATGGTGAGATGCGAGAACGGCTTGAAAATTGCGCCGACGCGGCCGCGGGCGCGCGGCGTGTGCCGCTTTATCACCAGGCCCTTGCCGACATGGGCCTGCACCACGACGAGATCGTCGACATCGAGATCGTGATTGTTTTCGGCATTGGCGATCGCCGATTCCAGGCATTTGCGCACGTCGCGGGCGATGCGCTTGCGCGAGAATTCGAGATCGGCCAGCGCCGACGACACCTTCTTGCCGCGAATGAGCTGCGCCAAAAGGTTGAGCTTCTGCGGGCTGATGCGCAGATTGCGGGTGACCGCCATGGCCTCGTTGTCGGCAAGCGCGCGGTCGCGCTTTTTCTTGCTCATCGCGAACCTCCCCGCCTCACGACGCCGCGCCGCCTACGGGGGCCACGCCACCGCCGTCCCCACCGGTCCGCTTGGCTTTGCGGTCCGACGAGTGGCCGTAGAACGAGCGCGTCGGCGCGAACTCGCCGAACTTGTGGCCGACCATTTCCTCGGTGACGATCACCGGGACGTGCTTCTGGCCGTTATAGACGCCGAACGTCAGCCCGACGAATTGCGGCAGGATGGTCGAACGGCGCGACCAGATGCGAATCATCTCGTGGCGTGCGGACGAGCGCGCGGCATCCGCCTTCTTGAGCAGATAACCGTCGACAAACGGACCTTTCCAGACCGAGCGCGTCATGTTTGCTCCTGAGCCCTACTTCTTCTTCCGCACATGGCGGCTGAGCATGATGAATTTGGTGGTGCTCTTGTTCTTGCGCGTCTTTGCGCCCTTGGTTGGCTTGCCCCACGGCGTCACCGGATGACGGCCGCCGCGGGTGCGGCCGCCAAGCGGATGGTCGACCGGATTCATGGTCTCGCCGCGGACGTGACCGCGCCAACCCTTCCAGCGATTGCGCCCGGCCTTGCCGATGGAGATGTTCATGTTGTCGGGGTTCGACACCGCGCCGACGGTCGCCAGACAACGGCCATGGACCAAACGCTGCTCGCCGGAATTGAGCCGCAAGATCACGTAACCGCCGTCACGGCCGACCAGCTGCGCGTAGGTGCCGGCCGAGCGCGCGATCTGGCCGCCCTTGCCGATTTTCAGTTCGATATTGTGGACGATGGTGCCGACCGGAATGTTGGCAAGCGGCATGGCGTTGCCGGGCTTCACGTCGACATGCTCGCCGGACACCACCGTGTCGCCGACCGCAAGCCGCTGCGGCGCCAGGATATAAGCGAGCTCGCCGTCCTCGTATTTGATCAGCGCGATAAAGCCGGTCCGGTTCGGATCGTATTCCAGCCGCTCGACCTTGGCCGGCGCGTCGAATTTGCGGCGCTTAAAATCGACAAGGCGATAGGCCCTCTTGTGCCCGCCGCCGCGATAGCGGCTGGTGATGGTGCCGGAATTATTGCGGCCGCCGGTCGAGCTCTTGCCTTCGGTCAGCGCTTTCACCGGCGCTCCGGTGTGCAGGCCGGACCGCTCGATCAGCACCAGCTGACGCTGGCCGGGCGTGGTCGGATTGTAGCTCTTGAGTGCCATCTTCTAAGTCCGCTCTCTTACAATCCCGTGGTCACGTCGATCTTCTGACCCTCTTCGAGGGTCACGACGGCGCGCTTGGAGTGCGGCTGCAGGCCGTAACGGCCGCGAAACGCTTTCCATTTGCCGCGGCGGTTGAGCGTGTTGACGCTCTTGACCTTGACGTCGAACAGTTTCTCGACCGCCTCTTTGATCTGCGGCTTGGTCGCATGCGGGGCGACCTTGAAGATGACCTTGGAATGCTCGGACGCATTCGTCGCCTTCTCGGTGATGACCGGCGAGAGAATGACGTCGTAATGGCGCGGATCGTTCGTAGTCATTTGAAACGCGCCTCCAACGCATCGACGGCGGCGCGCGTGAGCACGAGCTTGTGCCGCCGCAAGATGTCGTAGACGTTGATGCCGGCAATCGGCAGCACGTCGATATTGGGAATGTTGCGGGCGGCGTTGCGCACGCTCGCGGCGACTTCAGCCCCGTCGACGATCAGCGCGTTCGACACGCCGAGCTTGTCGAATTGGTCGCGCAATACCTTGGTCTTGGCGTCCTTAAGCTCGAGCGTCTCGATGATGACGATGCCGTCATCCTTGGCCTTGGCGGAGAGCGCATGCTTGAGCGCCAGCGCCCGGACCCGCTTCGGCAAGCCGATTTCGTGGCCGCGCGGATGCGGACCAAAGGAACGGCCGCCGCCGCGGAACAAATTGACCCGCGCCGAACCGTGACGGGCCGAACCGGTGCCCTTTTGTTTGTACATTTTCTTGCCGGTGCGGTGGATGTCGGCGCGATTCTTGACCGCATGCGTGCCGGCCTGGCGTTTGGCCAGTTGCCACACCACGCAGCGATGCAGAATGTCGGCGCGCGGCTCGAGGCCGAAAATCGCGTCCGACACGGTGACCGAGCCGGATTTCTTGCCGTCGAGCGAAGTGATTTTCAGTTCCATGTCAGGCGCCCTCCTGCACTGCGGAGGCTGCCGGGGCCGCCGCTTCGGCCGCGGGCGCGGCCGCCACTTCGGCGAGCTTGAACTTGCCGGGTTTGGGCACGCCGGCCGGCAGCGCCTTCTTCACGGCATCACGCACCGTGATCCAGCCGCCGTTGACGCCCGGCACTGCGCCTTCGACCAGGATGAGGCCGCGCTGAACGTCGGTCTGCACCACTTTCAGATTGAGCGTGGTCACCCGATCGACGCCGAGATGTCCCGACATCTTCTTGTTCTTGAAGGTCTTGCCCGGGTCCTGACGACCGCCGGTCGAGCCGATCGAGCGGTGCGAAACGGAAACGCCGTGGCTGGCGCGCAGGCCGCCGAAATTCCAGCGCTTCATGCCGCCCGCCCAGCCCTTGCCGGTCGAGGTGCCGGTGACGTCGACATATTGGCCGACGACAAAATGATCGGCGGTGATTTCGGCGCCGACCGGAATGAGCGCGTCGTCGTCGACGCGGAATTCGGCGAGCTTGCGCTTGGGCTCGACCTTGGCGACGGCGAAGTTGCCGCGATCGGCCTTGGTCAGCCGCTGCACCTTACGCACGCCGGCGCCGAGCTGCAGCGCCACGTAGCCGTTCTTCTCTTTGGTGCGATGGCCGACGACCTGGCAATTGCCGAGCCGCAGCACCGTGACCGGCACGTGCTCGCCAGCCTCGGTGAACAGGCGGGTCATCCCAACTTTCTGAGCGAGCACCCCGGAACGCATTGTTCTCTCTCTCTTCCCTTCGCGCCCTTAGAGCTTGATCTCGACGTCGACGCCGGCGGCAAGGTCGAGCTTCATCAGCGC
>CAYWNY010000264.1:0-4008 GCA_964459765.1 uncultured Hyphomicrobiales bacterium | reverse complement strand
CGCTTGCCGATCTGTTCGGCGGCAAGAGCCAGTTGATCGTCTATCACTTCATGCTCGGCCCCGATTGGGCCGAAGGCTGCCCGAGTTGCTCGTTCCTGGCCGATCATTTCGACGGTTCGGTCATCCATCTCGCTCAGCGCGACGTGGCTTTCGTCGTCGTCTCGCGCGCGCCCTACCCGCAGATCGAGAAGTTCAAGCGGCGCATGGGCTGGCAATTCGAATGGGTGTCGTCCTACGGCGGCGATTTCAATTTCGATTACCAGGTGTCGGCAACGCCGGCGGAAAAAGCCGGCGGCAAGACGGTCTATAACTATCAGGAAACCACGTTCCCGAGCGACGAACGCCCCGGCGTCAGCGCGTTTTACAAAGACCCGGCCGGCGAGGTGTTCCACACCTATTCGAGCTACGGGCGCGGCCTCGACCTGTTGATCGGCGCCTACAACTTTCTCGATCTCTCGCCCAAGGGCCGTGACGAGGCGAGTCTGTCCTACGGCATGGCCTGGGTCCGCCACCACGACAAATACGCCGGCGACGTCAAGCCGCGAGAAAAATACGAGCAACCGAAGACTTCCGACTCGTGCTGCGACTAAACCGCCGGCGCGCGGCGGCGGCGCTATGCCGAAGAGGTGATGCCCGGCGCCGCTGGGTCGGGGCTATGTTTGGCCTGCGTTGATTGAAACTACTTTCCAGGGGAGGAATGTTCATGTCGCCTGAAGTCAAATACCTGGCTCTCACCGCGTTGCTCACCGCATCGCTGTGGATTCCCTATATCGTCGCGCAAATCGTCACCAACGGCACGCTCCAGGCGCAGAATTACGTCGATCCGACACCGCGCCCGGTGCCACCGTGGGGCCTGCGCGCCCACCGCACGTATCTCAATGCGGTCGAGACCTTCGCACCCTTCGCCGCTTTGGTGGTGCTGATCCAGATCACCGGCAAGAACGACTGGATGACGGCGTTCTGGGCGACGAGCTTTTTTTGG
Source organism: uncultured Hyphomicrobiales bacterium (assembly GCA_964459765.1). GTDB lineage: Bacteria > Pseudomonadota > Alphaproteobacteria > Rhizobiales > Xanthobacteraceae > BOG-931. The sequence goes on along the minus strand of CAYWNY010000264.1, from coordinate 3,026 downwards.
GTGCGCTTGGCACACGCCGTTATCTTCCTCGCCGCAGTGCCATTCGTGCGCACGGTACTCTTCGTGCTCGGCTATGGGTGCGTGGTCGGGCTGTTTTACGAACTGGTGAAGTAGCGAGAACCGCGGATGCCCGGCGCCGACCGGGCGTCCGCTTGTCGGCTAAGTCGCCAAGCGCCGATTGGGCGCTGACGCCGGCGGCGTTGCCTACCAGCACGAAGACGCTGCGTGGAAGATTGTTGGCGAAATGGCCTTAACTGGCGCCGGCTCGACTTATTTCCAGCAAGCGCCCAAGAGGGTATGGCACCATTGTCCGGGCTGGCACACTTGGTAGCCGCCCGTCGCGCGGCACACACAAGTCGCCTTCACGATGCCGTCTGCACAATTATGCAAGTATTTGTGCGGGTGAGCAGCGCCAGCAACCCTTGCGTCGGCCGTGCCGATAAACAAAATCACCAGCATGCTGGCAAATAGCGCTCTGAACACTCTCTTCACCTCTATCTAACCGAACCGTTGGCGCCGATTACGCGCTGACGCGCGCGGCGTTGCTGACCAGCGCCTTCCCCAGCGACCAGATCGCGCCGGGTACCCGCTCGCTGTCGGCGATCACGGTTTCGAACGCCTGCACGATGTGGTCGCAATCCGCGTCCGACATCACAAACGGCGGCAAGAGCTTGACTGTATGGCTGGCGTGAGCGGAAACCTGACTGAGGATCTTGTGATCCTTGAACAGCGGCATGGTGATGAGCTGGGAGAACAGGCCCTGCTGCGAGGCCTCGAGCGCGTGCCAGGACGCTTTGAGTCTCAGCGACCGCGGCGGACCGAATTCGAGACCGATCATCAGCCCCTTGCCGCGCACATCGCTCAAGAACTCGTAACGCGGGACCATCGCGGAGAGGTCCGCCAGCAGCCGGTTGCCAAGCCGCGCCGCGCGGTCGACCAATTTCTCCGACGCCATCACGTCGAGCGTGGCTATCCCCGCGGCCATGGCGAGATCGTTGCCGCCGAAGGTCGAGCCATGCACCACCGCGCGTTCCATGCTGTCGAAGACTTTGTCGAAGATCTTTTTCCGCGCCAGCACCGCCCCGACCGGGACGTGTCCACCCGATAGCGTCTTCGCCAGAATCACCATGTCGGGCTCGACGTTCCAGTGCTCGACGGCGAGGAATCGGCCGGTGCGGCCCAGTCCGGTTTGCACCTCGTCGGCGACGAACAAGGTGCCATGCCGGCGGCACAGATCGGCGGCCGCTTTGAGATAGTCGTTGGCCGGCATGGTTACGGCCTTGCCCTGGATCGGCTCGACGATGAAGGCGGCGACGTTGCGTGAATGCAACGCCCGTTCGAGCCCGACCAGATCGTTGAACGGCACGCGGGCGCAGTCGGGCAACAACGGCTCGAAGCGGTCGCGGAAGATGTCATTGCCGTTGAGCGACAGCGCGCCGTAGGACAGGCCGTGGAAGGCGTGATCGCAATAGACGATCCCGGGGCGGCCGGTGGCGACGCGGGCAAATTTCATCGCCGCTTCGACCGCCTCCGAACCCGAATTGAGGAAAAACACCTTCTCGAGATAGGGCACGTGCGCCAGCAGCCGCTCGGCGAGAATGCCGGCCAGCGTCGACACGTCCATTTGCACAAGATTTGGAAGCGCGCCATCAAGCACGCTGACCAAGGCCTCGCGCAGGGCCGGATGATTGCGCCCGATGGCGAAGACACCGAAACCGCTCAACAGATCAAGATACCGCGTGCCTTTCCGATCGTAGAGGTATTGACCTTCGCCGCGGGAAAATCCGATGTCATAGCCGATCGTCTTGAGCACCCGCACCATCTGCGCGTTGAGATAGCGTGTGTGCATGGAGAAGCGCTCATGCTCGCGCTCTGCAAACAAAGCGGCCATATTATTGGCCATCAACGCCCCCTACAGCCGCCCGGCGGATTTAGAGCCCGCGCCCCTGGGGTTTTGCAGTCGGTCAACGCGCACCGCAATGCTGGCGGAATACCCTGCCGCAAGCCTGCACGAACGATTTGACGAGAACCAACAACGCCCCCGTTGTCCGCCGACACGCCAACGACACCCGGCCGACATCGTCAATCTTGCCATCGATTGCCTTGAATGCAAAGCCGCTTTGACCCGGAATTGGCAGTAAAGTGAACGCCAAGCTCCGATTCCCTACCGATTGTGTCATTTTGAACGCACCTGACGCTGTGCATAGCGGCCAGCTTTTCAGTTTCGCCCGCGCGGCCGCCCGGGTCGATCTTTCGGCTGAGCCTGCGGTCTGAGGGGCCGCGCTGCCCTTAGCGCGTCGGCACCGGCTTCTCGCCGCGATAGTCGTAGAAGCCGCGCTGGGTTTTGCGGCCGAGCCAACCGGCCTCGACATATTTCACCAAGAGCGGGCATGGCCGGTATTTGGAGTCCGCCAAGCCCTCGTGGAGCACCTGCATGACCGAGAGGCAGGTGTCGAGCCCGATGAAATCGGCGAGTTCGAGCGGACCCATCGGATGATGCGCGCCGAGCCGCATCGCCGTGTCGATCGCCTCGACGTTGCCGACGCCCTCATAGAGCGTGTAAATCGCCTCGTTGATCATCGGCAGCAAAATGCGATTGACGATAAAGGCCGGGAAATCTTCCGAGACCGCGATCTGCTTGCCGAGATTGCTGATGAATTGCTTGGTGGTCTCGAAGGTCTCATCGTCGGTGGCGATGCCGCGGATGATCTCGACCAGTTCCATCAGCGGCACTGGATTCATAAAGTGAATGCCGATGAAACGTTCAGGCCGATCGGTGGCAGCGGCCAGCCGCGTAATGGAGATCGACGAGGTGTTGGTGCCGACGATGGCATCTGGCTTGAGCGTGGGACAGAGCGCGCCGAAGATCTTGCGCTTGACCTCTTCCTTCTCGGTCGCCGCTTCGATCACCAGATCGCATGCGCCGAGATCGGCCAGCGTCTTCGCCGGTGTGATGCGCTTGAGCGCGGCCTCGCGCTGCTCGTCGGTGATGCGCTGGCGGCTGACCTGGCGCGCCAGATTGCCGC
>CAYWNY010000263.1:0-4071 GCA_964459765.1 uncultured Hyphomicrobiales bacterium | reverse complement strand
GCACATCATTCCACCACTTTGGGCACGAGAAAAAAATGATCCTCTTGCGCCGGCGCATTCTTGAGAATGTCGCCGGCGATACCGCCGTGGGTGACTTCGTCTTGGCGCATTTTCATCGCCATCGGCGTCACCGACGTCATTGGCTCAACGCCGGTAACGTCGACCTCGGCAAGCTGCTCGACGAAGGCCAGCATGGTATTGAGCTCGCCTTGAAGGTGCGCAACCTCATCCTCGGCAACCGCAATGCGCGCCAGATGCGCAACCCGGCGGACAGTTTGGGCGTCAACAGGCATGGCGGCCGCAAAATCCTCGAATGACAGCAGGCCCGGCTATAGCAGAGCGGCCATGGGCCGCCAACGGGTCAGTTCAGCCGCCGGGCGCATTGTAGCGCCCATGCGATGCGCCTAGCTTGCCTGCCATGATTGAGCTTAAGCCCGTCCATGTCATCGGCGGCGGCCTTTCCGGGTCGGAGGCCGCCTGGCAGATTGCGCGCCGCGGCGTGCCGGTCGTGCTACACGAAATGCGACCGGCGCGCTCGACCCCCGTGCACAAGACGGGCGATTGCGCCGAACTGGTCTGCTCGAACTCCTTTCGCTCCGACGACGCGCAAGCAAGCGCCATCGGCCTTTTGCATGCGGAAATGCGGCGGCTTGGCTCGCTGGTCATGCAGGCCGCCGATGCCCACAAGCTGCCTGCCGGCGGCGCCTTGGCGGTCGACCGCGAGGGTTTTGCGGCGGCGGTCACGGCGGCATTGACGCGCGAGCGGCTCATCGAGGTGAGCCGCGAGGAAATCGGGGCACCGCCGCCCGAGTGGGACAGTGTCATTATTGCTACCGGCCCCCTCACCTCGCCCGCACTGGCGGATGCTATCCGTGCCCAAACCGGCGAGGGCGAACTCGCCTTCTTCGACGCCATCGCGCCGATCGTCTATCGCGCGAGCATCGATTTCAGCATCGCCTGGTTCCAATCGCGCTACGACAAAGCCGGACCGGGCGGCTCGGGCGCCGATTACATCAATTGCCCGCTCTCACGCCCGCAATACGAGGCCTTCGTCGACGCGCTGCTCGCGGGAGAGAAAATCGCCTTCCACGACTTCGAGACGGCGACGCCCTATTTCGACGGGTGCCTGCCGATTGAAGTGATGGCCGAACGCGGCCGGGAAACGTTGCGCCACGGGCCGATGAAACCGTTCGGGCTGACCGACGCCCACCGGCCCAACGAAAAACCTTATGCAGTGGTGCAGTTGCGGCAGGACAACAAGCTCGGCACGCTGTTCAACATGGTCGGCTTCCAGACCAAGCTGAAACACGCAGAGCAAGTGCGCGTCTTTCGTACTATCCCCGGCCTCGCTCACGCCGAGTTTGCGCGCCTCGGCGGATTGCATCGCAACACTTTCCTCAACTCACCGAAGCTGTTGGATGAAACGCTCCGGCTCAAGGCGCAGCCGCGGCTCCGCTTTGCCGGGCAGATCACCGGTTGCGAAGGCTATGTGGAATCGACAGCGATCGGACTTCTGGCCGGCCGCTTTGCCGCCGCCGAGCGGCTTTCCGAGCGGCCGAGCCTGCCGCCGCCCACGACCGCGCATGGCGCGCTTCTCGGCCACATCACCGGCGGCCATGTCGAGACGATCGATTCCGGCAACCGGTCATTCCAGCCGATGAATGTCAACTTCGGACTGTTTCCGCCGCTTGGCGCGCGCAAGCACCGAAGCGAGCAAAAACAGGCTTTGTGCGCGCGCGCGATTGCCGATCTCGAAGCCTGGACCGGTGGCGGCGTGCCGCGCGCGGCTGAGTAACGATCAGCCCGGCGACGCCAGATCTGATATGCGCAGCGAGCTTTCGATCTGTCGCAGCAACGCTCGCACGCGCGACAATGGATGATCCGGGAACTGGGAGTCATAAGCCTCGTCGTCGGCGCGGTTGCGGGCCGGAACGCCGACGATTGAGGCATCGTAAGGATCGCCCATCCAGTTTTTGGGCGAGTCTCCTTCTTCCCCAAAAGCGATCTCGCCGCTTTGCATGAGCTTCGCGAAAATGGCTGTATCTCGCATGCCCGTAACGCCCTTTTCGCGACCCGCCACCGACAGCAAGTAACCGCAATCGGCAAGCGGGATCGAGAACGAGCCGAAATAGCCCATACCGGTCGGGTTCTGGGGCATTTTCAATATTTCGCGGACCGCTGCGGCTCCGTTAAGCACGCAGAGGTCGACTTCCACGATTGCTCCACCGTATCGGGCGGCCTGTTGGCGCGATGCGGCGCGAATTGAATCAAGTTCCTCAGGAACGGCGCGGAGCGACTGGCGCTTTGTCAAATAATAGAGCGTCACCACGTCGCCGGCCCCACTTACCCAAACGCGTTCGCCGCCATCGTCACTCTGTAGCGTCAGATTTTTTGTGTCGAACACGATCGCATCGAGGCCTCCCATGGTTGCTCGCGTTCTTGGTTCAGCCGGCAATACGCGCCGGATTGCGGGCCGCACGCCAGATCAGCCACTGGCGCCGCCAGGGCGCAATCTCCCGGGGCGCGAGGGGATCGCCGCGCGCCGTTTTTGCGAGCGACGGCGCGACTAACGCCACCGGCAAAAATGCCGGCACTGCCGATAGCGGCAGTAGCTCAAGCCGCTCGCGCAGGATGCGAAGATGACCGCGCGCGAGATCGCGCAATTCGGCGACGGCAGCGGCAAGCCCGGCAGCAGGGCGGCCTGCGAACAGATCGGCCATAGTCACCTGATGGCGGTCGAGGAGTTCTATGGGCAGATAAAGCTGCCGCCGCGCAATGTGTACCGGCAAAGCGCGCAGGATTGCCGCGATGCCGTAAGCGATGCCGGCCGGCTCGGCAACTGCCGGCGCATCGACATCGGCGAGAATTTGTGCTGCGAGCGCGAACAGCGACGAGGACGTGCGGCGCGTGTAGGTTTCCAGGTCGGCCACACTCGCCATCGGGTCTTCGTATAGATCGAAGCGCCGCGCTTCGATCAGATCGAGCAAAGGCGAAGCTTTAAGGTTATGCCGTTCCATGGTCGTCAGCAGCGCCGCCGCCACTGGATTGGCGCCCGCTTCTTCGTCACGCCGCCGGCTCACGACATCGCTCCACCATTGCAGTCGGATTTCGCCCGGCAACGCCGCATGCGCCGCCTCGCGCACCCGCGCCACTTCAACGTTAAATGCATAAAGCGCGTTGAGCGCGGCGCGTCGCTCGCTTGCCGCGAACAAAGCCGCGATGAAGCGATCGTGATCGGCTGCCCGCACGAGCTCGGCGCAATAGGCAAATGCGTCCTGCATGGCGCCGAGATTAGCAGGTCTCAATCGGCGATCAGAGCAGCGCCGACCCGCCGGCTTTCTAAAAGCATCACGTTGTAGGTGCGCACCGCTGCACCGGTCGTCATCGCGTCGAGCGAAATCTGCGCGTCGCGAAAGCGCGCGCGCAAGGGCTGCGGCACGGCCCAGGGCTTGCCGCCGGTGCCGAGGATGAAAAAGTCCAAGTCGCCGGCGCGCGTAAACACCGGCGCGAGCGAGACCTCGGTAAGATCGGCTGGGCTTGTGACCGGCCACGCCCAAAGGCCGTCAGGCAGACACAACAGCGAGCCGCGATGCGACATGCCGGCAAAGCGAAAACCGCCCTCGCCGTACGAATCGATCACCGACTGCTGCGGGAGGTGTGGATCGGACACTAACGCATGATCCGGAAAAGTGGCGGCCGGTTTTCCGAAAAGATCATGCGCCAACGAAAAAGCGGTCGGATCATGGTCTAGCGCCGCGAACGCGCGCGCTGGCGCGGCGACGAAGGCTTGGACGGCGGCGGCGATAACGGCGGTGCATTCGGTGCCGTCGGCGGCGCTTCCGCTTCGGTAGCCTCCGGCTCACCCAAACGGGCGCGGCCGACGCCGAGGTAAATCAGGATCGGCGAGGCAATGAAGACCGAGGTGTAGGTGCCAACCAGGACCACGCCGAACATCATCGTCGCGGTGAAACTGCGGATCGCCTGACCGCCGAACAACAACAGAGCCAAGAGCGACAGCGACACCGTGAGATGGGTGACGATCGAACGCGACAGCGTCGCGTTGATCGAGGC
>CAYWNY010000262.1:0-4149 GCA_964459765.1 uncultured Hyphomicrobiales bacterium | reverse complement strand
CCTCTCCCTCCCCCATCCCCAACCCGAGGACGGCAGCGACGATGAGGGCGAAGGGGAAATGACGGAGGAAGGTCATCGCGTCAGTCCTGTGACACCGCATAGGTGAACACAAGATCGCTTGTGCTACCAAGCGTTGGCGTGCCTGTCGTCACGGCGCAGAAATAGAGATTGGTCGTTTGTGGGCTATCCGCATTCTGCACGCTGACGACGTTACTGATGTTCTGCGACGACACCGCCGGCGTCTGCCCGTTGGTCTGCGCTGGCGTGACCAAGACCGGAAAGCCAGGGATGATATAGGGCAAGTCCAATGGCGATAGCGTAAACGCTGTACTGTCTTTACATGCGCTGGCTGGAAACTTGGTAAACCCCCAAATCTCAGTACCCGTCGTCATGCCCCCCTTGGAGCCGACGCCAACATAGTCAACCAGCCCGCTCGGCTGCGCGACCGCCCGAAACACAGACAGCGTTTGCAGCCCGCCCATGGCGTAGTTGGCCGTGTAGGCGCTGGTGCTGAATGGCGTCGCGTTGCTGGCCGGCGGCCAAGAGAAAATCTTGTTGTACCCGCCGACGTTGCCCGACTGCTGCGCGCCCGCCCCGCTGGCGAACAGCAAAAGCGCCAGAACCGCAAGTAGCTTTTTCATGGGACTTAACCCCTAGCAAGCGCGGACAGATAGCGCCGTCCTTCGGGAGTGTAGGAATAATTCAAGGCGTTGTCCACATCAGTCGGATTTCGCAACAGCCCGGCGAAAGTTTCGAGGCCGCCCATAAGGACGGCGTAAGGCCCGTCGACAAGCTCAAGCTCGCCCTTCTTGGTGCGATAGGCATGTCCGCCGGTCAGGGCGCGCAGCGTCCAACTGGCGCGAGGCGAAATCTGGAAGGCCGGCATGCCATGGACGGAGTGTGTCATGGCCTCGCGCAACTCGTCTCGCCCCTCAGTCAACCGGCCGCCCCGATTAAGCTCAACAGGAACACGCCGGGCGCTCGACCGCATGCCGATGTTGTCGTAGTCGCCCCAATGCTCGGGCGGCGCGACCAGCTTCAACGCCTGCCCACCGTCCATGGGCGCGCCTTTTACCGGGAGTCGTAGTCGCGGCGCGACAATCTCAAGCCGGGCTTCCTTGACGATATCGGCGAGCGTCAGACCGGGATCGCCTTCGCGCAGCCAATCGAACAGTATGCGCATGACGCCGTTTTGCACCTGCACCAGAATGGCGGTTGTCACGGTCGACGTGGCGTTGACAGCAAGCCAGCACAGCGAGGCCGGCAGCACCGTCAGACGGTCGTCGACATGCACCGCCCCGTCGAAGCCATCATAGACCAACTGCTGCGGCTGGATCGTCAGGGCGTAGGCGAGCGCGTTCGGCGCGTCGATATCGCCGGTCGGAAACGACAAAAGCTGCGCTTTCAAAAGCTGCATGCCAGAGTCGTCGGAAGCAAACTCGACCTGCCCCGCCTTGAAGAACGGCTGCAAACCGCGAATGAAGTCGAACTTGCCTTTGGGGGCGTTGAGCGCCCGCAGCGGAACCAGCGTCGCGCGCTTCACCTGCTCCTGCCGCAACGGCGTCATGATCCACTCGTTCAACCCCGTTTCCTCGACGCCGATCAGGACCGGGTTGAACTGCTCGTTGACAGCGAAAATGTCATCGATAATCTCGTTCGGCAACCACTTGCGCGCGTCGGCCTGCCAGACGACCAGGCGTGGCCCGATCCATGAAAAAACGACTTTGCCGGTTGTGGCGCTGGTCGCCTTGACCGTGCGCGCCGGATCGTAGACCGCGTAAGTCGCGTGCCACGAGGGGACTTGCGCCCGTGTCTTGAAGTGTTCGGACTGAAAGGTGCGGCTTGCCGGGTCGACAGCCTCGCACATGAACTCCTGCGCAAACTGCGTCCCTTCGCCGGCCCTTTGCAACTCATTGCGCTTGGCGTCGATCCAGGGCAGGGGGAAGCGCGCCGGCCATGTCGCCACGCGCTCGCCGGTCTCAGGGTCGCGGTACTCGATCGGATATGTCTTGGTCAGCCAATTGTCATCCTTGGAAATGTTGACGGCGAGCGCGTCGGGGTCGAGCGGGGTCGCGGCCATGCGCAGCTTGCCATTTTTGTCGAGCGCGTTGACCAGCGCCGACCAGAACCATTGCCGGGTCTTGCGCCGCGTCTCAGGATCACGGACCGTCGTTTCCGTTTCCAAGTCGTCACAGAAGATCAGACCAGGGCGATGGTTGAGGTACTTGATGCCGCGTAGCGACTGCGCCCGGCCATAGGATTGGATCATCACGCCGTTGGACAGGATGATCTTGGTTTCTCCCCAGGTCGATCCGGGGCCTACATCATAGACCGCCTCGATAAACTCGTTGTTCTCAATCTCATACTTGATCGCGCGCAGGCGGTCGACGCCACGCGCCTCGTTCTCGGCGACGATGACGATGTTCCAAAACTCACGCTCGCAACCAGCAATGACAATAGCTTCCTCGGCGAGCGTCGACTTGGCAATGCCACGAAAGCCCATGGACAGAACACGGGGGTGAGGGCCATGCCAGTCGCGCAGCATTTCGCGATGACACTGCGCAGTCTCGTCACCATGCCGCTTTGCAAAGAGCACTGCATGCGCCAGCGCCCGATCGCGGGACAGTTCGAGCAGCAGTTCCTTGCGGTCGCCCATGAAAAGAAAATGCCCCAAGTGTGAGCTCGGGGCAAGTCTGGTGCGTCAACGACAGAACTAGGGAGGACTGTCAAAAGCAATTATGCACGCTTGATCACTGCCGTCAACTCGTCAACGGCTGCGCGATACCCGTCTCTGTAGGCTTTCGATAGATCAACGGTATTCTGCCGTTTTCCTTCTCGTAAGCCCCGCTCATAAGCCTCGACAATATTCTGCGGCATGCGAGCCTTGGCGTCAGCTACGCCTTGATTATAGGCAAAACGTTCTCGCTTGGACGCAGGGTCTTTCAGGTCGGCTTCGCGCTGGTAGGCAAGAAAAGATCGAGCCGCCTGTGTTCGGTCCGAGCTTGTCTTTGCTTCTTCTGGCAGTTTTGTCAACTCGTCTGGCGTTGGATGCCGACCTATCTTTAAGACTGGCGGCTCCGTGTTAGTCTTATACAAGAAACCTTGCGCAATTATTCTGCGAACAAAAGTATAAGCCTCGTAGTCTGTTTTCAGGTGCAAAACACTTGCTATGTTGTGGTAGGTTGGCGACACGCCAGTTCGTGAAATGAAAGAGTCTATATAGGTAAATACTCGGTATTGCTTTCGGGTCATCATGGCGAGACTCCGGGATGTGAGTACAAAGCATATAGCTGAATTTGAAAAATGCGTCAAGTTGCGGAGGCTACCCGAAAAAATTTCACGCCGCGCGGGGGCCTCCGCTGAGCCCGAGTTGCGCAGGATGACATAGTGACAACTAGTGAACACATTAATCATCAAGGGCTTATGCGTGAAGGCTCATGCAGTACGCGAGCAGCGTCACGTGAGACTACCAGGGCGAAAACATACCTGTCACGTATCAGGGTGCGTGTATCACTATCGCTCACACAACTATTGCGTGGCGAATTAGGTCAATCACTATGTCTCTCCATAATACTAGTCGCTAATCTAGACGCCTGGGCGACATAATAGTGAGCCCAGCAATATCAAGATGTTAGCCGGGTGGTTTAACAGTTTACTAGAGGCTACTGACACTATAGAGCTAAGTCATTGTTTTTGCATGGTCTTTTTGCATGGAATGTGGATAATAATGTCTTCTAACTCTATATTTCCAAACGATAGGCATTGGCCTCTCTCTCGCGTCCATTTTTTGACCGACGCGAGAGAGGCCCATAGCTCTTTCTCTGGCGAAAATCACCATATAGTAGCATAGTTCAATCTTTTCAATCACTTCCACCCCCCTATCGCAGCACTTCCTGAACATAGTGCTTTTATTTAACAATTTCAACCACTTCCAGCTAACTTTAAACACCTCACGTATTCAACTTTCAACCTACAGTTGGCGAATTGCCCCCCTCACGCGCGCAATGGTTGGCGAAACGCCTTTTTTCGCTGTCTTCCGATCCCGCACAAAGCCATAGCGTTTCGCATGTCATTCGCCCACGCTCCGTCCATGCTCTTCACATTTATTTTCGCTGTCATTCGCATAACGCCTTATTTTTGCCACAATCA
>CAYWNY010000261.1:0-4165 GCA_964459765.1 uncultured Hyphomicrobiales bacterium | reverse complement strand
CGGGTTCCGAAGGCATCGCGATCCGCGATTACTCGAAGACCCAGCCGCAGATCACGGTGATGAACTCCGCGTCCGGCGCGCTGGAGACGACCTACGGCGATCCGTCGGCCGGCGTCACGCCGTCGCCGACCTTCTATCGCACCAACATGGATGGTGCGCAGTGGCAAGCCGGCCTCGGCGACTACGCCTACAATGTGAAGGGTTACAAGAAGATCGCGACGGTCGGCGAAGACTATTCCTTCGTCTATACCCAGGTGATGGGACTGACGGTCGAATTCTGCAAGGCCGGCGGCGAGATCACCAAGCGCTTCTGGGTGCCGCTCGGCACCAAGGACTTCGCCTCGGTTATCTCATCGCTGCCGGATGACGTCGACGCCATCTATCTCGGCCTCGGCGGCGCCGACGCGGTCAACTTCCTCAATCAGTATCAGCAGGCTGGCGGTCACGCGCACCTGCTCGGCGGCTCGATCATGGTCGACCAGACCGTGTTGTCGTCGAAAGGCAAGGCCAAGGATGCATTGATCGGCACCATCGCAGCGAGCGGCATGGCCGACAACGATCCGAACCCTAAGTGGCAGGCTTTCGTGAAGGCCTATCAGGCCCACGCCAAGACCGGCTTCTTCAAGAATGCGTTCGCCAGCCCGTCGCTGTTGGCGATCAACTACTACAACTCGGCCGACGCGGTGTTTAAAGCCTACGAGCAGGCTGGCGGCGACCTGTCCGACGGCAACAAGAAGTTCCGCGCTGCGCTGAACAAGATCGAGCTCGACGCGCCTAACGGCAAAATCACGCTCGACGAGAACCGTCAGGCGATCGGAACGAACTTCGTCACCGAAGTGGTCAAGGCCGACAACGGCGACTTGATCAGCAAGGTGGTGAAGGTCATCCCGAACGTGCAGGAGCGGCTCGGCTTCTCCAAGGCGGCCTTCGACAAGTTCGTGCCGCCGGGACGCGACAATCCGCCCTGCAAGAAGAGCTACGAGTAAAAGTTCGCGAATCGAAACTGCTGGTGGGCCGGCGCTCGCGCCGGCCCATTCTATTTCCGGTCATATTCCCGCAATGCGCTTCGAGCCGATAGCCGTCGGGGTCGACAACAAAGGCCGCATAGTAGCCGGGACCATAGTCGGCGCGCAGGCCCGGCGTGCCGTTGTCGCGGCCGTGGTTTTTGATCGCGGCGGCATGGAGCGCGTCCACACTGGCTGGCGTCGGCGCGGCGAAGCAAAAGTGCGGACCCGATTTCGCGTGAGGCACGACCGGGTGCGCTGTTTCGCTTTTCCAAAAGACAACGCTGTCTCGCCCATTGCCAAGCGATCCGGGACCTTCGCTCAGGCACCCGTAACCAAGCGGTTTCAATGCTGCATCGTAGAAGCGCTTGGCACGCGCCGTGTCAGCGACGCCTATGGAAACATGATCGATCATGGTTTGTTACTCCCTGCGGTTTAGAACGCAGTCCGCGGACAGGCGGCGCGCAAGAAAGTCGGCCTGAAGATGCCAGTCCTTTCCCCCATCGCGTGAGCGCTCGCCGGTCCAGCGAAATGAGTCGGCGGCAATTTCGGTAAAGCTCCAGCGCAGCGTGTCACCGGCGTCGTTGCTGCCGTATTGGACGATGTCATTGCCCTGCGCGCGGCCGATCTGCCGGGTGTAGAGCTGCCGCAGCGGATCGCTCCACAGAATGTGCCACGCATCGAGGGCCGGATCGTAGACGCGCAGCGTCGTGCCATAAAAAACGCCCGGCAGGATCCAGGCGTCCTGAATGGCGCGCCCCTCGAGCACCCAGCCGACGTGAATTTTGCCGGCGGCCTCGTGCCGGCTGCCGTCGTCGGGGTAAACCGTCGCCGCCATGGACCAGCTGCCGATGAAGCGGCCATAGAGCATCATTTTCTCGGCACGATCGGCGGCGGGGCCGCTGCTGTGAAGCGCGGTCACGAAACAATTCTCAGTCACTGCCGAAGCCTCTTTGCGCGTTCAAAATTGTCGCTATCTATTAATTCGCCGCGCTCCTGCGCCGCTTGGGAAAAATTGCTAAACTTCGCGCATGTCGCTGACCGCACATCATCTGGCTTCCGGTGCTGGCTGGCGCGTCGACGATGTCGTTTGCAGGTTCGGGCCGCGGCACCGCGCGTATGAGGAGCAGCACGAGGCCACCTGCGTCGCCGCGGTGACGAGCGGAACCTTCCGGTACCGGTCGTCGCTCGGGTCCGCGGTTTTGGCGCCGGGAGCGCTGCTGCTCGGCAATCGGCATCATCGTTTCGAATGCGGTCATGAGCACGCCGTCGGCGATCGCTGCATTGCGTTTCAGTTCACGCCTGAATTCCTTGAGCGAGTTGCGTCCGCGGTTTGTGGCGTGCGCAAGATTCTATTTGCCGTGCCGCGCCTGCCGCCACACCCGGCGTTGCTGCCAATGATCGCCGCGGCGGAAGCGGCGAGCGCTGACGGCGACGAGGCGGAATTCGAGGAATTGGCTTTGCGGCTTAGTGCCTCCGTTTTGACGGTCTTGGCGGACGCGAACAAAAGCCCATCCGCGCCATCGCGGCGTGACGAGCGCCGGATTACAAATGCCTTGCGCCAGATCGAGGCCCAATCGGAAGGAACGATTTCATTATCCGATCTTGCCGCCGCAGCGGCAATGAGCCCTTATCATTTCCTGCGCACCTTTCGTGCGATCGTCGACATGACGCCCTACCAATTCATTCTGTTGACTCGGTTGCGCGCCGCAGCGGTGCGGTTGCGGCAAACGTCAGACGGCGTCGCGGCGATTGCCTTTGCGGTCGGCTTTGGCGACCTGTCCACGTTCAATCGGCGCTTCCACCGATTAGTGGGGCTTAGCCCAAGTGCCTATCGCGCAGCGGTTCGCCGATAGTCACATTTTTTAAGGTTTTGCGCGCGGGCCTGCGACATTAGTTATGCCGGTGTTTGGCCCAAAACCGGGACTCGTTGTGACACTTCAGCCAAGGGTTGCGGTTTGTGCCGACCGGTGGGCGTTGCGCCTACAACAAACAAAACGCGGCTTGTTCGATAGTCGGACGAATGTCGGCATCGATGCCATGCGCAAGTAATGCTCGAAGTAATGCTTGCGCTTGATGCGAACGCGCAGCAAAATCCCGCCCGAGCCGATACGGTGATAAGAATGTCGGCCGTTACCCCCGACAGCGCTGCATTTTAAGTCTTCCAGCGTCGGCAGGGTCGAGTGACAGGGAGGTTCCAATGAGCGGTGCGCTGCGCTTCGACTTCATGCATTTCATGCCTTACGTGCACTTGCCGGAGAACCACAAAGAATTTCACTCGACCTGGGTCGACTTCCCCAACAAATTTTATGATCCGGAAAAGGGGCACGCGCTCTACAACCGTTACATCGCCGAACTCCTGCTCGCCGAAAAGGTCGGCTTCGACGCCGTTGTCGTCAACGAGCATCACAACACCGCCTACAGCATGATGGCGGCGCCGAACCTGATCGCCGCGGCGATCATCCCGCAAACCAAGAACGTGAAGATCTGCGTCTGGGGCACGCCGCCCAATCTCGAATATCCGAACCGGCTAGCCGAGGAATACGCCATGCTCGACGTGATGTCGCAGGGCCGTCTCGAGGTCGCGTTCCCGCTCGGCACCGGCATGGAATACTGGGCCAACCCGATCAGTCCGGCCACCGCGCGCGCGCGCTACCGGGAGTCGATCGACATCATTCTGCAAGCCTGGACGGCGGACGGCCCGACGACCTATTACGGCGACTTTTACACTTACCGCTACCTCAATCCGTGGCCGCGGCCTTATCAGAAGCCGCATCCGCCGTGCTACATCGTTGGCACCGGCAGCCCGGAGACGGTCGAGCTCGCGGCCAAGCATGGGTTCGGCTATTCCGCAGTGTTCGTCTCCAAGACGCGCGCGCTCGAGCTCAACCAGCAACTGCGCAAAAGCTCGGCGGAACACGGACACCCGGTGCGGCCGGAGCAGCTGCCTTTGCAGGTTATCACCTACGTCGCGGAGACCAAGGAAAAGGCGGAAGCGGAAGCGGTCGAGCACATCCGCTATTTCTTCGAGGATGCGCTGCGCACCACGCCGAACTTCCTTGCGCCGCCCGGTTATCTCTCGGTTGCCGAACTGAAGAAGCGCGCGGCGCTCGCCGACAAACTGCACGGCGGATTCAGCTTCGACAACGTCAATGAATCAT
>CAYWNY010000260.1:0-4216 GCA_964459765.1 uncultured Hyphomicrobiales bacterium | reverse complement strand
TCGAGGTGGTCGTGGTCTTGCCGTGCGTGCCGGCAATGGCGACGCAGCTTTTCAGGCGCATCAGCTCGGCGAGCATTTCGGCGCGGCGCACGACCGGCAGCCGCTGCACACGCGCGGCGAGGAGTTCCGGATTATCGGGCTTGATCGCCGAGGAAACGACGACGACCTCGGCGTCACCTAAATTGGCGGCGGCGTGCCCGATGGCGATGGCGACGCCCTTCTCGCGCAGCCTTTTGACGTTGGCGCCCTCGGCCTGATCGGAGCCCTGCACGACATAGCCGAGGTTCACCATCACCTCGGCGATACCGCTCATGCCGATGCCGCCGATGCCGATAAAATGCACCGGACCGATGTTGCGCGGCAGCTTCATCCGGGCATGATCCGGAAAAGTGCCAGCCGGTTTTCCGAAAAGATCATGCACCACCAAAATGTTAGAGCGTCAATCGATCCAGTCCGATGCGATTGCGCTCGAAGTCTCCAAAAAAACAATAAGTGGAACGACCCTAATAGTTTACGCCGCCCGCCGCTACCTTCAGAACGAGATCGGCAAGCCGGTCTGCGGCATCAAGCCGGCCGGTAGACTTTGCCGCCACCGCCATGGCCGCGAGCCGTTGCGGCTCGCCGGCCAACGCCGCGAGCTCGGTGGCGAGACGCCGCGGGGTAAAGTCGTCCTGCTTGAGCCGAATCGCCGCGCCGGCATCGGCCAACACGGCGGCATTGGCGAATTGATCTTGGTCGAGCGCGTGCGGCAGCGGCACCAGAATGGCCGGACGTCCAATGGCCGAAAGCTCGGCGACCGTCGAGGCCCCTGAGCGCGCCACGATCAGATGACTGGCGGCAATGCGCGCCGGCAGATCGGTGAAAAACGGCGCGACCTCCGCGGTTACGCCCGAGTTGCCATAAGCAGAGCGGACGCGCGTCAGATCTTCCTCGCGGGCCTGCTGGCCGATGGCGAAGCGCGCACGTGAAGCCGGTTCGAGGAGCGCGATCGCCGCCGGGACGACATCGGCCATGACCCGGGCACCCTGACTGCCGCCGAAAATTAAAAGGCGCAGCGGATCGAGCGCCGCCGGATAAGGCGTTGCCGCCGCCGTAACCACCGCCGGGCGGACCGGATTGCCGGTGAGCGTTGCCTTCGCCGCAAGACGCGGTTCGTTGCGAAATACATCGGGAAAACTCGTCGCGATCGCATCGACGCGCGGTGCCAGCAACCGATTGGCGCGGCCGATGACCGCGTTGGCGTCGTGGATCAGGGTCGGGGTGCTGCGCCAAGCCGCCGCCAAAAGCGGCGGCACGGTCGGATAGCCGCCAAAGCCGACGACGGCGCTGGGCTTGAGCCGGCCGATCAGCGCCCACGCTTGCGCGATGCCGACGCCGAGGGATGCCGCAGTTCGAAGGAGCGCGAATGGATTTCTCGCGCGCAGCGTCGCGCTCGCGATCACGTGCACCGCATCATCGGCGAAAGCGCCGCCGTAGCGCGTCGCACGCCGGTCGGTGGCGAGATGCACGACAATGCCGCGCGCGGTGAGTGCCGCGGCCAGCGCCTCGGCCGGGAACAGATGGCCGCCGGTGCCGCCGGCCGCGACTAGGACCGGTGCGCGGTCCGCGGTGTCGCTCACGCGCCGCTCGCGGCGAGCCTAAACCCGCCGGAAAGCTGCGCCTGCGGCCGTTCACGGGTGAGTGCGATCAGCATGCCCATGCCGTAAGCGAGCGAAATCAAAGACGAGCCGCCGTAGGAAATGAACGGCAACGTCATTCCCTTGGCCGGCATCAGATGCAGGTTCACCGCCATGTTGATGGTCGATTGCAGGCCGAACAGGATCGCCAATCCCGTGGCGGCAAAGCGCAGGAAAGGATCGTCGTTGCGCATCGCCTTGAGCAGGGCGCGGATGACAATGAAAGCGAACAAAGCAACCAGAATGAGGCAAAGCACGACGCCGAATTCTTCGCCGGCGACGGCGAAGACGAAATCGGTGTGGCCTTCCGGAAGGATGCGTTTGATCGTGCCTTCGCCCGGACCGCGGCCGAACCAGCCGCCGCGGACAAAGGACTCCGTCGCAATGTCGATGTTGAAGGTGTCGCCGGAGGCCGGATCGAGAAAGCGGTTGATGCGCTGGGCGACGTGCGGGACGGTGTAAAATGCCGCAAGCAGCCCGACGCTCGCGGTTGCGCCCAAGCCCAGCACCCAGATAAAGCGCATGCCGGCCATGTAGAACAGCGCGCCCCACACCAACGTGACCAGCATGGTCTGTCCGAAGTCCGGCTGCAGGACCAACAGACTCACGACGATCACGAGCAGCACGAGCGCGATGGTGTTCGCCGGCATGTCCGAGCGTTTTCCCGACTCACCGAACAGCCAGGCGACCAGAATGACAAAGGCCGGTTTGAGGAACTCCGACGGCTGGATGTTCATGCCGAGGATCACCAGCCAGCGCCGCGCGCCTTTGATCTCGGCGCCGAAGTAAGGCGTGGCGGCGACCAACACGAGGCTGACGGCAAAAACGATCAGCGCAAGTTTGCGAATCTGGTGCGGCGACAGAAACGAGGTCGTTACCAAAACGGCGGCGGCGGGAATGAGGAACAGCACCTGCCGGTTGACGAAGTGGAACGGATCAAGGCCGATGCGCGCGGCAACCGGCGGACTGGCGGCCAGGCAAAGCACGATGCCGCCAAGCATCAGCGCGCCCAGCGCCGCCATCGTGAGCCGGTCGATCGTCCGCCACCATTCGCTGAGCGGCGTGGGCTGCGCGCGCGAGGCCATAGAGTCCCCAGGGGAATCCCGAGCCTAGTGGTGACACCGCCGTGGTTTCCAACGGATTAAAACGGCGTCATTTCACCCCGGGCAGGCCCCGGACCAGCGCCCGGAAGGCGTCGCCGCGTACCTCGAAATTGCGGTATTGGTCGAAGGAAGCGCAGGCTGGCGAGAGTAGCACCACTAGCTCCTCGGCGGCCGAAGCCTCGGCATCGCGGGCAGCCGCAGCAAGCGCTTTATCGAGCGTGCCGTCGATTTCGTGGCCGACGGTATCGCCCAGTGTCGCGGCGAATTCCTCGGCCGCCTCGCCAATCAGATAGGCCTTGCGGATACGCGGAAAGAAGCCGCGCAGCGGCTCGATGCCGCCGGTTTTCGGCTTACCGCCGGCGATCCAGAAAATGTCGGCAAAGCAGGCGAGCGCCTGCGCCGCCGAGTCGGCATTGGTGGCTTTGGAATCGTTGACGAACAAGACCCGCCCGCGGCGGCCGACTTCTTCCATGCGATGCGCAAGGCCGGGGAATGATCGCAGCCCGGCCTGGATCGCTTCTGCGGAAAGGCCGAGCGCCAGCGCGGCAGCCGTCGCGCAAGCGGCGTTCTGCGCATTGTGCAGTCCGCGCAGCGAATTGATGCCGCCAAGCTCGGCGATTGCCGTAACGCTGCCACCCGCAGCGCGGTTGATCGTGTATCCGTCGACATAAACGCCGTCGGCAAGCGCACGACGCACGGAAATACGCACGACGTTTTTGTTGGCGCGTTCGAGGCGATCGGCGATCGCCGCGCACCATTCGTCCTCGACACCGACGATGGCGGTTCCGCTCGCTGGAACGCCGGCGACCAGGCGTTCTTTGACCGCCGCGTAGTGTTCCATAGTGCCGTGACGATCGAGATGATCTTCGCTCAGGTTGATGAGGATGCCGACGGAAGGATCAAGCGTCGGCGCGAGATCAATCTGGTAGGACGAACATTCGACGACGTAGACGCGGTCGGGCGCGGGCGGCTCAAGCGACAGGATGGCGGTGCCGATATTTCCGCCAAGCTGCACATCCAGGCCGGCGGACGCTGCAAGATGGGCGAGGAGCGCCGTGGTCGTGGACTTGCCGTTGGTGCCGGTGATGGCGACGAACGGCGCTTGCGGCGCGAGCGCGCGGCGCTCTCCGCAAAACAGCTCGATGTCGCCAATCACCGGGACGCCGGCTTGTTGCGCCGACCGCACGGTCCAGTGCGGCGCCGGATGGGTCAGCGGAACGCCCGGCGCCAGCACCAGCGCCGCAAGCTTCGACCAATCGTAGCTCCGCAAATCGGCAGTCGGAATCCCGGCGGCATTGGCCTTGGCGACGCTTTGGGGATCGTCGTCGTAGGCAACGACATCGGCACCGCCGGCGAGAAGGGCGCTGGCGCTGATCAGGCCGGAGCCGCCCAGCCCGAACACGGCGACCTTTTTACCGGCGAAGGTCGTGACCGGGA
>CAYWNY010000259.1:0-4354 GCA_964459765.1 uncultured Hyphomicrobiales bacterium | reverse complement strand
CGACCTGCGCGGTTTCCTGCGGGCCGAGCGCCGCGGTCGGTTCGTCCATGATCAGGATTTGCGCATTGAACAAAATCGCGCGCGCGATCGCTACCGACTGGCGCTGCCCGCTGGAGAGCGCCGCGACCGGCTCCTTGAAACGATGGAAGTGCGGATTGAGCCGACCCATCACCGCGCGCGCCCGCGCTTCCATGGCGATGTCGTCGAGCGTGCCGAAGCGCGTGCGCAATTCGCGGCCGAGAAACAGGTTGGCGGCGGTGTCGATGTTGTCCGCCAACGCCAACGTCTGATAGATCGTTTCGATACCCAAAGCCTTGGCGTCGCGCGGATTGGCGATGGTCGCTTCGGCGCCGCGGACGAAGATGCGGCCGGCGTCGCGCGCATAGGCGCCTGACAGAATCTTGACCACCGTCGATTTGCCGGCGCCGTTGTGACCGAGCAGCGCCACCACTTCGCCGGCGTAAAGGTCGATCGAGGCGCGATCGACGGCATGAACGCCGCCGAAGGCGAGCGAGACATCGCGCATCTCGACAAGCGGCGTGCCGGCGGCGTTGGTCATTCGCGCCGCCTGCGGTAAAGCGCATCGAGCCCGACTGCGATCACCAAGACGATGCCGACGACAATGCTCTGCAGCGGCGTGTCGACGCCCAAGAGCACCATGCCCGATTGCAGCGATTGCATCAGCACGGCGCCGAGCATCGCGCCGGCGACGCTGCCGGTGCCGCCGGCAAGCGAGGTGCCGCCGATGACGGTTGCAGCAATGACCAGAAGTTCGTCGAGCGTGCCCTCGGAATTGGTTGCGGCGTTCAGCCGGGCGATCGAGATGGCGCCGCTGATGGCGGCGAGAATTCCCATCAGCATGAACACTTTCAGGATCACCGCCCGGGTGTCGATACCGGCAAGTTCGGCTGCTTCCGGATTGCCGCCGATGGCATAGACATAGCGGCCAAAGCGCGTACGCGTCGCGAGAAACGTCACGACGACGCCGACGCCGATGGCGATCAACACCGGAATGGCGACGCCATGCGCGATGAACAAACCGCCGTCCGGGAGCGCCATGCCTTGCGCCTGCGCGTAGCGGCGCACGCTGCCGATCGGCCACGGATAAGCGTTGGCGACGGCAACGGCGACAAGGATCAGCGCGCAGGCGACGCCGCCGATAAAGATTTCAGCGGCAAGCGGCCGCGGCGTAAATGCAAACGTCCGGCGGCGGGCACGCCCGTGCATCAATAAGAACACCACGGCAGCGCAGGCGAGCGCGCCGACCACCCAGCTCCAGGTCGCGCCGATCGCACCCTCCGGCCCGCCGCCCATCAACCGAAAAGTCGCGTCAAGCGGCGCGACGGTCTGCCCATGCGTCACCCACCAGGCGCCGCCGCGCCAGACCAGAAGCCCGCCGAGCGTGGCGATGAAAGAGGGGATGCCGAGATAGGCGATGATAAAGCCTTGCAGCGCGCCGAGCGCAGCGCCCAGCACGAGCCCGGCGGCGAGCGCGAGCATCCAGATCGCCGGGCAGTCGTAGCCGAGCAGTTGCGGCAGCAGATCGGTCTGGACGACACCCATGATCATGCCGAGAAAGCCGAGCATCGAGCCCACCGACAGATCGATGTTGCGGGTGACGATGACCAGCACCATGCCGGTCGCCATGATCGCGACCGGCGCGGACTGCACCGACAAATTCCACAGATTGCGCGGGGTCAGGAACAATCCACCGGACGCTAGATGAAAGCCGATCCAGATCAGCAGTAGCGCGCCGATCATGCCGAGCAGGCGCGTGTCGAGTTCGGTGGCTGTGAGGAAGCGGGCGAGGGGAGGCGGCAAACTTTGCTTCATCGCCAGCCCAGTGGAAGCGCCGCGCTCCAATCCGTGCCTTCTCCCCTTGCGGGAGAAGGCAACGCCGGACGTTGAGCACGCTCAAGTGGATGAGGGGTCCAACCCCTAACCCATTCTTGTTGTTGAGCCGCCGAGCAGCCCTCTCCCGCAAGGGGAGAGGGCGCATTCTTGGCTGCCGGCATCGTCACCCGCAGACCTTGACCGTGCCCGGTTTCACGCCGCGGCAGATTTCGTCCTTCTTCACCCAGCCGGCGTCGATGACGACGTCGAGATTGTTCGATGTGATCGGGATCGGTTTGAGGAACACCGAATTCATCTCGACCTTCTTCGGGCCGCCGGAAAACTTCACCACGCCCGGCACCTCGCTCATCTTTTTCCCACTGGCGAGAAGCGACGCGATCTCGGCCGCCTGCCGGCCGAGCTGGCGCGCGTCTTTCCACACGGAGACGGTTTGCGCGCCCAGCGCGATGCGGTTCAAAGCCGCGTGATCGCCGTCCTGGCCGGACACCGCCACCGCGCCCGCAAGGCCCTGCGCGGCGAGCGCCGCAATGGCGCCGCCGGCGGTGCCGTCGTTCGAGGCGACGACCGCATCGACCTTGTTGTTGGTCTTGGTCAGGATCTGCTCCATGTTCTTCTGCGCATTCGCCGGCAGCCAGCCGTCGGTATAGGCCTCGCCGACATTCTTGATCTTGCCGGAGTCGATTAATTCTTTGAGCACCTCGATCTGCCCGGAGAACAGAAAATCGGCGTTGGGATCGGCGGCGGAGCCCTTGATGAAGACGTAATTCCCCGTCGGCTTGACGGCCAAAACGCCGCGCGCCTGCATGCGCCCGACCTCTTTGTTGTCGAAGGTGATGTAGAACGCGTTCGGATTCTCGATCAGCCGGTCGTAGCCGATCACAGGAATCCCTTCGTCGATCGCTTTCGCCACCGCCGGCGCGATGGCCGAGGAATCCTGCGCCAGCACGATCAGCGCGTTTGCGCCCTGCGCGATCAGGCTTTCGATGTCGGTCAATTGCTTTTGCGCCGAGGATTGCGCGTCGGCGGAAATATATTTGTCGCCGCTCGCGGCGATCGCGGCCTTGATCGCTGCTTCGTCGGTCTTCCAGCGCTCTTCCTGGAAGTTCGACCAGGACACCCCGATGGTTTTGCCCTTGGCCTGCGCAAGGCCCATGCAAGCGAGCGACAACGCGGCGCCCGCCACCACGGCGGCTGCAAGCTTTTTCATCGTTTTCCTCCCTGCGCCGGACCGGGGGTTGCGGCTATCCGGTCATGATCGGTTCTTTTGCCATCGAAACTACCTTTTTTCGCGCGGTTTTGCACACAAACGCAATCGACGAAAATTGCAGCCAGAATGTTCTTTTCGCGCGTGCGCATTGTTAACAGGAACCGGTCAGCGTCGGCGCGGTTTGATCGTTGGGCGGCGCGGCCGCCGCGACAGACACCAGGAGATGCGACATGTTCAGCAAGACCATCCGTCTGCTACACCAGCAAGAAAGCGGTGGGCGCACGATCGATCGGCGGCTTCGGACCGCCATGCAAGCCGGGCTTGTAGCAGCGGCCTGCGTCGTTGTTGTCGGCCCGGCCTCGGCGCGCTCGGCCCGCGATGCATTCGACGGCAACTGGAGCGTCGTCATTATGACGCAAAGCGGCGCGTGCGATCCTAGTCTCCGCTACGGCCTGCAGATTTCCAACGGCCAGGTGCTCAACAACGGCGGCGGCAACGTCGACATCCAGGGGCGCGTTACTCGGAACGGGATGGTCCAGGTCAACCTGCAATCGGGTGGCCAGTGGGCCAGCGGCTCCGGTCGCCTCGATCCCAGGCGCGGCAGCGGCGTTTGGGACGGGCAGGGCAATGCCGGCGCCTGCGCCGGCACCTGGGTCGCGCAACGCACCGGCGCTGAGACCGCCGGCGCCGAGCAGCCCGGCGGGCCGCTTTATAATTTCGCGCCCGGCCCGATCGGCCAGCCGCCGATGCAGGCGCCTATTGCCGGACAACCGGTGGAACAGTCCGCGATGCAAGACGCAGTCGCCGCCTGCGCGGCGCGCTTTCACTCTTACGACGCGGCGAGCGGCACGTTTCTCGGTTACGACGGTCAGCGTCATCCCTGTCCTTGAGTGAGTGAAAGAATCAACGCGGCTCTCCTCTCCCCGCGCGGCACTTCCCCTCCCCCCGCTTGCGGTGGGGAGGGTCGCCGCGAACACCGTGAGCGGCGGGGTGGGGGCGATCTAAAAGTCCCCCCACGCCTGACCCCTCGCCACCACGCGCTGCGCGCGCGGGCGGGAGGGGAAATCATACTCCTCGTCACCACCGGGCTTGACCCGGTGGTCCATGCTGACGTGTGGCTCAGAGAATCTATCGGACAAGACTAGGAAACCTCCTCGCCGCACGGATTGCCGGGTCAAGCCCGGCAATGACGCAATGGAAATTGCTCCCGCGACGCTTCTCTGCGTCCGAGGTTTGCTGTCGCCAAGCGCGAGGCTGTGGCTCATCTGCGTGGCGTGCTGGAGATGAGCGAGC
>CAYWNY010000258.1:0-4428 GCA_964459765.1 uncultured Hyphomicrobiales bacterium | reverse complement strand
GATAAAGCCGCGTCGCGGTCATGTGCTCGGCCTCTTCGACGGTGATGCCGTCGACGTGATCGATGCGCTCGCCGGCTTCATAGTCGCCGAAGCGGTAAGGGCTGCCGGAGAGCGTAAAGTCGTAAGCTTCGACATCGATCGGCGGGCACGCTTCGCTCAACACCTTCGGCTCGACCATGGTCGGCAGCCGCGGCACGTGATCGCCAGGCGCCGGCGCCGCTTCGTCGCGTTTACGCACCATCACCCAGCGCACATATTCGAGCACCGTGGTGCCATCCTGCTTGCTGCCGGTGGTGCGCACATAAACGATTCCGGTCTTGCGGCTCGAATTCTCCTTAAGTCCGATGACCTCCGATAGCGCGCTGAGCGTATCGCCGGGATAAACCGGGGCGCGAAAATAGCAGCCGGCATAGCCGAGATTGGCCACGGCATTGAGCGACACATCGGGGACGGTTTTGCCGAACACGACGTGGAACACCAAAAGGTCGTCGATCGGCGAACGCGGATAGCCGATGGCGCTCGCGAATTCATCGGACGACTGCACGGCAAAGCGCGGTCCGAACAGGCCGTTGTAAACGGCAACATCGCCGGTGGTGACGGTGCGCGGGGTGGCGTGGCGGATAACCTGACCGATACGAAAGTCTTCAAAGAAATTGCCGGGATTGGTTTTCGACATTGCTACAAACCCTTTGGGCGCTGATGTTTTTGATAGATCCCGGCGGTGGTCGCGCGTTCATAGCCGAAGGCGGCGCGCGCGCAAAGTGCCGACTTTCGCTCTTCCCTTAAGGACTTTGCCGGAGGTGGCGGCGCGCGCCGCGAGGCTATATAAAGTTTGTGCAACAGAAGATCGGCGGGCCGATCGAAAACGACCAACCAACGGAGGGGAATTCGTGAAAGCATTTGTTGTGACAGTCGGTTTGGTACTCGGCGTGTCGGCTTTGAGCCCGGTCGCGGCGTTTGCTGCTGGCGCCTACCCGTTTGACGGAAACTGGGCGGAAGTAATCGTCGGCGAAAACAAGGTGTGCGACGTTAACGTCACCACGTCTTTCACGGTCAGCAATGGTCATCTCAGTCAACCCAATTCCAGCGGCGAAGTGAGTGCCAACGGTTCGGCGCGGGGCACGGCATCCGCCAACGGCGTTGACGCAACCTGGACCGGGCATTTCGCCGGCAACAAAGCGTCGGGCCGATTCAAGCGCACCGATGGCTGTGTCGGACGCTGGAGCGCGGTCCGGCAATAAATCGCGCCGTCGCAATGAATTTCATAAGAAAAGCGTAGGGGCGCGGCGGCGGCCGCGCCTCATTTGACGTGTTGAATTATATTTTCTGAAGTTTTTGCGAAAGGCTCCGCGCGAGCCCGCGTCCGCAAATATATCGCGGATACACCCAAGATACATCCAAGTGTTCACGCAGCCGTGAGGAGGGGACTGAAACCCGCCTTCAGAGGGGCCGTATCTCGCTGTGACGACGCGGAAACCGCGCGTTGCCGGCGGATTGCCGGCCAATTCCGAAGGCAACTCTCACAACAGCGACAATGGAGCTCCTCATGTCTAAGCGTTTCGTCCTGATTGCCGCGGCGGCGGCTCTCGCTTTCGCCGCCACCGCGGCTGCTCCGATCTCTGCGGAGACGATGGCGGAGAAGACAGTCAATGTCGGCGGCGCGCCGATGTATCCGTCGAAGAACATCATCCAGAACGCGGTGAATTCAAAGGACCACACGACGCTCGTCGCGGCCGTAAAAGCCGCGGGCCTCGTCGAAACCCTGCAAGGTCCCGGCCCCTTCACCGTGTTCGCCCCGACCAACGAAGCATTCGCCAAGCTCCCGGCCGGCACGGTCGACAATCTGCTCAAGCCGGAGAACAAGGCGACGCTGACCAAAGTGCTGACCTACCATGTGGTGCCCGGCCGCATGACCGCGATCAATCTGATGAAGGCGGTCAAGGACGGCGAAGGCGAAGCCAAGCTCAAGACCGTCGCCGGCGACTGGATCGTGGTGAAGCAGGCCGGCCCCGGCAAGCTCACCGTCACCGACGACAAAGGCGACGTGGCCATGGTCACCATCGCCGATGTGCTGCAATCGAACGGCGTCATTCACGTCATCGACACCGTTCTCCTGCCGTAAAGCTCCCCGCACCGGCCCTCTCTCCGCGCACGCGGGGAGAGGGGTCTCTTGACACGAATGTGACGCGCGCGTGCGCGGTTCATTTGCTAAACGCTCGGCGATCGCCAAGGCCTTAGTCATGACCCTACACGCCACAACCGATCCGCAGCTTATGCCCGACGCCGCTGCGCGGCCGATCATCCATCCGGTTTGGGTGCGCGTGACGCATTGGCTCAATGCGCTCGCCATGCTGATCATGATCGGCTCGGGGTGGCAGATCTACGATGCGTCGCCGCTGTTCGACTTCGCGTTTCCGCGCCAGATTGCGCTTGGCAATTGGCTGGGCGGCGCGCTGTTGTGGCATTTTGCAGCGATGTGGCTGCTCATGGCCAACGGCCTCGTTTATCTGATCCTCGGTTTTGCCACCGGCCGTTTCCGCCGCAAACTGGTGCCAATCTATCCCCGCGAAGTCCTCGGCGATCTGTTTACCGCCTTGCGCGGCAAGCTCTCCCACGCTGATCTTTCGGTCTACAACGCGGTGCAGAAGCTTCTCTATGTCGGCATCATTCTGACCGGCGTCGTCATCGTGCTTTCCGGACTGTCGATCTGGAAGCCGGTGCAGTTTCACTATCTGACAAGCTTCTTCGGCGGTTACGACACCGCGCGTTATGTGCATTTCGGCGCCATGGCGGCGATCGTCGCCTTCCTGGTCGTGCACGTGGCGCTTGCCGTGCTGGTGCCGAAGAGCCTGCGCGCCATGATCATCGACCGCTGAGGAGAACACGATGGCCCGCCAGCGCAAGCCGCCCCCCGGCGTCGATCCGAGGCTCCTAATCAAGGATGCAGCCAAATTGTTGCCGGAGCCGTCGCGGCGACGGTTTTTGCGCGGCGCCGCAAGCCTCGGCGCGCTTGCGGCGCTGACCGGCTGCGACATCATCGACAACAATACCTCGGAGAATGCGCTGCGGGTGATTTCGACCTTTAACGACCGGGTGCAAGCGCTGATTTTCAATCCCAATACGCTCGCGCCGGAATACCCCGAGAGCAAGATTACCCGGCCGTTCCCGTTCAACGCCTATTACAGCGAAGATGAGGCCCCGGACGTCGACGCCGACAAATGGGAGCTCGAGATCGGCGGCCTGGTCGACAACAAGAAGCCGTGGACCTTGCCCGAACTCTACAAGCTGGCGGAAGTTTCGCAGATTACCCGCCATGTCTGCGTCGAGGGCTGGAGCGCCATCGGCTCGTGGCAGGGCGTCAAGCTCTCCGATTTTCTGAAAATGATCGGCGCCGATCTGACTGCAAAGTATGTCTGGTTCCAGTGCGCCGAAGGCTACTCCAACACCATCGACATGCCGACGGCGCTGCATCCGCAGACCCAGCTGACGCTCAAATTCGATCACCAGATCCTGCCGCGCGCCTATGGCTTCCCGATGAAAATCCGCATCCCGACCAAGCTCGGCTTCAAGAACCCCAAATACGTCACCGCCATGTGGGTGCAGAACAACGACGCCGGCGGCTATTGGGAAAACCAGGGCTACAACTGGTTTAGCGGGCTCTAGGGCAATTCCGGCGCCCCTGCTTTTGGTTCGCGACGCCTTGGTCGCCGGTTCTCGCCTTGCTTGGAATACTTCCGCAAAAGCCACCAGCTTGCCAAGCCTCGCCCTCCGCTTTAGCAATCGCCGCTCCGCGGTCTCTGAGGCAGCGTTCATGACCACTTACAAGCTTCTTCTCCTGCCCGGCGACGGCATCGGCCCGGAAGTGATGGCCGAAGTAAAAAAGCTGATCGGCTTTCTGGCCAACGCCGGCATCGCGCGTTTCGACTTTGAGGAAAGCCTGGTCGGCGGCGCGTGCTACGACGCGCATGGGGTTGCGATCGCCGAGGAGACCATGGCCAAGGCGCAGGTGGCCGACGCGGTGATTTTCGGCGCGGTCGGTGGCCCGAAGTGGGACAACGTGCCTTACGACGTGCGGCCGGAGGCCGGGCTTCTCCGGCTGCGAAAGGACCTTGGGCTATTTGCTAATATCCGGCCGGCGATCTGCTATCCGGCGCTGGCTGATTCCTCGAGCCTTAAGCGCGAGGTGGTCGAGGGGCTCGACATCATCATCCTGCGTGAGCTCACCGGCGGCGTGTATTTCGGCGAGCCCAAGACCATTACCGACTTGGGCAACGGCCAAAAACGCGCCGTCGACACCCAGGTCTACGACACCTATGAAATCGAGCGCATCGCCCGGGTCGGCTTCGAGCTTGCGCGCAAGCGGCGCAACAAGGTCACCTCGATGGAAAAGCGCAACGTGATGAAGACCGGCGTGCTGTGGCACGAAGT
>CAYWNY010000257.1:0-4431 GCA_964459765.1 uncultured Hyphomicrobiales bacterium | reverse complement strand
CGATAACGATGCATTGTCGCTTCAGATTCTCTCGTTCGGCGTGGCGGTCGGAACGCGGAAAGCGCACGCGACCAGGCCTTTGTCAAGGCAGCTATGCCCGGGCTTTGAGAGGCCTTCCCGAACCGCCTGGATTGGCCGATAAGTCCGCCACCAAGGCATCTCTCATGACCAAGTCACCTCGAGGCAAACAAGCGGGCGCGTCCGTCGACATGACGAGCGCCGAAGCGGTCGTCGCTACGCTTATCGGGCACGGCATCGACACGATCTACGCATTGCCGGGCGTACAGAACGACTACTTGTTCGACGCCTTCTTCAAGGCCGCGGATCGTTTACGCACCGTGCACACGCGACACGAGCAAGGCGCGTCGCTCATGGCGCTCGGCGCGGCGCTCGCAACCGGTCGGCCGCAAGCCTATGCCGTGGTGCCGGGGCCCGGCTTCCTCAATGCGGCGACCGGCCTGCTGACCGCCTATGCGATGAATGTGCCGGTGTTGGGCCTGGTTGGGCAAATTCCCGATGCCCATATCGGCCGCGGCCTCGGCCATCTGCATGAGATGCGCGACCAGGCCGGCATCATCGAGCGGATGGTCGATCATCGAGCACGGATCCGCAAACCGGAGCAGGCTTCGCGGCAGACGGCGCAGGCGCTGCGCGCCATGCGCACCGGCCGCCCCGGACCGGCGGTGCTCGAATGCGCCATAGACGTTTGGGGCAAGAGCGGGCCGGTCGTGTTGCAGCCGCCGCTGCCGCAGCCGGCGGCGAAAATAGATACGGACGCGGTGCGCCGAGCCGCGAAAATCCTCGGCGCCACCAAGCGGCCGCTGATCGTCTGCGGCGGCGGCGCTCAGGACGCGTCCGCGGAAGTGACGGCGCTTTCGGCGATGCTGCAGGCGCCGGTGCTCGCCTATCGCCGCGGCCGCGGCGTACTCGACGGCCGTAATCCGTTCAGCGTGACGCTGCCGCTCGGGCGTGAATTGTGGGGCGAAGCGGACGCGGTGCTGGCGGTGGGGACACGGCTGCTCATCCAGTTTCGCGAGTGGGGCGAGCGCGATATCCCGATCGTGCGCGTCGACGCCAATGTCGAGGAACACAGCCGCTGGCGGCGGCCGAAGGTGGCGCTGACCGGCGAAGCCGGACCGATCCTGCAAAGCCTGTTGGCGGAATTGCCGGCGCGCAACGCAAAGCGCCCCGCGCGTCTCGCCGAGATGGAGGAGCGGCAATCGAAGTTGCGCCAACGCTTGCAAAAAATCGCACCGCAGCTCGGCTTCCTCGAAGTCATCCGCGCCGAACTGCCTGAGGACGGCATTTTCGTCGACGAAGTCACCCAGCTCGGTTTCGCAGCGCGTTTGGCTTTTCCGGTCTACAAACCGCGCACATTCCTGTCGCCCGGCTACCAGGATCCGCTCGGCTGGGGCTTCGCGACGGCGCTCGGCGCGCAAGACGCGCGCCGCCACGTTCCCGTCATCTCGATCACCGGCGACGGCGGGTTTTTGTTTACCGCTACCGAATTGGCGACGGCGATCCGGCATCGAATTCCGCTGACGACGGTGGTGTTCAACGACGGCGCCTACGGCAATGTGCGGCGCATCCAGAAGGAACGCTATGGCAATCGCCTGATCGCTTCCGACCTCGCCAATCCGGATTTTGTCGCCTTCGGCAAAAGCTTTGGCGCCGAGGCCGAGCGGGTACGCACGCCGGAGCAATTGCGGGCAGCCTTGCGCCGCGCCTTCGCCCGTCGCGACGGCCCGACGCTGATCGAGGTGCCGGTCGGGGAGCTGCCGAGCCCATGGGAGTTCATTCATGTGGGCCGGGTGAGAGGGGCTTAAAGCCGCGATGCCGGCCTTGCCAGCGCTTGGGCATCTGAACGACACTGGCGGCAACGATGATGCTTGATTCAAGGGTTCCGTCCCTGCAACCCATTACCACGACGTCCGAACTCGCCGCCGTGTGCGGACGAATGGCCTCCCACCCCTTCGTCACCGTCGACACCGAATTCCTGCGCGAGACCACCTACTATCCGCTGCTGTGCGTGGCGCAGATGGCCTCGCCGGACGAGGCCGTCGTGATCGACGCGCTGGCGCCCGCGATCGACCTTGCCCCGTTCTTCGAACTGATGGCCAACGAGCAGGTCATGAAGGTCTTTCACGCCGCGCGCCAAGACATCGAAATCGTCTGGCATCGCGCCAAGCTCATCCCGCATCCGATCTTCGACACCCAGGTCGCGGCCATGGTGCTCGGCTACGGCGACTCCATCTCCTACGATCAACTCGTGCAGCGCATCACCGGCGACGCGCTCGACAAGTCGCACCGCTTCACCGATTGGACGCGGCGGCCGCTGTCGGAGGCGCAGTTGTCCTATGCCGTCTCCGACGTGACCCATTTGCGCGACGTCTATCTCGAGCTGGTCGGCGATCTCGAACGCCGCGGCCGGGTCGACTGGGTTCAAGAAGAAATGGAAGTGCTGACGTCGGCGGACACCTATCGCATGGATCCGGACAACGCCTGGGCGCGGCTGAAGACCCGCGTGCGCAAGCCCAGGGAGCTCGCGATCCTAATCGAAGTCGCCGCCTGGCGCGAGCGCGAAGCGCAGGCCCGCGACGTGCCGCGCTCGCGCATACTCAAGGACGACGTGATCGGCGACATCGCCGTGCAGGCGCCGACGACTATCGAGAAGCTGAGAAGTCTGCGCTCGCTGCCCAAAGGCTTCGAACGCTCGCGCTTCGGCGAAGCGATCGTGGCCGCGGTCGAGCGCGGACTCGCGCGCGACCAGAAATCATTGCCGCGGCCGGAGCGATTTCATCCCTCGGCCAATGGCGCGGCGGTGGTCGAATTGCTCAAAGTGCTGCTGCGGATGATCTCGGAAAGCCATCATGTCGCCGCCAAGGTGATCGCCACCGTCGACGACCTCGAGCGCATCGCCGCCGACGATTGCGCCGACGTGCCGGCGCTCACCGGCTGGCGCTGCGAATTGTTCGGCGAAAAGGCGCTGGCCCTCAAGCATGGCCGCCTCGCGCTGGCGATCGAGAAGGGCAAGGTCGCCGCGGTCGAACGCGGATAGCGCCGGCGGCGCGCGCGGCCAGCCGAATTGCGGTTGTCAGCCGTGCTTCTGCGAGCCGGTGATGAGGAAGTACAGATAGCCAGCCAGCAGCACCGCGTAGGTGATGACAAACAGCCAGCCGCCGCCGTTCATGACGCTGGTCAAGGTCGCCCACAGCGACACGATCACGCCGACGATGTTGCCGACGCTGGCGCCGATCAGGAGGCCGCGCAACGGCTCCCAGACCTGCAATTTGCGCTGGAACCAGAGGATCAGACCGAAGGTGAGCAAAGCGCCTCCGAGAAAGCGGAAGCCAAGCGCGGTGCCTTCGGTCGCCGCGATGCCGTAATTGGGAACAACATACTGCGGTATCAGCGTGTAAAAGACACCGTTGAACAACGTTATGATGGCCGCAATCCACAAAAACGGCCGCAGCTTGTGATCGACCATATTTCCCCCCGTTACCCGCCCCCACTTGCGCGAGGCATTCAATCGTAAGGCGCAGGGGTTGGCAACTTACCCCATCAACATCACCGGATCGCGGCCGATCAGGCGCGACAAGGCCCGCAGCCGGTTCAAGACCCGTTCGCCGCCCAGCGCGGCGTATTGTCCGGGGAGACGCAGCGCCAAGCGATGCCGCTCGACCGCCAGCGGGGTGTGCGGCAGCACCCCGGGCATGGCCGCGGAAACGATGTAGCCAAGACGAAGCGCGGCGCCGAGTACGCGCGCGCGGTCGATCATGCGGGTGGAGGCGAGTTCGCGGAGCCGCGGCGACAATTCGTCATCCATGACCAGCCCGACATGGCGGTAAAATACCGCCAGCGCGAGGTAAGCGCGACCGGGATGGTCGATCGCGGTGAAACCGCCATGCGCAATGATATTGAGCGATTGTTCGCCCCGATAATCCGGATGCGCGCGCCAGCCGATATCGGCCAGCAGGCACGCGGCGTGCCGCAGGCGGCGCTCTTCGGGCGGCTCGTCCAGTCCGGACGAAGCCATGAAGCGGTTGGTCCAGCCGATCAGTTCTTCGCCGTGCTGCGGCGAGCGCGAGCGCAGCTGATTGAGGTCGCGCGCCGCCTCGATCAGCGCGTCCTTTTCCTTGTCCTTTTGCTTGAGCAGCGAATAGAGCAATCCCTCGCGCACGCCGAGCGCGGAGAATACCACCTGCTTCGGTCTGCCGATGCGCAGCGTGTGTTCGAGCACCAGC
The DNA here is from genome assembly GCA_964459765.1 of uncultured Hyphomicrobiales bacterium. GTDB lineage: Bacteria > Pseudomonadota > Alphaproteobacteria > Rhizobiales > Xanthobacteraceae > BOG-931. The sequence goes on along the minus strand of CAYWNY010000257.1, from coordinate 187 downwards.
GCCGCATAAGGGAGCAGCGGGCGGCGCGCATTGGCGACGACTTCGATGTTGGACAATGTCTCGACGTCCACCCGGTGGACCAGGCGGGCGAATTCGAGCGCTTCTTCCGTTGCAATGGCATAGCCGTGCATGACGTGCAGCGGATATCCGGTCTGCCACATGTGCAGCCGCGCCAGCGCGCGCCACG
>CAYWNY010000256.1:0-4439 GCA_964459765.1 uncultured Hyphomicrobiales bacterium | reverse complement strand
CGCGAAGGCCGCGTGCCGTTGCACACGCTGCGCGCCGACGTCGATTACGGCGTCGCTACCGCCTTTACCACTTACGGCACCTGCGGCGTCAAAGTCTGGATCTTCAAGGGCGAGATCATGGAGCACGATCCGATGGCGCAGGACAAGAAGATGGCCGAAGGCGATGCCGGCCGGCCGCGTCGGGACGCGGCTTAAGCCAACGGATGGAATGAGAGAAAGCGTTAGGCATGCTGCAACCGAAACGAACCAAGTTCCGCAAGGGATTTAAGGGCCGCATCCACGGCGTGGCGACCAGCGCGGCGACGCTGGCGTTCGGCCAGTTCGGGCTCAAGGCGCTCGAGCCGGAGCGCATCACCGCGCGCCAGATCGAGGCGGCGCGGCGCGCGCTGACGCGGCACATGAAACGGTCGGGGCGGGTGTGGATCAGGGTGTTCCCCGACGTGCCGGTATCGAAGAAGCCGCTCGAAGTGCGCATGGGTTCGGGCAAGGGCACGCCCGAGCTTTGGGTGGCGCGCGTCAAGCCGGGCCGCATCCTGTTCGAAGTCGACGGCGTGCCGATCGCAGTCGCCAAGGAATCGCTGGCGCTGGCCGCCGCCAAGCTGCCGATCAAGACGCGCTTCGTCGAGCGCATCAGCGAGTAGACGCGTCATGAAAGCAACCGACATCAAAACCATGACCGTCGACCAGATCGACGACGAGGTGCTCAAGCTGAAGAAGGAGCAGTTCAATCTGCGCTTTCAGCGCGCCACCGGCCAATTGGAGAACACCGCGCGGGTTCGCGAAGTGCGTCGCGATATCGCGCGGCTGAAAACCGTCGCCCGGCTGAAGCGCGTGCCCAAAGCGGCGACCAAAGCGGCGGTCAAGAGTTAAGAGGACAAGAGATGCCCAAGCGCAGTCTGCAAGGCGTCGTGGTGAGCGACAAACAGAACAAGACACTGGTGGTGAAGGTGGAGCGCCGCTTCGCCCATCCGATCTTCGGCAAAACGATCCGGCGCTCAAAGAAGTATTACGCGCACGACGAGAACAACGAGTTCAAGGTCGGCGACACCGTGTGGATCGAAGAGCACCGGCCGATCTCCAAACTCAAGCGCTGGGCAGTGGTGCGCGGCGAGAAGAGAAAAGCGTCGTAACTGCGGCGCCTGACAAGGAAGTAAGTGGGGTAGCCCATGATTCAGATGCAAACCAACCTCGACGTGGCGGACAATTCCGGCGCGCGCCGCGTCATGTGCATCAAGGTGCTGGGCGGCTCCAAGCGCAAATACGCCACCATCGGCGACGTCATCGTCGTCTCGGTGAAGGAAGCGATCCCGCGCGGCCGCGTGAAGAAGGGCGACGTGATGAAGGCGGTGATCGTGCGTATCGCCAAGGACATCAAGCGTTCGGACGGCTCGGTCATCCGCTTCGACCGCAACGCCGCGGTGCTGATCACTCCGCAGATGGAGCCGGTCGGCACCCGCATTTTCGGCCCGGTGCCGCGCGAATTGCGGGCGAAAAATCACATGAAGATCATCTCGCTCGCGCCGGAGGTGCTGTGATGGCGGCGAAGATCAAAAAGGGCGACAGCGTGATCGTGATCGCCGGCCGCGACAAGGGCCGCTCCGGCGAGGTGATCGAAGTGCGCCGCGACGCCGCGCGCGCGCTGGTGCGCGGCATCAACATGGTCAAGCGCCATCAGCGTCAGGACGCGACGCATGAGGGCGGCATCATATCCAAGGAAGCGCCGATCCATCTGTCGAACATCGCACTCGCCGACCCGAAGGATAAAAAGCCGACCCGCGTCGGCTTCAAGCTGATCGGCAAGGGCGACGATCGTAAGAAGGTGCGGATCGCCAAGCGCTCGGGAGCTGAGATCGATGGCTGATACTGAAGACAAGAAAGCCAAGCCGGAGAAGTCCCAACGGCCGCCGACCGCCGAGCAGAGGGTCAAGGCCGGGAAGGATGAAAAGAAGGCAGCCAAGCAGGCGAAAGCCGACAAGGTCGCCGCGGCCGACAAGGCCGGCAAGCCCGAGGCGCACGAGCCCGAGCCGAAGGTGCCGGCGCGGCTCAAAGTCCAGTTCGAGGAGAAGATCCGCACGCAGTTGAGCGAGCAGTTCGGCTACAAGAACCGCATGCAGGTGCCCGTGCTCGACAAGGTCGTGATCAACATGGGCATCGGCGAAGGCGTCGCCGATCGCAAGAAGGTGGACGCGGCAGCCAACGATCTGGCGCTCATTTCCGGCCAGAAGCCGATTATCACCAAGGCCCGCAAGTCGATCGCGACCTACAAGCTGCGCGACGGCCAGGCCATCGGCTGCAAGGTGACGCTCCGCAAGGCGCGCATGTACGAGTTCCTGGACCGGCTGATCAACATCGCGCTGCCGCGCGTGCGCGACTTCCGCGGGCTCAATCCGAAGAGCTTCGACGGCCGCGGCAATTACTCGCTCGGCATTCGCGAACACATCGTGTTTCCCGAGATCGACTACGACAAGACCGCGGAATCTTGGGGCATGGATATCACCGTCTGCACCACGGCGCGCTCCGACGACGAAGCGCGGGCGTTGCTGACGGCGTTCAATTTTCCGTTCCGGCAGTGAGGCGATTAGGGCCTCAGACGCGGAACAGCGAGGAGCACTAGATGGCGAAGAAGAGTTCGATCGAGAAGAACAACCGGCGCCGCCGGATGACGAAGAAATTCTCGGGCCGGCGCGCGCGGCTGAAAGCGATCGCGAAGGACAGGAGCAAGCCGGTCGAAGAACGCTTCGCCGCGACGCTCAAGCTCGCCGAAGTGCCGCGCAACTCGTCCGCCACCCGCATCCGCAACCGCTGCGAGATCACCGGCCGGCCGCGCGCCTATTACCGCAAGCACAAGCTGTCCCGGATCGCGCTGCGCGAGCTCGGCTCGAAAGGGCTGATCCCGGGTCTCGTCAAGTCGAGCTGGTGAGGAGGATCGGACGATGTCGATGAACGATCCGCTCGGCGATCTGTTGTCCCGCATCCGCAATGCGCAGATGCGCAACAAGAGCAAGGTGTCGAGCCCGAGTTCGAGATTGCGGGAGGGCGTGCTCGAAGTGCTTAAGAGCGAGGGCTATATCCGCGGCTATAGCGTCACCGAACGTGAAGGTCGCGCCGAGCTCGATATCGAGCTGAAGTATTACGAGGGCGCGCCGGTGATCCGCGAGATCGAACGGATCTCCAAGCCCGGCCGCCGCGTCTATGCCTCGGTGCGCAATCTACCGCGCATCAACAACGGCCTCGGTGTCGCGATCGTCTCGACGCCAAAAGGCGTCATGGCCGATCACGCCGCCCGCGACGCCAATGTCGGCGGCGAAGTTTTGTGCACGGTGTTCTGATGTCGCGCATCGGCAAAAAAGCAGTCGCGGTGCCGTCGGGCATCACCGCCAACGTCGAAGGCCAGACCGTCAGGGTCAAAGGCCCGAAAGGCGCGTTGTCGGCGGTGCTGCCGGACGAGGTCGCGGTGACGCTCGAAGGCGGACAGATCAAGGTCGATCCGCGCAACGAGACCAAGCGCGCGCGCTCGCAGTGGGGCACCGCGCGCACGCTGGTCGCCAACCTCATCACCGGCGTGACCAAAGGCTTCGAGCAGCGGCTCGAAATCAACGGGGTGGGTTATCGCGCGGCGGTGCAGGGCAAGAATTTGCAGCTCGCGCTCGGCTACAGCCACGATGTCGTCTATCCGATCCCGGAAGGCATCGCGATTGCGACGCCGAAGCCGGTCGAGATCGTCATCACCGGCATGGATCGGCAGAAGGTCGGCCAGGTCGCCGCCGAAATCCGCGATTTCCGCCCGCCCGAGCCTTACAAGGGCAAGGGCGTCAAATATGCCGCCGAGCGCATCTTCCGCAAGGAAGGCAAGAAGAAGTAACGGAGCGGACGATGACCAAGCTCAACGACAGGATCAAGCGGCGCAAGGGCCGTGTGCGCGGCGTACTGCGGCTCGCCGCCGGCGACCGCAAGCGGCTCTCTGTGTTCCGCTCTTCAAAGCACATCTACGCGCAGCTCATCGACGACGAGGCCGGCGCGACTTTGGTCTCCGCCTCATCGCGCGAAAAAGACGCGCTGGCGGGACTTAAAACCGGCGCCAGCGTTGACGCCGCCAAGGCGGTCGGCAAGCTCCTGGCGCAGCGCGCGCATGAAAAGGGCATCAAGGACGTGATCTTCGATCGCGGCGGTTATCTCTATCACGGGCGCGTCAAGGCGTTGGCCGACGCCGCGCGTGAAGCTGGACTGAATTTTTAAGGACCGAACAACATGGCACGTGAACCCCGCGACCGGCGCAACGACGAACGCGACAGCGAGTTTGTCGACAAGCTCGTCCACATCAATCGCGTCGCCAAAGTGGTCAAGGGCGGCCGGCGCTTCGGCTTTGCCGCCCTGGTCGTGGTCGGCGATCAGAAGGGCCGCGTCGGCTTCGGCCACGGCAAGGCGCGCGAAGTGCCGGA
>CAYWNY010000255.1:0-4497 GCA_964459765.1 uncultured Hyphomicrobiales bacterium | reverse complement strand
GACTTAATGAGCGAAGCTCACCATTGGAACCATCTTTTGCTGCTCGCGACATAAGCGACCACCGCCTCATGACCCCCGCCTCATGACCCCCGCCCCATGACCCCCGCCCCACCCCGTGACCCAAGTCAAAGCTGTCATCATCCCCGTCACCCCGTTCCAGCAGAACTGCACCTTGTTATGGTGCGAAGCGACCAAACGTGCCGTGGTCATCGATCCGGGCGGCGACGTAGCGGACATCGAGCGCACGATCGCCGACAGCGGCGTCACGGTCGAGAAGATCTGGCTGACGCATGGCCATGTCGATCACGTCGGCGGCGCCGCCGAGTTGAAGGCGAAGCTGAACGTGCCGATCGAAGGGCCACACCGCGACGACCTGCATTTACTGCAGAACGTCGTCGTCACCGCGCGCATGTTCGGCATGGAGGGCGTAGCCAACGTGACGCCCGACCGCTTCCTCGACGAAGGCGACACGGTCGAGATCGGCGAACTCACATTCGAGGTGCTGCATTGTCCCGGCCATTCGCCGGGCAGCGTCGCCTTCATCAATGCGGCGCAACGGCTGGCGATCTCCGGCGACGTGCTGTTTGCCGGCTCCGTCGGCCGCACCGATCTTCCGGGCGGCGATCAAGCACAATTGCTCAAATCGATCCGCGACAAGCTTCTGCCGTTGGCCGACGACGTCACGGTGCTGTGCGGCCACGGCCCGTTCACCACCATCGGGCGCGAACGCTCAACCAATCCGTTCTTGGCGCAATCGGCCGCCGCGGTTCGTTGAAGCTGCCGTCTCGTCGAAGGCTGCCTTAGCCGAATACGAACGCGTCATCGCCCTTCGTCGCATCGCGCCGGTAAGACGATGCGGATAGAATGAACGTATGTCGCAGCATAAAGCGATCGCGCGCGCGGAAGCCTTCTGCCGGACATTCGACCTGCGCGTACCGATATTGATGGCGCCGATGGCCAGCGCTTGTCCGGCATCGCTTGCGATCGCCGTTGCCGACGCCGGCGGCCTTGGCGGCTGCGGCGCGCTCCTGATGCAGCCGGAGGCCATCCGCAAATGGGCTGCCGACGTGCGCGCCGGCAGCAACGGCGGCTTCCAGATCAATCTGTGGATTCCCGATCCGCCGCCGACGCGCGACAACGCCGCCGAAGCCGCGATGCGGCGTTTTCTCGCCGACTTCGGACCCGCGGTCGCGCCGGAGGCCGGCGACGCGCGACTGCCAGACTTCGACGCGCAATGCGCGGCCATGCTGGACGCGGGCCCGGCGATCGTCTCCTCCATCATGGGTCTTTATCCGCAGCCGTTGGTCGCGCGCATGAAGGAGCGCGGCATCAAGTGGTTCGCCAACGTCACGACCGTTGGCGAAGCCAAGGCCGCCGAGAATGCCGGCGCCGATGTGGTCGTCGCGCAAGGCATGGAAGCCGGCGGACACCGCGGAGCCTTCCATGCGGATCAGGCCGAAACCCGGCTGGTCGGCCTGTTCAGCTTGCTGCCCGCCGTGGTCGATGCGGTGAAGGTCCCGGTGGTTGCCGCCGGCGGCATTGCGGATGGGCGCGGCGTCGCCGCTGCGCTCCTCTTCGGCGCGTCCGCCGTGCAGGTCGGCACCGCGTTGCTGCGCAGCCCGGAAGCGAAAATTCCGACCGCCTGGGCCGATGCCATCGGAGTGACCGCGCCCGAAGACACGATCGTCACCCGCGCTTTCTCCGGCCGCTCGGGGCGCAGCATTGCGACCGACTACGCGCGCGCGGCTGCAGCGCCGACGGCGCCGCGTCCAGCGCCCTATCCGGTGCAGCGCGGCCTGACGCAGGGTATGCGTGAGGCAGCGGCGACAGCGAACGACATTGCGCGCATCCAAGCCTGGGCCGGACAATCGGCGAGCCTTGCGCGAGCCGAACCCGCCGGCGACGTGGTGCGCCGATTATGGGAAGAGGCCCAAGCGTTGCTTGGATAAATTTTCGCAGCGGGGCCCTACGCGGTGAAGGTGTAGCTGCTGCCGGTGCCGCAGAGCACAAGCTTTTCGGGCATTTCTTTCTTCGCCAGATCGATGAAGTTCTGCCCGCTGCAGTGCATCGGCATCACGTGATCGATGTCGAACGTCTTGAGTTCGGCCATGACCTTGGCCAAATAGTCATCGGGCGCCGGCGCAAGATGAAAACCGCCGACCAAAGCGTAAATTTTTCTGACGCCCGTAATCTCCTGCGCACGGATGAGCGTGTTGACGATCCCGCCATGGCCGCATGAGGTGATCACCACGAGCCCGCGGTCGCCGACGCGAAAGCAGGTGGCGTGCTCGTGCCAATGTTGATCGGGCACCGGTTTGCCGGCCAGTTCCTCAGGCGTGAAATGATGGTTCGTGTAGGCGGCCGGGTCGCAGCCGAGGCCGTTTTGCACACCGTATTCGACGAACGTGTTCGGCAGAACGTGCTCGAGGCTGACACGCGGCACGGCGCCGGTAGTAAACGCGTGGTCTTCGACGATGATCGGGACCTCCGACAGCACCGGCTGCACGTTAAGAGCCAAAAGCCCCTGGCGGTCGAACGGGGTCCGAAATTGACAAAGCTGCCGTCCGGATTGCGCAAGAGACGGTGGCAGAAATTGTCCTCGCCGCCGGTATAGAGGCGCAGATCCTTGCGCATACGCCCGCGGTTGGCCTCGAGGAAACCCATCAGGCCGCCGATATGGTCGAAGTGGCCATGACTGATGATCAGCGCATCGACGCGGCTGACATCGATGTTCATGAGTTCGAGGTTGTTGGCATAAATGTCCGGCGTGAAGCCGAAGTCGAGGAGATAGCGGCGCGTCTCTTGCCCCTTGCGTGACTCAAGATGCAAGCCCAAGCCCCACTCGCTTTCCAGCGTCTTGCCTTGCGGCGCCTCCGGAAAGCCCGTCCGGCGAACGACGAGACCGGGGGCTTGCACTGGACGCAGGAAGATATCGTGCGCGCTATCGGTGATTTCGCGAATGGTCAATTCGTCGACCACCGGAGCCTCGATCCGCACCGGTGCGGCATTCGCACCGCGGTCGAGCGGTAGACTGCAGGTCAAGAACGAGCCGCCGAACATGCACGAGTGTCGCAGAAAGCTTCGGCGGTCCATCGATCGCATGCTGCGCGCTCCTGTCGTTGCTGCTGGAAATTGATGCTTTGCGTCGTCGATGTCAAAGAACGCACGCCTTGCAGTTCCGCCGATCCCATGGTCCACTTGACGTGCCGGACACTGCGGAAGACCGAGCCGCAAAGGTCAAAGCTGAGAAGTATTCATCCTTCTCCGTCCAGTTCGCTACGCGGCGAACGGCCAGAGAGGGTTGCCCTTGTATATCGGCCCGCCTTCTGCCATGTTCTGCATAGGACAGCATTACTGTCCTAATTGGTGGCCAGTAGCGTGCGCGGCCCCGTTTCACACCCTCCGCCGTCATCGGGGAGGAAGAGGAAGGGGCAAAGACGCGCGGGGGCCAGCCGCCGAGGGCGAGGGCGCGCCGGAGCGCGGCAGACAAGCAGCCAAGATCGCTGCGCGGCGATAGCGAGCCGCCAAGCGGCACAAAGGTTGCCTCCAGGAAGATGTCTCGGTCGCCCTCGGGCGCAGGCTTTTGTCTTCTCTCCTTCGCAAGCGGGAGAGACAAAGATGATAGCGGCGTCCGGAAAAGCATGTGCCGGCAGCCTCGGCGCGGGCGTTGTAAGGACCGCGGTAGCGGGAACGCGATGATGACGACGAGCGTGCAAAGCTTCGGGCTGTTCGACCCGGCGCAGGGAAAGGGTTCCTGCGGGGTCGGCTTTATTGCCGACATCAAAGGCCGCAAGTCGCACAAGATCGTCGAGGACGCGCTCACCATACTCGTCAACCTCGAGCATCGCGGCGCGGTCGGCGCCGATCCGCGCGCCGGCGACGGCGCCGGCATTTTGGTGCAGATCCCGCACAAATTCTTTTCCAAGAAAGCAGCCGAGCTTGGCTTCGCCCTACCGGCCCCCGGCCACTATGCCGTCGGCGCGCTGTTTCTGCCCCATGACGAAACCTGGCGCGCCGACATCATGGAGACTTATGCCCAGGTCGCGGTGCAGGAAGGCATGTCCATTCTCGGGTGGCGCGACGTACCGACCAACAATTCGACCTTGGGCGAAACGGTCAAGCCGACCGAGCCCAAGAACATGCAGGTGTTTCTTGCCCGCGGAACGAAAATCAAGTCCGAGGACGAATTCGAACGCCGCCTCTACATCCTGCGCAAGACGATCTCCGGCCTGCTCTATACCCGGCGCGAACGGCGCACGTCGCACTATTATCCGGTGTCGATCTCCTGCCGCACGGTGATCTACAAGGGCATGTTTCTCGCCGATCAGCTCGGCGCCTATTACCCCGATCTGCACGATCCGGATTTCGAGAGCGCGCTCGCTTTGGTGCACCAGCGCTTCTCCACCAACACCTTCCCGGCCTGGTCGCTGGCGCATCCCTACCGCATGATCGCGCATAACGGCGAGATCAACACGCTGCGCGGCAACAACAACTGGA
>CAYWNY010000254.1:0-4506 GCA_964459765.1 uncultured Hyphomicrobiales bacterium | reverse complement strand
TGGGTGTAGGCGTAGAGCGCGATGTCGGCGATGGTGTAGCGGTCGGCGGCGAAGAAGTCGTGCAGCGCGATGTGATTTTCCATCACGCCGAGCGCCCGATGGCCTTCTTCCATCCAATCCTCAAAGGCATGGCGCTGCAAATCGCGTCCGCCTTTGACCAGCGTTAGCCAAAAATAGGCGGCGCCGAGATTCGGTTCCAGGCTGTGCTGCTCGAAGAACATCCATTGCAGCGCTTCGGCCCGTTCAATGCGATCCTCCGGCGCCAGCGCGGTGCCGTCGGCGATGTACCAAAGAATGGCGTTGGACTCGGCGAGGAAGCGGCCGGGCGCCACCTCTAAGAGCGGAATTTGCCCGTTCGGATTCTTGGTCAGGAATTCGGGCGTGTGACTCTCGCCCTTGAGAATATCGATCTCAACAACCCGGCAAGGTATGGCGAGCTGCGCCAAGGCGAGGCGCGCCTTGTAGCTGTTGCCCGAGCGTTCCATCGAATAGAGCGTAAACATGGGCGCTCCCCACCACGAACCGACCGACTCCTTTTCGTTGCATATGTCGTGAACGCGGCGATGTCATGGCCGCCGGCTGCCAAAGGCGGCAAGGGACTATTTTAGAAGGAACTTGCTGGAAAAAGCTATCGGCGAGGGGAAGGAAAGCGTGCTGCGCCGCAACAACAAAATGAATATCGCAAGCATGATCGGCACGCCGAGCGGAATCCACGTCGCCTGCGTGAAGGTGCGTGCGACAATCGGCGCGAGCCAAAGGACGGCGACACCGGTCTTTTCCCAAGGAGTGAAACCGCGTTCGAGCCCGTCGATGGCCAGGAACGCGATCGCCGGCGCCAGCACCATCATGTCGTAGTCGAATACAAACGGCGTCGCGAGAACGGCGGCGAGGCAGAGTGCGGCGGCTTTGAGCGCGTACGGTGCTGCGCTGCGCCAGAGCGCCGCCACGACGCTGGCAAGCACGGCAGTCAACACGCTTTGCAATGCGTAGGCGAGCGCAACGGGCGCACCCCACAGCCGCGCCCACGCGAACAGGCTCTGCATTTTGTAGAAGCCGACGTCGCCCTGTTCGAGCACGACGGTGCGGGCGAAATGGCTGGCGTTGAGGAACGCGCGCCACACGTCAGCGCCGAATATGACGGTCGTTGCGATGGCGAGCGCGAAAGCCGCGGCGCCGGCCGCCGCCAGTGCGCGCCAGCGGCCGCTCGCGGCCAAGGCGAACGGGATCATCAACCCGAGCTGCGGTTTATAGGCGAGGAGGCCGAACAGGATTCCGGCGACAACCGGCCGGCGGTCGAGAAGCGCCAGCGCGCCGCCAAACAGTGCCGCAGTGAGAAATCCGTTTTGGCCGTGGCCGAGATTGACCAGCACCGCCGGAAAGGCGAGCGCGAGCAGGAGCCAGTCGTGCGTCGCCACGCGCAACGACAACGGCACGATCGCGCGGATCGCCAAAACATAAAGCCCAAGCGTCGCCGCGAGCCAGGCGGCAAGCGCCACGCCATACGGCATCAAAGCCATCACGGCGGCGGCGAGCAGAAAAATTGGCGGGTAAAACCAGCTGTAGAAAGGCGTCGCCGGTCCGAACATCGCCTGCTCGCGGGCATGCTGCAGGGCCGGCTCGTAGGGCGCCGCGGGAAGGCCCTCGAGAACATAAGTTCCGGCGGCATAAAAGCTCGAGAAATCCGTGCCCAGCGGCCGTCCCTGGCTGTCGACAAGGCCGTTGGCGCTGACCAAGAGGTAAGCGAGGCTGGCGACGGACACAGCGATGATGGCGGCGGCCACCAGACGGATGCGCTCGGTCGTGAGCCAATCCCCGCTGCGCAAGATCTCGACTAACCGTTTCATCGCCGCTTTGCCCTAAGACCGCTTCGCGCGCATTAGGCCTGTGCGGTCTTAACGGAGAATTGAGCCCGGCTGCGCCTCTTGCCCTTGCTTGCGCGGGCCGGGCGCTTTACCAAGCACGCGCTTTGACGTTGGAGACTTGAACAATGGCCTTCCTCGCGGACCGCACCTCGCGCATTAAGCCCTCGGCGACCATCGCCGTGACGGACAAGGCGCGCGCGCTGAAAGCGGCGGGCCGTGACGTTATTGGCCTTGGGGCCGGCGAGCCCGATTTCGACACGCCTGAAAACATCAAGGAAGCGGCGATCAAGGCGATCCGCGACGGCAAGGCGTCCAAATACACCGCTGTCGACGGCATTCCGGAATTGAAGGCGGCGATCGCACGCAAATTCAAGCGCGAGAACGAGCTCGCTTATAAGCCGTCGCAGATCATCGTCGGCACCGGCGGCAAACAGGTACTGTTCAACGCGCTGTTGGCGACCATCAATCCCGGCGACGAGGTGATCATCCCGGCGCCCTATTGGGTCAGCTATCCGGAAATGGTGCTGCTCGCCGGCGGCGAGCCGGTGGAGGTGCCGACCACCATGGAATCCGGTTTCAAGATGAAGCCGGAGGCGTTGGAACGCGCGATCACGCCGAAGACCAAATGGATCATCTTCAACTCGCCGTCGAACCCGACGGGCGCCGCGTACACGCGTGCCGAGCTCAAGGCGGTGACCGATGTGCTGGTGCGTCACCCGCACGTTCACATCATGTCGGACGACATGTACGAGCATCTGGTCTACGACGACTTCAAGTTCTATTCGCCGGCGGAGCTCGAGCCGCAGCTCTATGAGCGCACGCTGACGGTCAACGGCGTGTCCAAGGCCTATTGCATGACCGGCTGGCGCATCGGCTATGCCGGCGGTCCGGAATCGCTGATCAAGACCATGGCGATGATCCAATCGCAGTCGACGTCGAACCCGACCGCTGTCTCGCAATGGGCGGCGGTCGAGGCGCTCGACGGTCCGCAGGATTTCATTCAAAGGCACAACAAAGTCTTCAAAGAGCGGCGCGACCTTTGCGTCTCTATGCTCAACCAAGCCAACGGCATCCGCTGTCCGAAGCCGGAAGGCGCGTTTTACGTCTACCCATCGTGCGGCGGCACGATCGGCAAGTTAGCGCCGACCGGAAAAAAGCTCGCGACCGACGAGGACTTCGTCAGCGAACTCCTCGAGGCCGAGGGCGTCGCGGTGGTGCAGGGCACGCCGTTCGGCTACGGACCGGCGTTTCGCATCTCCTACGCGACCGCAACGGCGGCGGTCGAGGAGGCTTGTGCCCGCATTCAGCGTTTCTGCGGTAACCTGAAATAGCTGCAACGGTCATTCGGGAGCGGTTGCGCACCGGAATGATCAAGACGCCGTAGGTTTTCTCGCTTACAATCTGTGGGCTCAAAGGCCCCGTGGGGGCGCCGGGTAAGGAGTAATCATAATGTTTCGCACTGCTTTCGCCGCGGCGGCGATTTCCGCGGCCGCGCTGGCGATGGTTCCGGGGTCGGCAAACGCGCAGTCGCGCGCCCAGGTCGGTCAGCTCACCTGTTCGATGTCCGCCAGCATCGGCCTGATCCTCGGGTCGCAGAAGAATGTAAATTGCATTTTCAAAGGTCAGCCGGGGCAACCGGACGAAGCCTATACCGGCACTATGACGACGGTCGGGCTTGACGTGGGCTTCACCACCGGTGGGGTTATCGTTTGGGCGGTGTTTGCTGATAGTAACGCCCGATATAGAGGAATGCTGGCCGGCAAATATGCCGGCGCGACCGCCGAAATATCCGTTGCCGCAGGTCTTGGCGCCAACGTTCTGGTCGGCGGCTCGAATCGCACCGTTGCGCTGCAACCGCTGTCCGTGCAGGGTCAGATCGGTCTAGACGTCGCCGGCGGCATCGGGGCATTGGAACTTCACCCCGCTCCGTAAAGCGTTCACCGGCCGCTTTCCAAAAAACGCCATCAGCGCCACAATATCGCGCCCCTTGACCAGCCCCGGCGTCGCCTGAAACGATGCCGGCGCGGCCCGCGCCAAAACGACGGGTCAGCGGTCGGGAGGCAGTCATGGCAGCCAACGGAAATAATGCTGCGCGCGCGGCCGGTCCTCGCTGTGTCGCATTGGTTGGTCCCTTCCAGAGCGGCAAGACCACGCTCCTCGAAGCGATCTTGGCCCGGACGGGCGTCATCCCCCGCCAGGGTGCGGTCGAAGCCGGCAATACCGTCGGCGACTCCAGCCCCGAAGCCCGCCATCATCACATGAGCGTGGAGCTTGCGGCCGCGACGGCAAGCTTCGTGGGCGATAATTACACCTTCCTCGATTGCCCGGGCTCGGTCGAATTCGTCCACGATATGCGCGCGGCGCTGCCGGCGATCGACGTGGCCGTCGTCGTTTGCGAAATGGATGAAAAGAAAATTGCACAGCTGCAGCTTATCCAGCGCGAGCTGGAAGACCGCAAAATTCCCCGCATCCTGTTTCTCAACAAAATCGACAAGGCCGACGCCGGCGTGCACGACGTGCTCAATCTGTTGCAGCCGGCATCGCGCACCAAGCTTATCCTGCGCCAAATTCCGACCTTCGCCGGCGACATCATCACCGGCTTCGTCGATCTCGCGCTGGAGCGGGCGTTTGTCTACAAAGAGCA
>CAYWNY010000253.1:3059-4507 GCA_964459765.1 uncultured Hyphomicrobiales bacterium | reverse complement strand
CACATGCAGGAGGCCGGCGCGACCGCTGACCTTGAACTCGCCTATACGCTCGCCGACGGCGTTGAATATGTGCGCGCGGGCTTGACCGCCAATCTCGACGTCGACCGCTTCGCGCCACGGCTGTCGTTTTTCTTCGGCATCGGCATGAATTTTTTCATGGAGGTGGCCAAGCTTCGCGCCGCACGCGCGCTGTGGGCGAAACTGATGAAGGAGTTCAACCCGCGCGACCCGCGCTCGCTGTCGCTGCGCACGCATTGCCAGACGTCTGGCTGGTCGCTCGCCGCCCAGGATGTGTTCAACAACGTGGCGCGCACCGCAGTCGAAGCGATGGCGGCGACGCAAGGCGGCACCCAATCGCTGCACACCAATGCGCTCGACGAAGCGCTGGCGCTGCCGACCGATTTTTCGGCGCGCATCGCGCGCAACACCCAGATCGTCCTGCAGCGCGAAAGCGGCATCAACCGCATGATCGACCCTTGGGGCGGCTCGTTCTATCTCGAGCGGCTCACCCACGATCTCGCGTCGCGCGCGTGGACCCACATCCGCGAAGTCGAAGAGCTCGGCGGCATGACGCGCGCCATCGAGGCCTCGGTGCCGAAGCTGCGTATCGAGGAAGCCGCGGCACGCACTCAGGCGCGCATCGATTCCGGCGTACAGACCGTGGTCGGCGTCAACAAATACCGGCCGAGCGACGAGGCGCAGATCGAGGTTCTCAAGGTCGACAACCGCGCGGTGCGGCAATTGCAGATCGATAAATTGACGCGTCTGAAACGCGAGCGCGACCCGCAGGTGGTGGCCGACGCGCTCGCCGCACTCACCCGCAACGCGGCCGGCGGCAACGGCAATCTGTTGGCACTGGCAATCGACGCGGCGCGCGCCAAGGCGACCGTCGGCGAGATTTCACTGGCGCTGGAACAGGTGTTCGGCCGCCATCGGGCCGAGATCAAGACCATTTCCGGCGTCTACAGGCGGGAGGCCGGCATGACCGACGCCGTCGAACGGGTGCAAAAACGCGTCGCCGAATTCGAGGAGAATGAGGGCCGGCGCCCGCGTATTCTGGTCGCCAAGATCGGTCAGGACGGCCACGATCGCGGGCAGAAGGTGATCGCGTCCGCCTTTGCCGATCTCGGCTTCGACGTCGATATCGGGCCGCTGTTTGCAACACCCGCCGAAGCGGCGCGTCAGGCGGTCGAAAACGACGTGCATATCCTCGGCGTTTCTTCGCTCGCCGGGGCGCATTTGACGCTGGTGCCGGAGCTCAAAGCGGAGCTCGCCAACAACGGCCGGCCCGACATTATGATCGTAGTCGGTGGCGTCATCCCGCCGCAGGATTACGACGCGGTCAAAGCCGCCGGCGCGGAGGCGATTTTTCCGCCCGGCACGGTGATCGCGCAGGCCGCCGAAGGCCTTTTGGAAGCGCTCAATCGCCGCCTCGGCCATACGCGAGC
>CAYWNY010000253.1:0-2959 GCA_964459765.1 uncultured Hyphomicrobiales bacterium | reverse complement strand
AGGAACGAGCGGAACACGTTGCTGTTCTTGAGCGCGTCCTGCCCGGCATTGACGACGAGATCGACTTGCTCCGGCGTTAGTTTGAACGACGTCTCGACCGCATTGAGCGCGGCCTCGCGCTCCGGCCCCAATTGATCGAAGGCGATGCGGGCGACCTGGATTTTCACATCGCGGCAATTCCATCCCGGCCCGGCGCCGAGGCGGCGGCGCTCTTCGGCGGAAAGCTTGCAGCGCCAGCTGGTCAGCGCGTCCCCCCAATCGTCCATCGTGCTCTCGAAGGCGGTGTAGCTGCCGACCGCGCCGGACTCGGTGGCGGTGTCCGAGGCCGCCGTGATCAGGTTCGCTCCGGACGGACCTTCGACGGTCTGCGCCCACGTGCCGGAGGGCGCGCGGCCGGCATCGACCACCAGGAACAGGAGCCGGCGCAATTTGACCGCTTCGGCGGGTTCGAGCGGACCATAGGGAGTGGTGGAGGCCATGCGCGCAATGGTGAACCCGGCGAGGCCGTAATTGTCGACCATGCCGCCGTCGAGCAACTTGACGTAGCGCACCTGACCCGAGCGATAACGCGTCATGGCGTCGGCAAAGAGCCGCAAGAGCGGCGGCGCATCCGGATTGTTGCGGATGCGCTGCACCCATTCCGGCAACGGCACGGTGCATTCCCCCGGAAAGCTCTGAACGACCACGGGCGCGAAAATCACCGGCACGGCCGCGGAGGCCGCGACGGCGAGTGAAATCGGATAGTCGGCGAGATCGCTGCACAGCGCCCCGAAGATCACGCGGCCGAACACGAACGGCGTGCGGTTATAAATGTCGGACGCGTTGATCCAGATATACGGGCGGCGCTGCGCCAACAGCGTTTTGAAGGTCGCGTGCTCGTACAAATTATCGTCGAGCCATTTAGGGAATGTGGTCGGATCGTTGATGCCGCCTTGGAGGCCCTTAGCGATGCTGAGCAGATTGAGATTCATCTGCAGATTGGCTTCGGCGTTGCGCAACAGGAAGCGCTCCTTGAAGTCGGCGAGCGCTTGGCGCTTTTTCAGCCCGTAATAGGCCGCCAACACCGAGCCGCCGGAGACGCCAGTGACGAAGTCGATGCGGTCGAACAGGGTCGTTGGGCGATTGGGCATCGGCGTCTGGTCAAGTCCAGCCAGCACGCCGTAGGCAAACGCCGCCGCGCGAGTGCCGCCGCCGGAAAAGGACAGCGCAATCACCGTGTCGTCGGGCAAGGTCTCGGTGCCGCGGCCGAGTTCAAACGACTGCGGAGCGCCGGGCGTCAGCGGCTGATTGATCGGTTGGTTGTTGATCGTCTGGGCACAGGCGGTCAGCAGGGCGGAACACGCTACGATGCGCCCCGTCTTACTCAGACGCTGCCACCACCCCCACATTTACTACGTTATCCGCGCTGGTCGCCCGTTGCGTCAAGCAAGCGCCGGCATTGTGAGCGGCCGGCGTTTGAACGAGGTTAACGATCTCCGGGGCGTTTTATTGGCGGCGCGCGGGCGGTGGCCAGGCGTTTTGGCGACGAGCGCTCGCGGGCGACGCGGATTCGCCTTTCGCTTCAGGATGCTAGAGCCTGGTCGCAGGATTCCGATCGCGGAAAGCGCCGGTTTTTCGGCGCGTTTCACTCAGAATCGCAAAGAAACGCCCGTCATTGCGTGACAGCTACGTGAAAACCCCTCGACGGCGGAACTCGTAACTCGCGCGCACCTGCCAGACGAACCGCTTCATCACCATGGAACGGCGGCGAGCTTTCATGCGGACAGCGGGGAAAAAGAGGATCGCTGCGCAGTCGGCGCTTTCGAATCTTGCCGGAATCTCCGATACTTGCGCATCCCCTCCCGATTCTCGCCTTTAACCCTACATGTAGGGGATATCTTAACTCCTTCATACTAACCCTTGACGGGCGCGGCGAGCTTAGCCTAGCTTTAGAAAGTTCGGCGCGCGGGTACCGAAGTCCGCCGGGCTCTCCAAAAAGGGTTTGCGGGAACGGCACCGCGCCACAGGCGGCGCGAGGCATGGACTTCTGTTGGCTTGGAGCTGGCTTGGGGCCGAGCGGACGGCGTGACGAGTAGCCGGCGCGAGCCGGGATGCGGTGCCAAGGGTCGCGAGGGGTCGCAAGGGGTCGAACGGTCGTTGCGAGCTTGGGTTTGGGACGGAAGGCGCGGCGAAAGTTCGCTTCAACCGCGTCGCGAGGAAGCTGTCGGCGGCATATATTAAGCGGGTGTTTCCGCAAGACCGCCGGCGTCAAAAACGAGAAATGCAAAGGGGCAGAGAATGCGGATTGAGCGGCGCTATACCAAAGAGGGACAATCGGCTTACGCGGACATCGCTTTTCGTCACACGACCAGCGAGATCCGCAACCCGGACGGCTCCGTGGTGTTCCATGCCGACGGCGTCGAAGTGCCGGAGCAATGGTCGCAGGTTGCCTCTGACGTTTTAGCGCAGAAATATTTCCGCAAGGCGGGCGTACCCGCGCGCCTGAAAAAAGTCGAGGAGGAGACTGTCCCCTCCTGGCTGTGGCGCAGCGTGCCCGACGAAGCCGCGCTCAACGAACTGCCCGAGAAAGAGCGTTTCGTCGGCGAGACCTCATGCCAGCAGGTCTTCGACCGGCTCGCAGGCACCTGGACCTATTGGGGCTGGAAAGGCGGCTATTTCTCTTCGGAAGCCGACGCGCGGGCCTTCTTCGACGAGCATCGCCACATGCTGGCGATGCAGATGGTGGCGCCGAACTCGCCGCAATGGTTCAACACCGGCCTGCATTGGGCCTACGGCATCGACGGGCCGAGCCAGGGCCATTTCTACGTCGATTTCAAAAGCGGCAAGCTCGTGCAGTCGGCGACCGCTTACGAGCATCCTCAGCCGCATGCCTGCTTCATACAGTCGATCTCCGACGACCTCGTTAACGAGGGCGGCATCATGGATTTGTGGGTGCGCGAAGCGCGCCTGTTCAAATACG
>CAYWNY010000252.1:0-4518 GCA_964459765.1 uncultured Hyphomicrobiales bacterium | reverse complement strand
TGCCGGACACATAGCGCACCTGCCCTTCGGGCAAGAGCTTTTCCAGATAATCCTTCCGCGCATTGAAATAGGTGATGGTGAGCGTGTTGGTCTCGTCGCGGGTGTCGATGTTGTAGGGCGCGCGCGGCCGGTTGGGCGGCGGCGGCCGGTGCGCGTCGACCGTGACGGCGACGGTGACGACGGTGGCCGGCGTCACCGCGGACAGCTTCGGTTGGTTTCGGCGGTCGACGAAGCCGGTCGGCATGTGGAAGAGGAGATCGATGATGCGCGGCGCTTCGCCGTCGCGGTCGAACAGCCGCGCGAACAGCTTCTCGAGCTTCGGCCCGATGCCCGGGAGCGCCGAGAGCGCAGCGAACAACGGATTGAGTATGTTCGGTCGCATCGAAGTTGATGGTGTAACTGAACGTTTCGCCGCTGACATCTCGCTTACCGCCCTCTATATAACGCTCGCCCGGCCCCGTCCGGGCTTTTGGCGTTGCACGCCAAAGCGGAACGGGAGGGTTGGACGGCAAGAATGACGCAGCGATCGAGCGCAGGATTGGACGAGCGGCGGCGCAAGCTTTTGTTCCGCGCCTGGCGGCGGGGCGTGCGCGAAATGGATCTCATTATCGGCCGCTTTGCCGACGTCTACATCGACCAATTCGACCAGCCGGGTCTCGACGATTTCGAGCGGCTGATCGAAGCGCCTAATGCCGAGCTTTACGCCTGGGTCACAGGTGCCGAGGCCGTGCCGGCAAACTTTGACACCGCGGTGCTGGCCAAGCTGCGGGCATTCCATAACCAGGGTAGTCGGCAGTGACGATCAGGGTGAAATCGCCGGCGCGCTCGCCGGCCGAACAGCTCAAGCCCGGCCGGCCGATGCTGCTCGCCGGCATCGCCGACGGCGCCGAAGGGCTGGTGCTCTCGGACCTGGCGCGCGCGGTCGCTGCCGGCCCGACCCCACCGGCGATTTCGCTTGCGGTGGTCTGCCGCGACGGCTCCCGCATGGCGGCGCTCTCGCGCGCGCTCGCCTTCTTTGCCCCCGACATCGAAGTCTTGGAATTCCCGGCCTGGGATTGTCTGCCCTACGACCGGGTGTCGCCGCACGCCGGCGTGGTGGCGCAGCGGATGATGACGCTGTCGCGGCTCGCCCGCGTGCAAGGCCGCGACAAGCCTTCGGTGCTGCTCACCACCGTCAATGCCGTGCTCCAGCGCGTGCCGCCGCGCTCCACGCTTGCCGCGCAATCGCTCTCGGCCGCACCGGGCAACCGGCTGCCGATGGCCGGCATTACCGCCTGGTTAGAGCTCAACGGCTTCAACCGCGTCTCGACCGTGCGCGAGGCCGGCGATTACGCGGTGCGCGGCGGCATCATCGACTTGTTCGCGCCGGGCATGGCCGAACCGCTCCGGCTCGATTTCTTCGGCGATACGCTGGAAACGATCCGGAGCTTCGATCCGGAGACCCAGCGCACCGATGCCGATTTGCGCGCGCTCAACCTCGTGCCGATGGCCGAGTTCCAGCTCACCACCGAGACCATCCACCGCTTCCGCACCGGCTATGTGGCGGCGTTCGGCGCCGCCGCCCCCGACGACACACTCTACGAAGCCGTGAGCGAAGGCCGGCGCTCAGCGGGCATGGAACACTGGTTGCCGCTGTTCCACAAAAATCTGGAGACGTTGTTCGATTATGTAACCGCGACGCCGATCGCGATCCAGCCGCTGGCGGAAGAAGCGGCGCATGAGCGGCTGGCGCAAATCGCCGACTATTATCAGGCCCGCAAGGACGTCATGGATCAAGCGGGTGGCGGCGCACCGTATAAGCCGTCGCCGCCGGACCGGCTGTATCTCGGGGAAACCGAATGGCGCGACACGCTCGCGCGCTTTGCCTTAGCGCGGCTCTCGCCGTTCGCCGCCCATGACGCCACGGCCGATGCGATCGATATCGGCGCGCATGCCGGGAAGAATTTTTCCGCCGAGCGGAGCGAGCCGAACACCAACGTGTTCGAAGCGGTGAAGACCCATGTCGAGGCGCTGCAGGGCGCCGGCAAGCGCGTCGTCATTGCGCTGTGGAGCGCGGGCTCGCGCGAGCGCATGGCGCATGTCCTCGCCGAACACGGCCTGTTCAATCTCGCCGACGTCCCGTCATGGCCGCAAGCGCTGGCCCTGCCGCGCCCACAAGTGGCGCTCGCCATCCTCGGCGTCGATTCCGGCTTCGAAACGCAAGACACCGCGCTGATCACCGAAGCCGACATTTTAGGCGAGCGCCTGGTGCGCCCGCGCCGGGCATCGAAGCGCGCGGAAAATTTCATCACCGAAGTGACGAGCCTGTCCGCCGGCGACGTCGTCGTCCACGTCGATCACGGCATCGGCCGCTTTGTCGGCCTGCGCGCCATCGCGGCGGCGGGTGCGCCGCACGATTGCCTGGAAATCCACTATGCCGGCGGCGACAAATTGTTCCTGCCGGTGGAGAACATCGAACTCCTTTCCCGCTACGGCTCGGAAGCGGCCGGCGTCGAGCTTGACCGCCTCGGCTCTACCGCCTGGCAGGCGCGCAAGTCGCGCATGAAGAACCGCATCCGCGAGATCGCCAGCGAACTGATCAAGGTCGCCGCCGAACGGCAATTGCGCGAAGCGCCGCGGCTGGCGGTCGAGCCCGGCGTCTACGACGAATTCGCCGCGCGCTTTCCCTATGACGAGACCGACGACCAGCAGGCGGCCATCGCCGCGACGCTCGCCGATCTTTCCTCCGGCCAGCCGATGGATCGCCTGATTTGCGGCGACGTCGGCTTCGGCAAAACGGAAGTCGCGCTGCGCGCCGCTTTCGTCGCCGCCATGAACGGCAAGCAGGTAGCGGTCGTGGTGCCGACCACCTTGCTCGCCCGCCAGCATTTCAAGACCTTCACTGAGCGCATGCGCGGCTATCCGCTGCACATCGCTTTGGCTTCGCGGCTGGTCTCAGCCGCCGAACTCGCCAAGACCAAAAAAGCGCTGGCCGACGGGACGCTCGACATCGTCATCGGCACGCACGCGCTTCTCGGCAAGACCATCACGTTCAAGGATCTCGGGCTGATCGTGGTCGACGAGGAGCAGCATTTCGGCGTCGCGCACAAAGAAAAACTCAAAACCTTGCGCGCCGAGGTGCATGTGCTCACGCTCACCGCCACTCCGATCCCGCGCACGCTGCAATTGGCCCTTTCAGGTGTGCGCGAAATGTCGATCATCGCCACGCCGCCGGTCGACCGGCTCGCGGTGCGCACCTTCGTCTCGCCGTTCGATCCGATCGTGGTGCGCGAGGCGCTCCTTCGCGAGCGCTATCGCGGCGGGCAAGCGTTTTTCGTCTGCCCGCGCATCGAGGACTTGGCCGAGACCAAGGCGTTCCTCGACAAGTCGGTGCCGGAGGTGCGCGTCGCCGTGGCGCACGGCCAGATGCCGTCGCGCGTCCTTGAAGACGTCATGACCGCGTTCTACGACGGCAAGTTCGACGTGCTGCTCTCGACCTCGATCGTCGAAAGCGGCCTCGACATTCCGACCGCCAATACGCTGATCGTCCACCGCGCCGACATGTTCGGCCTGGCGCAGATCTATCAGCTGCGCGGCCGCGTCGGGCGCGCCAAGCTGCGCGCTTACGCGCTGCTGACGCTGCCGGCCAACCGCAAGATCACCCCGCAGGCCGAGCGGCGGCTCAAAGTGCTGCAATCGCTCGATACGCTCGGCGCCGGCTTCCAGCTCGCCTCGCACGATCTCGACATCCGCGGCGCCGGCAATCTGTTGGGCGACGAGCAGCACGGCCACATCAAGGAAGTCGGCTACGAGCTTTACCAGCAGATGCTGGAAGAGGCGGTGCTGTCGCTCAAAGCCGGCATCACCGCGCCCGCAGCCGACAAATGGTCGCCGCAGATCACCATCGGCACGCCGGTGCTCATTTCAGAAGATTACGTCGCTGATCTGCCGGTGCGGCTCGGGCTCTATCGCCGGCTCTCGGAGATCGAGGACGACCGCGACATCGAGGCGTTTGCCGCCGAGCTGGTCGACCGCTTCGGCCCGCTGCCGGAGGAAGTCGACTATCTGCTCCAGGTCGTCGCCATCAAGGCGCTGTGCCGGCGTGCCAATGTCGAGCGCATCGACGCCGGCCCGAAGGGCGTCGTGCTGTCGTTCCGCGACAACATCTTCGCCAATCCCGAGGGGCTCATCACGTACATCGCCAAGCATCCCGAGGGCGCGCGCATCCGGCCCGACATGAAGGTGGTGTTCTTCGACGAGTGGGAGGCGCCGGCCGCGCGGCTCAAAGGCGCCACCGGGATTTTACGCGCGCTCGCGGGCCTGGCCGAGAAGGACAAGAAGGCCGCGTGACATTGCCCGGCCGCTATTTTGTGTCACATTATGTGTAGGAGATTTATACATGCCCGCGAACCTGTCGATCGATCCGGAACTCATCGAGCGCGCGTTGGAAGTAAGCGGCGGGGTGCGGGGTGCTCCGCTTAACCAGGAGACGCGTGATCTTTGCGGATCATGTGCGCATCCCGGGAAGCATGGCCCGAA
>CAYWNY010000251.1:0-4591 GCA_964459765.1 uncultured Hyphomicrobiales bacterium | reverse complement strand
CTTCGCCGCCCGTGAAAGCGCCCCGCAGCCGCGTCAAACCGAACTGATCCTTGATAGGCGTCTTGATAAGCCACTCGCCGATCGGGTCGAGTATCCGCTCGCGCATCATCGGCTTCCCGCCTTCGAGCTTGCGCTTCTCGGCTGCGATCGCGGCCGCCATGAAGTAATTGTAGACTGTGCGCTTGAGCCAGGAAGAATCCGCCATCCGGACCTGGATCGTCGTCAGCAGGATGTCCCAGCTGCGCGGCGCCGCCAGATAGCACGTCGGCGCGATCTCGCGCAGATTTTGTAGCACCGTTTCCTGACGTTCAGGAATGTTGATCGTGAAATGCAGGGGGATCCCGGCGCCGACCGTGATCGCGAAGTCCCCGACCCAGGCCATCGGCAGATAGGCGAGGATGATCTCGCCGAAATCGAACGCCTTGGCGCGATACGCATTGGCGACGCCGGCGAGGAAATTGCGGTGCGACAGCACGACGCCCTTCGGGTTACCGGTGCTGCCTGACGAATGAACGAAGACTGCTGGCCCTTCGGGCCGCGCCCGCCCGATCAGCGCAGCGCGCAATGAGGGTGCGGTCGCCAGCCGCCCGGCCCCCCTCGCCTCGATTGTCTCCCACGCGATCAGCCCCGGCTGGCGATAAGCGCGAAGCCCGCGGCCGTCATCGTAGGCGATATGCTCGATCTTCGAACCCCGCGCCCGCAGTTCGAGCACTTTGTCGACTTGCTCCTGATCCTCGGCAAGAGCGAAACGAACGTCGGCCTCTTCCACGAAGTGGCGGATCTCGTCGAGAGTCGCGTCCGGATATGCCGGCATCGCGTAGCCGTCAAGCGCTCCCGCCGCGAGCATGCCGGCGTAAAGCCGTTGCCGGTTGTCGCCCAGCACCAGCATCGTGTCCCCGGACCGGAAGCCGATGTCCTCCAGACCGGCCGCGACGGCAAGCACGCTGTCGAGCAGCCCGCTCCACGTCGTTTCCTGCCAAATTCCTCTCGCCTTCTCGCGCATGGCGACGCGCTCGGGATAGAGTTCCGCATTGCGCGCCAGAATGCGCACCAGCGTCGTCTCCGTCTCGAAATTCCACGCCCGGACATCGTCAGCGCGAGGCATGCGTTCCTCCGATGTAGGCCTCTATGACGCGCGGATCGGCCACCACGTCCTTCGGCTGGCCGCTGCCGATCATCGCGCCGTAGTTGAGCGCGAGCATGCGGTCGCAGATGCCGGTAATGACGTCCATGTGATGCTCGATGAGCAGGATTGTCATCTCGCGCTCATCCCGAGTATCGAGGATGAAGCGCGCCATGTACTCCTTCTCTTCCTGATTCATTCCCGCCATCGGCTCGTCGAGAATGAGGAAATGGGGATCGGCGGCAAGTGCACGCGCGAGCTCGACGCGTTTCTTCAGCCCGATCGGGATTCCGTCGACGAGCTCATCGCGAACAGCTTCGAGCTGAAGGAATTCGATGACGCCCTCTACGATCGCACGATTGGCCGTTTCCTCGGCTCGGGCGAGCCACCAATAAAGCGCGGTGCGCACGACGCTCGGCCGCATATGGATATGCCGCCCAAGCAGAATGTTATCGAGCACGCTCATGCCGTTAAAGAGCGCCAAATTCTGGAAAGTGCGCGCGACGCCGAGGGCGGCGATGCGATACGGCGCGAGACCCGTGATGTCGTGACCGTCGAGCAGGATTCGTCCGTTCTGCGGCGGGTAGAAGCCGGTAACCGCGTTGACCAACGTGGTTTTGCCGCAGCCGTTCGGACCGACAAGACCGAAGATCTCGCCGCGGCCGATGCTCACGTCGATGCCGTTGAGCGCAACGACACCGCCGAAACGCCTCTCGATGTTGCGGCACTCCAGAACCGGCTTGACGCCTTCAACCGCCACCGCGGAATTCCCCCCAGATCTCGAAGCCGCCCGTGAGCCTCGGGCAGCGTTTTCATGCTTTTATCGCCCGCTCAAAAGCTGACGGGTGTAAGAATCGCGTGCAACAGAGCCCGGATCCGCTCACCCGAATTTCGGCTCCCGCTTTTCCCGAAACGCCGAAACGCCCTCCCGCGCGTCGTCGTGCGTGAACAGGATGGAAACGCCATCGATAGCATACCGCATCTCGTCGCTGCCAAGCCCGCGATTGTAGAACGATTTTCCCAACTCCACTGCAAGCCGCGGCCGCGCGGCGATGCGCTCGGCGAAGGACAGCGTCTCAGCGAGAAGCTGGTCGTGCGGCACGACGCGAAGCACAAGACCGAGCCGAAGTGCCTCGTCGGACGAAATCGGATCGCCGAGGATGCTCATTTCCTTGGCTTTGGCGCGGCCGACGATGTCCTGCAGCCGCACAACTGCAAAGCCGGGCAGTAGCCCGAGCTTGATTTCCGGAACCGCAAAGCGCGCGCGCTCCGACGCGATGACGAAATCGGAGGCGATGGCAAGCTCGAAGCCTCCGCCAAAGGCAATGCCGTTGACCGCAGCGATCACGGGTTTGCGCGTGCGCTCGGGTGCCTGCAATACGTCCAGCGCCTCGATCAGGAATGCCCGCGCTTTTTCGGGATCGAAGGTCATCGCCGCGATGTCGGCGCCGGCACAGAACGCCTTCCCGCTTCCGCCGGTGATCGCCGCCACACGCACCGCCTCGTCCTGGTCGGCTTTTTTCAGGCCGGAGAGAATGCCGTCGCGAATGCCGGCGGTCAGCGCATTGAGCTTCTGCGGCTCATCAAGCGTGAGGATGGCGACGCGGCCCCGAACTTCGTAGTTGACGCTGCCCAATCGCATGTTTTTCCTTCCCTCCTGCTATCGGCCCTGTTCGACGACGGCTACAACCGCATTGCGCTCGACCATGTCGCCGGCCTTGAAGTTCACTGTCGTCACAAGCCCATCCATCTTGGTCGCGATGCGCAGCTCCATTTTCATCGATTCCATCACCGCAACGACGTCGCCTGCCTTGACTGCAGCGCCGGCCGCAACGTTAACCTTCGTGATCATGCCCATCATTGGTGCGCGGAGTTCGCCGCTGCTCTCGGCGGCGGCACTCATGTAGGTAAGGTACGGAATCGCTCGGAATGCATGCGTTCCGCAGAATCCTTGAACGTAAAGCCTCTCTTCGTCCTCTCGAAGCCGCACCACTTCCTGGCGTCCGCTCAGGATCGCGAGGTGCTCTTCATCGCCGAGCCTCTCGAGGCCGACGGCGACATGCTGCTCGTCCACGGCGATCAGCATGGTGCCGTCGGTCCGCTGTGGCGCGAAGCGGATCTCCGCGGTCGATCCACGTGTCTCGAGGTGTAGGATCGGGATGGGGGAAAGGCTCTCGCCGCCGCACCCTAAGTGCCAGCCGGTCATCGCGCGCCAGTGCCACAGGTCGCCCGAGGCGGCCTTGCGCCTGCCCGTCAACCAATGGCACGCCGCCAGTGCGAACGCCTCGGCCGGCGGCGCCGACGTGGCGACCAACTCGTCCAGACGGTCGTCGATCAACCGGGTATGAAATTCAGCCGTGCGGGTCTCCGGCAAGGCAATCAATCGCCGGAGAAAGTCCTGATTTGTGGTGACGCCAAAGATCGATGTCTCGCCGAGCGCGGCATCGAGCCGATCAAGCGCCGTTTCGCGCGTTTTGCCGCGTGCAATCAGCTTCGCAAGCATCGAATCGTAGTACGGCGTAACCTCCGACCCGGTCTCGACGCCGCTCTCCACGCGCACGCCGTGGTTCGGGAAGCGCGAATACGAAACCGTCCCCGTCGAGGGGAGAAAGTTGTCCGCAGGGTCCTCCGCGCAGATGCGCGCCTCGACGGCGTGTCCATCGCACACGATGTCCTGTTGCGTCAGAGGCAAAACTTCACCGCTTGCGATCCGCAGCATCAGTTCCACGATGTCCAGACCGGTTACCTCCTCGGTAACGGGATGCTCGACCTGAAGGCGCGGATTGACCTCAAGGAAGTAGTACGCATCGCCGGTTACGATGAATTCGATGGTCCCCACGCCGCGATAGCTGAGCTGGCGGCCGAGCCGTACCGCGTCGGCGAGAATGTGGTCGCGCACCGCTGCCGCGAGGTTGATCGCCGGCGCTTCCTCGATCAACTTCTGGTGCCGCCGCTGCAACGTGCATTCGCGCTCGAACAAGTGAATGACGTTTCCGGCGCCGTCACCGGCGATCTGCACTTCGATGTGGCGACCGCTCTGCAGCAGCTTTTCCACGATGAGCCCGGCATTACCGAATGCGCTTTTGGCCTCGCGCATCGCCGAGGCGATGTCTTGGTCGAGCGCCTGCGCGCCCATGAGAGCACGCATGCCTTTACCACCGCCGCCCGCGGCAGCCTTGAGCATCGCCGGAAACCCGATTTTCCGCGCCGTCGCGGCGATCTCAGCCGGATCGTCACTCGGCGACCTGCTGCCCGGGACGACCGGAATGCCCGCGCGCTCCGCTTCCTGCTTGGCCAGCGCCTTGTCACCCAGCCGCTCGATCGTCTCCGGTGTTGGGCCGATGAAGACCAGTCCTGCAGCTTCGACTGCGCGCGCGAACGCGGCGTTCTCGGCGAGAAACCCAAATCCCGGGTGGATCGCCTGCGATCCTGTCACCCGCGCGGCCGCGATGACGGCATCGATACGCA
>CAYWNY010000250.1:0-4600 GCA_964459765.1 uncultured Hyphomicrobiales bacterium | reverse complement strand
GGCCACGGAATTCTGCCGCAAACGCCGATCGCTCATGTCGAACGGATGCTCGCGCGGGTGCGCGGGCTTAAAGCCGCATGAGTCGCGACGGCAAAGGCGCGAAGCTGCACATCGGAACGCGCGGCTCGCCGCTTGCGCTGGCACAGACCGCAGCCGTTTGTCAGGCTTTAGCCAGGGCGCGCGGTCTGACCAGCACCGGCATCGAGGTGAGGGTCATCAAAACGACCGGCGATCAGATTCAAAATCGCCTTTTGGCAGATGTTGGGGGCAAGGGTCTCTTCACTAAAGAAATAGAAGCCGCTCTCGCCGCGGGCGAAATTGATCTCGCCGTTCACTCGGCAAAGGACATGCCGACCGCGCTGCCTGACGGATTGGTGATCTCGGCTTATCTCGAGCGCGAAGACGTTCGCGACGCGCTGGTCAGTCGCAACGCTCATTCCTTTGCAGACATTCCCCAAGGGGCTAGTCTTGGCACGGCTTCGATACGGCGTGAGGCGCAGGCCAAGCGCCTGCGACCCGACATCCAGATTCGACCGTTGCGCGGCAACGTTCATACCCGGTTGCGAAAAGTTGAAGACGGCGAGATCGATGCCACCATTCTCGGGATGGCCGGGCTAAAGCGTTTGGGCCTTACGGCCGCCATAACGCAGATTTTGCCGGTGGAGGAGTTTCTACCCGCTGTCGGCCAGGGCGCGGTAGCGATCGAAACCCGGCAGGACGACGGTGAGACGCGCGAACTGTTGGCCGCGATCAATCACGCGCCGACCGCCGCCGCGGTGACCATGGAACGGGCCTTTCTGGCAGTCCTCGACGGTTCGTGCCGGACGCCGATCGCCGGCCATGCGGTGGTTTCGGATAATAGGATCGTATTTCGCGGCATGATTTTGCAGCCTCTCTGCGGTGCCGTCTATGAGACCGAGCGAACCGGAACAATCGTAGATGCTTCCAGGCTTGGCGCCGACGCCGGTGCCGAATTGAAAAGCAGAGCGGGTGGCGATTCCATGGCCCAGGCGGTTTGAACGAGCATGCGCCCGTTCTATCCATTCTCCGCGATCGTCGGCCAGGACGAGATGAAACTCGCGCTCCTGGTCGCAGCAACGGATCCAACCATCGGTGGCGTGTTGGTCTTCGGCGATCGGGGCACCGGTAAGTCGACCGCCGTCCGCGCCCTGGCGGCGCTGCTTCCTCAAATGAAAACGGTGGTCGGGTGCCGCTATCACTGCGATCCCGGGGCGAACGGCGCCATGTGTGCCGAATGTCACGAACGGGCCGAGCAGGGACGCCTGAAAACACAGCTTGTGCCAGTGCCGGTTGTGGACCTTCCATTGGGCGCTACCGAGGATCGCGTCGTCGGCGCGCTCGATCTGGAGCGGGCGCTGTCGCAAGGCGTAAAGGCGTTCGAGCCCGGCCTGCTTGCCCGGGCGAATCGCGGCTTTCTGTACATCGACGAATGCAATCTCCTGGAGGACCATCTCGTCGATCTGCTCCTCGACGTCGCTGCGTCCGGTGAAAACGTCGTCGAACGCGAGGGCCTGAGCGTCCGGCATCCGGCGCGCTTCGTGCTGATCGGGACCGGCAATCCCGAGGAAGGCGAGCTGCGACCACAGCTGCTCGATCGCTTCGGTCTGTCGGTTGAAGTAAAGACGCCGTCCGATCTGGAAATGCGTGTCGAGGTAGTCAAGCGTCGGGACCTATTCGAGCGTGATCCAACCGGTTTTATGCAAACATGGGAAACTGCTGACGGTGAGCTACGGCGCAAGATGGTCCACGCGAAAAATCGGTTGAGTGCCGTAGAGATTCCGGACGCGGCGCGGAAGCGGGCCGCGCAGCTTTGCATGAGCCTCGGCACTGACGGCTTGCGTGGTGAGCTCACGCTGATCCGCGCCGCGCGGGCGCTGGCGGCGCTGGATCGAAAAGCGCGGGTCGACGACACCCATCTGCGCAGGGTCGCCTCCTTGGCGCTTCGCCACCGGCTGCGCCGCGATCCGCTCGACGAGACGGGCTCAACCATCCGCGTGGAGCGCGCGACCGCGGAGTTGTTTGGACCATGACCAGGGTTGCGGCAATTGCCGGGCTGGAACACGACGACGCAGCGCTGGCAGCTTGTCTGCTGGCGGTGGATCCGTCCGGCCTCGGTGGCGCATCGGTCCGATCCGCCAATGGTCCCGCGGTTGCGGCCTTTCTGAAGAGATTGCAAAGCCTGTTGCCCGCCGGAGCCCCGTTTCGCCGGGTTCCGCCGTATATCGCCGATGGCCGTTTGCTCGGTGGTCTCGATCTCGCCGCGACCTTACAGGCTGGACGTCCTGTGCTCGAGCGCGGTCTGCTGGCAGATGCCGACGGCGGATGCGCAGTGCTGCCGATGGCGGAACGGTTACCCTTGGCCATGGTTGCACGGCTTTGTTCCGTTATCGATGGTAAGGAGGTCGTTGTCGAGCGCGACGGCTTTGCCTGCCGCAACGCGTCGCGGATCGCCTTTATCGCGCTTGACGAAGGCACGTCTGACGATGAGCGGCCGCCTGGTGCGCTGCTGGATCGGCTCGCGATTCATCTCAATCTAGGCGCGGCGCATGATGGCGACGATCGCGATGTTCCGTTCGACGTCGAGCAGATCGCTTCGGCGCGTGCGGGGTTGCCGCAGGTGACCGCCGACGTCGAGAGGGTAAGGGCCGTCTGCTACGCGGCGGCCGCAATCGGCATTGCCTCCGTCCGCGCGCCCATGTTCGCGATGAGGGTTGCCTGTGTTCATGCCGCCCTTTCCCGACGCAACTGCGTTGAGGATGAAGACGCGATCGTCGCGACCCGGCTGGTGCTTGCGCCGCGCGCAACAGTTCTGCCGCCGCCTGCGGATCGGTCTCCTGAGCAAAGTTCCGATCAGGATCGGGATCAGAAACCAGACTCACGTGCTGCCGATTCTCCGGACCTGCAATCCGCTGATGATCAATCGACGGCGGTCAGCCACGGCGAGTTGGAAGACATTGTCTTGGACGCAACTCGCGCCGCCATTCCCGCTCACGTTCTGGCGCAGCTTCAAAGTCGCGGCGCGTCTTGCAGGTCAACGACCGAGACCGGTCGCGCCGGCGCGCAGAGCCAATCGGCGCGACGCGGTCGTCCGGTCGGCACCCGGCGCGGTGAACTCAAAGCCGGCGCGCGATTGAATATCGTCGAAACATTGCGGTCCGCCGCGCCATGGCAAGGACTGCGTCGGCAGCAATCGGGGAACGGCCGGGTCCATGTCCGCCGCGACGATTTTCGTATCACACGTTTCAAGCACCGCAGTGTTTCCGCGACTATTTTCGTGGTTGACGCGTCCGGCTCCGCGGCGTTTCATCGCTTGGCCGAAGCGAAGGGCGCAGTTGAGCTCCTGCTTGCGGACTGCTACGTGCGCCGCGATCAGGTGGCGCTGATAGCGTTTCGGGGGAACAGCGCCGATCTCATTCTGCCGCCGACGCGTTCACTGGCGCGCGCCAAGCGTTCGCTTTCTGCTCTGCCTGGCGGTGGGGGAACGCCGGTGGCCGCAGCGCTCGATGCGGCAGGCATTCTGGCGATTGGATTGCGGCGCAAGGGGTTAGCTCCCACGATCGTGCTTTTGACCGACGGTCGCGCGAATGTTGCGCGCGACGGCAAGGCTGGTCGCGAGCAGGCCGAGGTGGATGCGCTCGCATCGGCTCGCAGGCTGCGCGCCGCCGGCATTGCTGCGCTCGTCGTCGACATTTCGCCAAGACCGCACCAAGCCGCCGGCCGGCTGGCGGACGATATGGGAGCGCGATATCTGCCGCTGCCGAATGCCGATGCCAAGATATTGTCGCGGGCCGTGCAAACGATCGCGCCCTTGGAAAACAATGCCGCACGTTGAACCGCAGCACGTCAAGCGCTGAGGGCGATGATTTCAGTCGCGCGATGCGCGTTCTTTTCGCTCCACACAAGGAGCTGCTCAGCCCGCTTTTATCGTTTCGCGAAACGCGGCCTCCACACACCCAGTACGATTTGAGCAATCGAGAGCGCCATGATGGCGCCAAGCGACCCCCACTCGTTTGCCAGGGCATCGGCAAGCCCACCCGGATCGCCAGCACCCGTAACGAACTTGGCGGATTCGACAGACGCAGTTGTCGCCTTGGATTGGACGATTGCGAACGTCGCTTCGAACATGCTCAAACCGAGGAAAGCTTTGAACCATGCCCAGCGGGTGCCAAGAAATGGCCGATGCGCCACCATAGAGAGAAGGCCGGTGATAAGCGCTACTGCCAATGAAGGAAGCAATAGATAGTTGCAGAATGCGGTGATGGTTTGCCGCGCCTCGGCGTATGCCCGCGGTGTATCCTGGGGCGCGCAGATCAAGATGATCGAATAGCCGAGCAGTGCTCCGATCAGGCCGCACGAAGCAAGTGTATGGAGAAATTTGATCGCTTTTCGCATGCTCAGCTCGGCGATGACGGGCTCGCTTGGATATCCGTCCTTTGCAACTAGCGGGACATCTCGACAGCGCGCGCCGCCTTCAGCGCGCTCGCAGCTGCGGCGTAGCCGCCCCGCGCTCCGTCAATGAAATGGACATGGTCGGGACGTAAGGCCGATTGTGTAAAGCACGTCATTATGGCCCCGTCCT
>CAYWNY010000249.1:0-4603 GCA_964459765.1 uncultured Hyphomicrobiales bacterium | reverse complement strand
CTGGCCTGGACCGACGTCGGCGGCGAGCTGCTCACCATCGAGGCGGCCATGATGCCCGGCAAGGGTAAGATGACCGTGACCGGCAACCTGCGCGACGTGATGAAGGAGTCGATCTCGGCGGCAGCGTCGTATGTGCGCATGCGTTCGAGCGCCTTCGGCATCGAGCCGCCGCTGTTCGACAAGCGCGACATCCACGTGCACGTGCCGGAAGGCGCCACCCCAAAGGATGGTCCCTCCGCCGGCGTCGCCATGGTCACCGCGATCGTCTCGGTGATGACCGGCATTGCGGTGCATCGCGACGTCGCCATGACCGGCGAAATCACGCTGCGCGGCCGCGTCCTGCCGATCGGCGGCCTGAAGGAGAAGCTGCTGGCCGCGCACCGCGGCGGCATCAAGACCGTGCTCATTCCGGAAGAGAACGCCAAGGATCTTGTCGAGATCAACGACAGCATCAAGAGCGGCCTCGACATCATTCCGGTTTCGCGCATGGACGAGGTGCTCACCCGCGCGTTGGTGCGCATGCCTGAACCGATCGTGTGGGAAGAGCCGACCGCCAAGCCGGTCGATGTTGCCGAGGCCATCGAGGAAGATGGTTCTGGCCTAACGGCCCACTAGGCAACCGGCTCGCGGACACCCGCAGCCACGATTGTGGCAGCGACAAAAGGTTACGACGGCGCCGCGAGGCGCCGTTGTCGTTTTTTGCGGGGGTCGTTGATGGGCGTGGGTTTGCGCGTGCTCGGGAGGACGCAGCGTGGTGAAATTGCAACCCGACAGATTGGCGCGCCGCAATGGTTTGGCTAAGCTATTTTCGGGTTGGCTTGGAGAGCAGGGTGATCCGATGAAGGTCCTGTGCGCATTCGTCGGCGCTGTCACACTCGCTTTGACTGCGCCCGCTGGCGCCGATCCGTTGACCGAGGATTTCTGGCTCTTGGGCGATTACACGCAAAACAAGCCTTGTAAAGGCGACGGCACCGATCCAGCCGAACTCAAAGTCAAAATTTCGACCCAGGAGATCGATTCCAAGGTCGGGGTCTGCAAATTCCTCGACGCCAAGGCCGATGGCGATCACATCAATACCCACGTCGAATGCCAATTCTCGGCCGGTCCGCTCATGGGCGATATTACATTTACGCAAAAACCCAATAACACAATCGATTTCGTCGACCGTGACAAGACTTACACGGCGACCCTCTATCGCTGCCCGAAATGAATAGGGCTAAATTGCCTGCCCACATAAGTTCGGTGCTAGGATAGCCAAAGTTGTCGAGAGGGGGGTTCGCCATGCTTCGTTACGCTGTCGCCGCCGTGGTGCTGGCGGTTATGTTGCCCTGCGCGCCATCCTTTGCGATCACATCGAAAGAAAAAATGGCGACCTGCAAATTCGGAGCCGACGACCAGCAGTTGAAGGGTAAGGCGCGCGACGCTTTCGTGAAGAAGTGCATGACCAACAAGGATGATCCACGCGGCGCGCCGGTCGGCCCGCCGCCAGCGCCCGCCATGCCGCCACCGGCACAGCCGCCGCGCTAAATCCGGTTCGCTAAAGCCGTACACCTCTCTCGCGCAGGAACTTTGCCGGAAACTTTGCCAGGAAACTTTGCCAATGAGACTGATCGCTTACATTTTGGGTGTCGTCTGCATCGTCGCGGCCATCATGTATTTCGTGATGCCGGCGGGCTCTTTGCCCGCCTTTATGCCGGGCTATGAGGTCGGCTCGGCGCATATACACACGAAGCATGCAATTATCGCCGTTATTGCCGCCGTCGTGCTGTTCCTGATCGGCTGGCTGATCGGGCGCCGGCGCTACTAAGACGGCTCAGCGCGGGGCTCCTTGCTGAGCTTGCGCTGTACCCGCTCATCAAACCGAGCCACGCTGACCACGACGCGCTGGTGCGTGCCGCCGCCGATCTTTTCGACGTCGTCGTGCGCTTCGACGCGAAAGGTGACCGTCCGGCCCTCCACGCGAAGCACTTCGGCGGTGGCGGTAACCCGCAAACCAACTGGCGTTGCGGCGATGTGGCTGACGTCAAGGTGGATGCCGAGACTCTGATGACCGGGCGGAAGCAGACGCTCGATAGCGTCCAACGCCGCGGCTTCGATGACGTTGATCATCACCGGCGTCGCCAGCACCGGGATGCGCCCGGAGCCGACAAACGGCGCCGTATGTTGCGGTCCGACCAGGAGTTGCGCGGTTCCTCGCAGACCTGCGGCGACACGCGAGAGATCGACCATCGAGGCTCCGAACCGCGGCCACACCGCGCTGCTTGGCCGATTGTACTGCTAATGTCCAGCTTGTAAGCACTCCGCCGCTACGGTCCAATTCGCAAATGAATCTGCCGCCGCTGCGGACATTGTTCTTTGAAGACCTTTCGGTGGGCATGACCGAGCGGCTTAGCAAAACCGTGGCCTCGTCCGACGTGATCGGCTTTGCGCAACTGACCGGTGACCGTAACCCGATCCATTTGTCCGAGCACTTTGCCGCAAAAACCACGTTTCGGACGCGGATCGCGCACGGGCTTTATACCGCAAGCTTGATCTCGGCGGTTTTGGGCACACGGCTTCCTGGTCCCGGCGCGGTCTATATTTCACAGACGCTGAATTTCCGCGCCCCGGTCAGGATCGGCGACACCGTCGTCGTCACCGTGACCGTCGCCGAGCTGATGCCGGAAAAATCGCGCGCCCGTTTGTCTTGCCTGTGCGAGGTCGACGACGAAGTCGTGCTCGATGGCGAAGCGCTGGTGAAGGTGCCGAGCGAACATGGCAAGGGCAAGCGGCCGGTCATGCGCCTATGAAGCGCCAATTGAGCGAAGCGATAACTCGCGCTAAAAAGCTCTCATAAGCATGCGCCACGCGGCGAGACCGCCGTGCTCAGCAGGGAGGCTTCAATGGCACATATCGACGACCGGCTTGTGGGCAAAACGGTTCCGCGCGTTTCACGCGAAGCGATGGAACGCGAGCATTTTGCGCGCGCCAGCGCGAAGGGCTCGAACCTGGCGTTCCTCGACCAGCGCCTGCCCGCTTACGAGCGCGAGATCATCAACATGGTAGGGATGGGCGTGACCGAGAATGCACAGCTCCGCCCACATGTGAAGGCCGGCGCCGAAGGCTTCTCGGTCACCTATATCCGCGCGCCAAAGGGCTGCGGCGCCGCGCTGCATCGGCACGCCACCGAGGAGGTCTTCATTCCGGTCAAGGGCCGCTGGCAGGTGTTCTGGCTGGAAGGCGACACCGAGCGCACGCTCGATCTCGACGAAGGCGACGTGGTCAACGTGCCGATCGGCATTTATCGCGGCTTCCGCAACGTGTCCGATCATCCCGATGCATTGCTTATGGCCGTCATCGGTGGTCCCGATGCCGGCAAAGTGGATTGGCATCCCTCGGTCCTCGCCGAGGCGCGCAAGACTGGGCTATCGGTCGATGACGACGGCAATCTGGTCGTGGCGAAGCCGGCGGCTTAAGCGTTTTCGCTAGGCCAGGAGATCGCGAACCTCAGGGTGCTGATCGACATAGGCCGTGACGAACGAGCAGCGCGGGACGATTTTTAAGCCCCGGGCGCGCGCGATCTGCAGCGCGCCTTCGATCAGCCGCGACGCGATCCCGCCGTGCCGGGCTTGCGGCGGCACTTCGGTGTGGGTCAGGGTCATGACGTTGCCCTCGAGCCAATAATTCGCGACTGCGGTGACGCCATCGGCGTCAAGCTCGAAACGGGACAGTGCGGTGTTGTCGCGGACGGCGGCCGACGGCATAGGCTTGAACATAGCGACGGCTGCGGCCGCGCCAATGGCCGGACCGCGAAATAAATCGGGGAGAGGGCGAACCCTCTCCCCGTCTTGTCCGACGCCCAAATCTGCTTACGCGGCGGCGCTGACCGCGCCGGTCTTTGGCACCGAGTCAACGGTTTTGAGGACCTGCGATGCGATCTGGTACGGGTCGCCTTGCGAGTTCGGCCGACGATCTTCCAGATAGCCCTTATAGCCATTGTTGACGAAGGAGTGGGGCACCCGGATCGACGCGCCGCGGTCGGCCACGCCATACGTGAAGTCGCCGATCGCTGCGGTTTCGTGCTTGCCGGTAAGCCGCATGTGGTTGTCAGGACCGTAGACCGCGATGTGGTCTTCGCGCGCCGCCGCAAACGCCTTCATTAGCGCCTCGAAATAATCCTTGCCGCCGACTTCACGCAGATAGGCGGTTGAGAAGTTGCAGTGCATGCCCGATCCGTTCCAGTCGGTGTCGCCGAGCGGTTTGCAGTGGTATTCGATATCGACGCCGTATGTCTCGGTCAGCCGCTGCATCAGATAACGGGCCATCCACATCTGGTCGGCGGCGGTTTTGGAGCCCTTACCGAAGATCTGGAATTCCCATTGCCCTTTCGCCACCTCGGCGTTGATGCCTTCGTGGTTGATACCGGCGTGAAGGCACAGATCGAGATGCTCGTCGACGATCTTGCGGGCGACATCGCCGACATTCTTGTAGCCGACGCCGGTGTAATAGGGGCCCTGCGGCGCCGGATAGCCGGTCGGCGGGAAGCCGAGCGGGCGGCCGTCCTTGTAAAAGAAATATTCCTGCTCGAAGCCGAACCAGGCGCCGGGATCGTCGAGAATGGTGG
>CAYWNY010000248.1:0-4626 GCA_964459765.1 uncultured Hyphomicrobiales bacterium | reverse complement strand
TCGCCGCGCGGCCCGATCTCGATCGATCCGCAGACCCGCGACATCGTCCAGAACATCTACATCCGCAAGGTCGAGAAGAAGAACGGCGAACTTTATAATGTCGAATTCGTCACTTTCCCGGCGGTCAAGGACCCGGTGAAGGCGGCGGAGCAGAAGTAAATCATCGCCGGTCATTTCGTGGCGCGGGCGTAACCGCCCGCGCCGCCGCAATAGCCGCAGGCCGTGCCATAATGGTCAGGATGAAGGTTATGGATTCCGGATGGCCGTGTTGCGGCTCCCGGGATGACCACGTATCGATTGCCCGACCATGCTGACGATCCTGTTCGACGGTATTGCCTACGGCATGCTGCTGTTCGTTCTGGCCTGCGGCCTTTCGGTCACGCTCGGCTTGATGAACTTCATCAATCTCGCTCATGGCGCCTTCGCCATGGCCGGCGGCTATTGCACGGTGATCCTGGTCAATCGGCTCGGCGTGCCGTTTGCGCTCGGTTTGCCGTTGGCGTTTCTGGCGACGGCGGCGCTCGGCGCCCTGCTTGAGCGCACGCTTTACGCGCATGTTTATGCCTGCAGCCATCTAGACCAGGTGCTGTTCACCATCGGTCTGGTGTTCATGTCGGTTGCCGCGGTCGATTACGTCATGGGTTCGTCGCAGCAATTCGTGCTGATCCCGGAGGTACTGCAGGGCCAGTTCATCGTCTTCGGCGTCGGCATGAGCAAATATCGCCTGCTCATCATTGCGATCTGCAGCCTTTTGACCATCGTCTTGCAGCTGTTGATCGCCAAGACCCGCTTCGGCAGCCGCCTGCGGGCCGCGGTCGATGACCGCCGCGTGGCGCGCGGGCTCGGCATCAATGTCGGCGCGGTCTTTACCATCACTTTCGCCTTCGGCTCAGGCCTGGCCGGGCTCGGCGGCGCGCTCGGGGCGGAAATTCTCGGCCTCGATCCGACCTTCCCGCTCAAATACATGATCTACTTTTTGATCGTGGTGACGGTCGGCGGTACCACCAGCATCACCGGGCCGTTTTTGGCGTCGATCCTGCTCGGCATCGCCGATGTCGCCGGCAAATATTACGTGCCCAAGCTCGGCGCCTTCGTCATCTACACCATCATGATCGTGGCGCTGATCTGGCGTCCGCAGGGTCTGTTTGCCCGCTCGGCCGCCCGGTAACCGCGATGGCCGATATCGCTACCGACGTCTCGACTTATCTGGTCCGCCGCGCCCGCTGGTCGCCGCTCGAGATCGCGTTCTGGGTGTTCGCGTTTGCGACCATCTGGCTGTTTCCCGGCAAGTATCTGATCATGAAGGATACGGCCATACTGGCGCTGTTCGCGCTGTCGCTCGATTTGATCCTTGGCTATGCCGGTATCATTTCGCTCGGGCAGGCGGCATTTTTCGGGGTCGCCGGCTATTTCTCAGGCCTGGTCGCCAAATACGGCATCGTCAACGAGCCGGTCGTTGCGCTGGTTCTTTCCGGCGTGGTGGCGGCGGCGCTCGGATTTGTCACGAGCTTTCTGGTGCTGCGCGGCTCGGATCTGACGCGGCTCATGGTCACCCTCGGCGTGGCGCTGATGCTGGGCGAACTTGCCAACCGCTTTTCCGGCATCACCGGCGGCGCCGACGGGCTGCAAGGCGTCGACATCGCGCCGATTTTCGGCCTGTTCCGCTTCGATATGTACGGCCATACCGGATACATCTATTGCCTCGTCGTGCTGTTCATCTGCTTTTTGTTGGCGCGGCGCATCGTCTACTCGCCGTTCGGCCTGTCGCTGCGCTCGCTCAAGGGCAATCCGCTGCGCGCCTCCGCCATCGGCATTCCGGTCGATCGCCGGCTCGTCGCGATCTATACGGTCTCGGCCGGTTTTGCCGGCTTGGCCGGCGGCCTGCTGACGCAAACCTCGGCGTTTTGCTCGCTTGATGTCTTCTCGTTCGACCGCTCGGCCGACTTGCTGCTGGTCCTGATCATCGGCGGCACGGGCTATCTGTACGGCGGCCTGATCGGCGCAGTGATCTACAAATTCCTGCAGGACTGGATCGCAACCCTCACCCCGCAATACTGGCAATTCTGGATCGGCTTCGTTCTGGTGGTCATCGTGCTGGTGGGCCGCGAGCGGGTGGAGGAATTGACGCGAGCGGGTCGCGCCGCGATTGCCCGGTTTGGCGCGCGGTTGTTCACGCGGCCGGCTCCCGCGGGCGGGCGATAAGCCGA
The DNA here is from genome assembly GCA_964459765.1 of uncultured Hyphomicrobiales bacterium. GTDB lineage: Bacteria > Pseudomonadota > Alphaproteobacteria > Rhizobiales > Xanthobacteraceae > BOG-931. The sequence continues at coordinate 2,419 of CAYWNY010000248.1, read as the reverse complement.
TGCCGATCCTCGAAACCATCGGGCTCGAAAAGCGCTTCGGCGGCATTGTCGCCACCCACGACGTTTCGCTGGCGATCGAAAAAGGCGCCCGCCACGCGCTGATCGGGCCGAACGGCGCCGGCAAGACCACGCTGATCAATCTCTTGACCGGCGTGCTTAAACCCACCGCCGGCACCATTATTCTCGATGGCAAGGATATTACCGGCATGCGCCCGCATGAGCGCGTCCGCCTCGGCATGGCGCGCACGTTTCAGATCAATCAGCTATTTCTGGATCTGACGCCGCTCGAAACCATCGGGCTTGCCGTGTCTGAGCGTCTCGGCATGGGCCGCGATTGGTGGCGGCTGTTCGGCAGCCGCGCCGTGGTGACCGATGAGATCGTCGACGTTTTGCAGCGCTTTCGGCTTGCCGACGTTATGCATCAGCGCACTGCCGTCTTGCCCTATGGCAAGCAGCGGCTCCTTGAAATCGCGCTCGCCTTCGCCTGCCGGCCGCACGTTCTCTTGCTCGATGAGCCGGCCGCCGGCGTGCCGGAGGCCGAACGGCAGGAACTTCTCGCCACTATCGCCGAACTACCTACGGAGGTCACAGTGCTCCTGATCGAGCACGATATGGATCTGGTGTTTTCCTTTGCCGACCGCATTTCGGTGTTGGTCAACGGCGGATTGTTCGTCGACGGCGCGCCCGAGGACGTGGCGCGCGACGACCGCGTCAAGGCCGTCTATCTCGGCGAGGACCTCGATGGCTGATCTCCTGCGCATCGAGCAATTGTGTGCCGGCTACGGCGAAGCCGTGGTGCTGTCGAACGTGTCTTTGTCGCTGGCCGAGGGACGGGCGCTGGCGCTGCTTGGCCGCAACGGCATGGGTAAGACGACCCTGATCAACACCGTCGTCGGCGTAACCCGTTATTTCTCCGGCACGATCGCCCTCGATGGCCGCGACATCACCAAACTGCGGCCCGATCAGCGCGCCCACAGCGGGGTCGGCTGGGTGCCGCAGGAACGCAATATTTTCAAATCGCTCACCGTCCACGAAAATCTCACCGCGGTTGCGCAGCCGGGGCGCTGGACGACGGCCAAAGTCTACGACATGTTTCCCCGCCTCGAGGAGCGGCGCGACAACCTTGGCAATCAGCTTTCCGGCGGCGAGCAGCAGATGCTCGCGGTCGCGCGCGCGCTTGTGCTCAATCCGCGGGTGATGCTGCTTGACGAGCCGCTCGAGGGACTGGCGCCGATCATCGTCGATGAATTGCTTAAAGCGCTGCGCCGCATCATCCGCGATGAAGGCATGTCGGCCCTCCTGGTCGAGCAGAACGCCAAAAAAATTCTCGGCGTTACCGACCAAGCCGTCATCCTCGAACGCGGCGCCGTCGTGCACACCGCCGACAGCGCGGCGCTCCTTGCCGACCGCGCCGCGCTCGAAACCTTTCTGGGCGTCACCGACCATGGTCCGCGCCGCTATGGCGGCGCCAAACGCCAAACGCAGCACTAAAACCTTCCATTAAATCGCACGCAGGGTGCACCAGCGGCGCATTCCCCGCTCGGGAGCGCTCACCGGAATTTGACAGCCGCGCAACCAAAACGTCACACACGGCATTGGTTGAAAATCAATAGGATCGAGGCCCAAAAGGGCGGGGCAGAGGAGGCGTCAATGGCGCAAACAGTTGCGGATGTTCTGGTCAGCACGCTCGAGCAGATCGGCGTCAAGCATGTGTTCGGACTGATCGGGGATTCGCTTAATTCCTTCGCCGATGCGATCCGGCGCAGCTCTATTGAGTGGGTCGGGGTGAGGCATGAGGAAGGCGCGGCGTTGGCCGCCGCCGGTCAGGCCAAGGCTACCGGCCGGATTGGCGTCTGCGCCGGTACAAAAGGGGGGCCGGGCAGCAATCACCTCGTTGCCGGCCTCTATGAAGCGGCCCGCGACCATGCGCCGGTGCTCGCGCTGTCCGGCGACATGCCGCGCAAACTGCGCGGCATCGAGTTTTTCCAGAACAGGACCCCGATCTCTTGTTCCGCGACGTGTCGCTTTATACCGAGACCGTGTCGTCACCGGCGCAGGCACCGGGCGCCTTCCACCAGGCGATTGCCACCGCCTATGCCGGCTGTTGCGTTGCGCATTTGACGCTGCCGCAGGACGTCATCGGCGCCAAGGCTGAAGGCAGCGTCACAAGCGTGGCCACGCTGAAACCGCCACCCCAACTCGCCGCAGACGAAGCCGACATTGACGACATCGCCCGCCGGCTCGCCGAGGCGGGCAAAGTGGTGATTATGTGCGGCGCCGGATGCCACGGCGCCGCCGACGAATTGCGGGCGCTGTCGGACCGCCTCAAGGCGGCGCTGATCCATTCGGTCACGGGCAAGGACAATCATGGCGTTTGACGATCCGCACTGGATGGGCGGCATCGGCATGATCGGCACCA
>CAYWNY010000247.1:0-4636 GCA_964459765.1 uncultured Hyphomicrobiales bacterium | reverse complement strand
GGGAGCCAATTCACAAACGCAAACCCCTCACTGCCCGAGCGCGGTGCAACCGCCGGCCTCGATCGGCCGGAAGGCCCTGTCGCCGGGAATGGTGGCGACAAGCTTGAGCAGATCCCACTCGCCTTTGGATTCCGCCGGCGACTTGATCTGCACGAGATAGACGTCGTGCACCATGCGCCCGTCGGGCCGCAGATGTCCGTCCGGCGTGAACGCGTCGTCGATTTTCATTTCACGCATCTTGGCGATCACGGTTTTCGGATCGTCGGAATTGGTCGCCTCGACCGCTTTGAGGTAAGTGCGCACGGCCGAATACGTGCCGACCTGGAAAGTCGACGGGGCGGTCTTTTTGCGCTCCAAAAATTTGGCGAAGAAAACCTTGGCCGCTTCGCTGTTACCGGGGAACCAGGGCGAGACATACATCATGCCCTGCGCCAGCTGCAGACTGGTCGACTTGATGGCCGGCAGCGAGTCGAGACCGAACGGCACGACTTTCTGTTTCTCGGTGATGCCGAATTCGCGCGCGCTCTTCACCGAGTTGATGGCGTCATCGCCGCCGTTCGCAAGCGCCACCACTTCGGCGCCGGAGGCCTGCGCCTGCAGCATGAAGGACGAGAAGTCCGTGGTGCCGAGCGGGCTACGCACACTGCCGATGACCTTGCCGCCGTTCTTTTCGATGAAAGCGGTAGCGCCGTCCTGCACCGCGCGGCCGAACACATAATCGGCGGTGATGAAGAACCAGGTCTTGCCGAGCTGCGGCAAGGCCTGACCGATGGCGGAACCCATCTCATAGGTATCGTAGACCCAGTGCACGGAATTGTTGGGCGCGCAGGCCTTGCCGGTGAAATCGGCGGAGCCAGCGCTGGTCAACAGCACGGTCTTGTTGGCAGCCTTGGCGACCTCGAGTGTCGCAAACGCGACGCCGGAGTTGACGAGGTCGGTGACGGCGTCGACGCCATCAATGTCGAACCAGCGCCGCGCGATGCCGGCGCCGATGTCGGGCTTGTTCTGATGATCGGCGGAAATGACCTCGACCGGGACGCCGTTGATCTTGTTGCCGAACTCTTCGGCCGCCATCTTGGCTGCCTCGACCGAGCCGGTGCCGGAATTCTGCTCGTAGGGTCCCGACAGGTCGGTCAACACGCCGATCTTGACCTTGCCGCCGGACATGTCGGCATGGGCGGTGGACGTGAGCAGTAGCGAGGCGAAAAGACTGCAGACGACAGAGCGCATGGTGTTTCCTCCCGAGTGTTTATGACTTAAGGCAGCGGTCGACAGACACCCGTGTCGGCGGCCGATATAGATATATAATATAACGATCTCCGATGTGGGCCAAGCCCGCCGCCTTCGTCAGTTCCCGCCTTCGACTGCCTTCCGCAGCAACGCCAGCAGGGTTTTACGCTCCGGCGCGCTTAGGCCCACGGTCATCTCGCGGTCGAGCGCGAACATCGCCTGCGACATCGCCGCCAAGGCGCGTTCGCCGCGCTCGGTGAGATGGAGCGCGACCGTTCGCTTGTCGGCGGGCGACGGCCGGCGGCTGACATACCCGGCACGCTGCAGCGCGTTGAGCATCGCGGTCATGTTCGGTCGCCGGATGCGCAGCGCATCCGCGAGCGTGCCGTGCCGGACGCCGGGATTTTGCCGCATAACGGTCAGCGTCGAAAAAATCGCCGGTGTGAACATACCACCGGCGAAGCGGTCGTAAAATTTCTGATACTGTAGGAGATCGAACATGTGCACGTGGAAGCCGACCATGTGCTGCAGCGCCGACAGATCGATCGGCCCGGCCACTTCCGCGCCCGCCGGTTCCGACGACGAAATTTTCAGTTGCCTCATGCGCGCGGTGTCTGCTGGCGTTCTTTGTTATAAAACATAACAGTCAGTGGCCAACGGCGCCATCGGCCGTTAGCGGCTAAGCGCCGGCGTTCGCCCGCCCCCTATTTCTTCGCCGGCACCTTCAGCTTGAGCAGACGATCGGCATTGCCGTGGGCGAATTTCTCGAAATCCGCGGCGGGCATCTCAACTTTATCGAGATAGTCGCGGCCGGTGCGATTGCTGCTGTAGGGATAGTCGATGGAGAACATCACGCGGTCGCTGCCGAACACGGCCAGCAGCACGTCGAGCGGCGGCTGCGTAAATAATCCGCTGGTCGTCACCCAAACCTGATCGCGGATCGTCTGTGCGACCGAACGGCTCAAATGTTTGACTTCGTCCGACAAAGCTTTGTCGCTGCGCACCAGCATCGCCGCCAGGCCTTCGCCCATATGGCCGATGATCAATTTGAGTTTCGGGTGCCGATCGAGCGTGCCGGCGACGACGAGCCGCAGCACGTGGATGGCGGTCTCCGAATGCCAGCCCCAGGCGGCGGTGGCGAGCCGAAAGCCGCTCAGTCCCGGCAAGCCGCCGTAATAGGCCTCGCGCACCGACTGCGGCGGCAAATTCGGATGCAAGTAGATCGGCACGTTGAGCGTTTCGGCGCGCGCCAGGATCGGCTCATAACGGCAATCGTCGAGAAACTGGCCGTCCGTGAGCCCGTTGATCAGGGCGCCGCAGAAACCGAACTCGCGCACCGTACGTTCGAGCTCGTCGGCGGCGGCTTGCGGACTACGCATCGGCAGATGGGCAAAGCCGGCCAGGCGCCCCGGATGGGCGGCAACCGCCTTACCGAGCACGTCGTTGATGTCACGCGCGAAGGCAACGCCTTCCGCGCCGTCAAGCAAATACGCCCCCGGCCCCGTCGCCGACAGCACCTGCACGGTGATGCCGCTTGCGTCCATGTCGGCGATGCGCCCCTCGCCGATGTCGGTTGATTGCTTCGCCAGCGGATCGCCGAAGCCGGACGGAAAGCCGTGGCGCGCGATCGCGGCCGAATCGATGCGGCGCACCAGTGCCGGAACGGTGAAATGTTCTTCCAGTGCGACAACGCGCATTACCAAGCCCCTTCACGCCACAAGTTACTGCCGCTGCCGCCGCCGTGATGCTAAATCAGCGGAAATTTACCGAATACTAACTATAACAAGACAACCTCGCGTCGCGTTTTTCGATGCGAGATTCTCATATGGCTTACCTTTTGCCGCGCGCGGTTTTGATCCTTGCCGTGTGGGCCATGTCGTGCCTGCTGATCCACAGGTGGTGGCCCGAAGCCGACGCGACGATCTTTGTCGGCGTTTTGCTGTGCTGGGTCATGGGCGGCATCGCTTATTTCGGCTATCTGCACAAGCTTCGCCGCGACATTGCCGCGCTGGAACGTGCACGCGGGTTAAGCATCGACCGCAGCGTCGGCTAAGGACGCGGCGACGATCAACCGCCGGCCCGGTTCCAGCCGCGCGCGCGGTTGCCGTAGATTTCGTGCCCGGTTGGCGTCACCGCGACCGTGTCCTCTAGCTTGATGAAGCCGCGGCGCGGATGCTGGAGCGTGGTCTCGACCGAAATCACCATGCCTGCTTCAAGCGGTCTTTGCGCATCATAGGCGTCGTAGGGCACCGGACCGCTAGACGTGAGCCGCGGCGCTTCATGGCTCACCAGCCCCATGCCGTGGGCGAGAAATTCGTAGTGGTTATGAAGCTTCGACTTTCTGACCACCGGTTCGGCAGCGGCATAAATTTCGGCGCCATTGACGCCGGCGCGGATCGGCCTGAAGGCGGCTTGCTGGGCGGCTTCGATTTCGGCGAGCAGGTCGACAAGTTCGGCGTCGGGTTCGCCGATGATCGCCATGCGCGCCAAATCGCCAATATAGCCGTGATAGTTGCCGCCGGAATCGACCGACAGCGGATCGCCCTGCTCCCAGCGCTGATCGGATGGCGCGCGGTTCAGACTAGAGCCCGCGGCGATCAGGCAATAGTCGAAGGTCAGTCCGCGGGCCGTCTCCTCGCGGCGCAGCGCCTCGGCAAGGTCCCGCTTGGTCGCGCCGGCGCCATGGCTGCCAATCACCGCCAGCATTGAATCGATGACGAGGTCCGAGGCCATGCGGAGCTTCTCCAATTCCTCGGGCGTCTTGCGCGCACGCAAGCGCTCGAGAACGAACAGCGCGTCCTTCAACTCCGCATCGGGCAGCGCCTTGCGCAGCGCCGCCGCTGAATCAGCCGGCAGGAACGCAAGCTCGACGCCGATGCGTCCGGGCTTGGCCAACACCGCGCGCACGTAATCGGCGGCCTTTTGGATGACGTCGACCGAGCCGCCGCTTTTGGTGTTCACCTGCGAGACCCAGAACGGTTTCACCTGCGCGTCGTAGGTTTCCATGCCGTGGCCGAAATAGCCCGCCTTCTCCGGCGCGCCCTTTAGATAGACGAAGGCCGGCAGATAACGGCTGATGCCCATGGCATCCATATTGTCGAAGAAGAACGAGCGATGACCGCCAAGGAGATATTGGACGTTGTGCTTGGACGTCGCGATCAGGGCGTCGATGCCGGCCTCTTCCATCAACCGGTCGAGCTGCGCGGTGTCGAATGGCGCGGTGTTTTTTCGCGTGACGTCGAGCATGTCCGTCCTCCCGATGCAAGGCTTATGGTCTAACCTAGCAAATGCATGGCCCGGGAGCCATGGCTCTGGTGGAGCGGATTTGACATTCGCTACCCATTTGACCGAAAACTCGTGAAGCGAATGTCAAATCCAAAAGCTCCACTAGGACTGACACTTGCTA
>CAYWNY010000246.1:0-4649 GCA_964459765.1 uncultured Hyphomicrobiales bacterium | reverse complement strand
CAAGGCTTGGAAGAGTAGGTCGCCGCCAGGTCTGCCAAGAACGGAACATCCTCTTCAACGATTTTCACAAAAAAAGCCCCGCGGTTTCCGCGGGGCTTTTTGTTTGTTTGTGACTTTACCGGTCAGCAAATGCAGCCTCGATAAAGTGTAGCGAAATCCGGGCATGCCCGCGGATCATTCCGCATTGCGCTTCGCTCTATGCGGGTGTCTTGCTTCGCTCAACCTGCGCTACGATAGGCATGGAGACGACGACGACCATGTTCTGCGACCTCCCGCTTAGCTGCCGGTGCGGCCATACGCGCGGCGTAGCGCGCGAGGTTTCGCCGCCTGCCGGCTTCCGCTTGGTCTCCTACTGCAAGGACTGCCAGGCGTTTGCGTACTATCTTCAGCGCCCGGACGTGCTCGATCCTTCCGGCGGCACGGATATCTTCCAGATGCCGCCGGGGCGCCTGACGTTCAGCGCCGGCGAGGATGCGTTGCGAAGCCTGCGGTTGAGCGAGCGCACGAAAGTCTTGCGCTGGTACACTGAGTGTTGCCGCACCCCGATCGCCAACACCGCCGGTGGCGCACGCTTCCCGGTGATCGGGCTCATCCGCTCTTTCATGGGCCACGACTTAACGAAAGACTTGACGAAAGACTTGGCGGCTAGCGGCTATTCCCGCGACGGGATACTCGGCCCGCCGCGGTGCCGCATTCACGAGCGCTCGGCAACAGCACCGCTGCCGCCGAATGCGCCCCCGCCGGCGTCGTTTGGGTTCCTTGCCCACCGCGCCGGGTCGGCGCTCGGCTGGTGGACGCGCGGGCTCCCTCGGCCCAATCCGTTCTTCGATGAGCGCACAAAGGCTCCGCGTGCCGAGCCTCGAGTGCTTACGCCGAGCGAGCGCGCCGCGCTTTGAACGGCGCAACACGGGTGTCGGGATTTTTCGTTGCGACTTTTTGTTGGAAACTCGGCGGCCGCTGAGGTGCGCGCGAGAGTGCTCAACCAATAAGCTAGAACGGGATGACGATTCGAAGAAAACTCATCGCGTTCTGGGTGTTTGTGTTTGTACTTACGGATGATCTTCAGTCGCCCGAAAGGATTGGCGGTCACTCTCGACCCCGGCGGGGGAGAGCGCCACTTGATCCGAGGAGCGAAACCGTGAGCAGTTCAGTCATCGACTTTGCCAAACGCACCAACGCCGTCGAATCCGGGTTTTTGGCCGCCGGCATCACTGTGTCGGCAGTTGCCGTCGTTCAGTCCGTTTTCGTGCTGATAAGCTGGATGATTTTCGGCGCCTGAGAAGCAACGTTCCGGCGGAGCGATCTTTCCGCGCCGCGGCCGCTCCGACGTTCAGGCGATTTCCAGCCGCTCGAGTTCGTCGGCGAATTCCGAGAAGCGGGCGGCATGCGCCCGGTCGGAGCGAAATTGCGCCAATTCGCCCGCCAGCGCCACGAAGCTTTTGTGCGTGTCGTCGAACATGCGCTCCATTTCGGCGGTGATGGCGCTGCCGTTGATCTGCGCCATTTCCAGCGATTGCGTCACCACTTCGACCCGTTTGCCGAGCGACTGTAGCGCGGTGCGCATCAGCGCCGGCGCGTCCATCCGCGATCCGGCCTCCGATGCTCTGGTCTGAATGGCCTGCCGGGTGTCGTTCGAGAGCTTGCGGATTTCCTCCGCCACCACCGCAAAGCCGCGGCCGGCAACGCCGGCGCGGGCCGCCTCGATGGTGGCGTTGAGCGACAACAGATTGGTCTGCTCGGCGATGTCGCGGATCATGCCGAGGATCGACTCGATCGACTGGGCGACGCTCGAGAGCTGCGCGAAATCGGTGACCAGGCCCGATTGCACCGACTTGTGATCGATGTTGGCTGTGAGCTCGCGCGCCATCCGGTCATGCGCACCCTTGACGTTGGACGCGAGCCCCGACACACGCTCGATCAGCTCGTCCATGCGGTTGGCGAAATCGTGCGACGCCTGCAGCTCTTTGCGGAACACGTCGATCAGCCGCTGCCGCGCCCGCATCTGAAATTCGACGAGCTCAAGCCGCCGGCGCGGAAAATAGCTTTTGAAACGGCCGTAATGCAGCGCGAAGTTGTCGCTGTATTCATCGTGGAACGCGGTGCCCTGTGGCACGTCGAAGAACGCGACGGCGCACAAAGTCTGATTGATATTGATGCCGAGAAGCTCGCCGAAGGTGGAGAAGCCGGCGGCGGGAATGCCGGCAAAGGTGCGCAGCCGATTGAGCGACGGCCCGTTGCCGAGACGCCGCAGGATGCAGTCGTTGAGGATGATGCCGAGCGGCGCCGGCTTGCCGGCAAGAAAGGCGGCGAAGTCGGCGTTGGTCTTGTCGACGAAATCGACCGGCTCGAGCACGTGCAGCCGGTCGCCGGCGGCGACGTCGCAGTAGAATTTCACCGTGCCCTTCGCCGGATCGATGGCGGCGGGTGAGCGGGCGAAGATTTCGCCGTCGATCTCGATGCCGAGGCAATAGCCCTGCATGCGCGCGGCAAGAGTCTCCGGCGCGCAGTGGAAGTGGCGGCCGAGCGCGGTGACGATATTGCTAGGCGCAAGCTCGTCGGTGTCGACGACTTGCGCCACGGTGCGCTGGATCGGATCGGCGTGCGAGACCAGAAAGCTCTTGGCGGTCTTGCGGAAGTTGTGAGTCTTGAAGATGCCGAACCGCTTGCCCTCGGCGATTCGCAAAAACACGATGACGGCGGCATTGTCGACGACGCTGGTGCCGTCGAACAGCCAGGAGTTCTTGAAATCGAGCTTTCCGCCTGACGATCCGCCGACGAACATGCACGAAAAGCGGCCGTCGCTATGCACGGCCTCCATCAAAAAACTTTCGCTCGCCGAGAGGCCGTCGATCAGCGTCAAAGCCAGCGTCTGCCTCGGGTCGAGCGGGAAGACGGGCTTGATCTTGGCGAGCTCCGCCCGCATTAGCTCGACCCGGGCGTCGGTGCTCCGATGGGGATGGCCGCCGCGGATATCGTCGCTGAACAGCGGCACGGTGTGGATGGAAACTTGCCCGATCAGCGCGGGAGAGAACAGCTGCACCACCACCGTCGACCACTGCCCGTCGGCGGCGCAGTAGAGCGGCGCCGTATCGGCTTGGTCGCACGACAATTCGCCGGCGGTCGTCACGGCGATGAAACGGGTTTGCGCCGGCAGCCGCGATTTCAATAACCGCGTCGCGAGATGAAAATCCAGGTGCGGCGAGATGAAGCCGAGCGCCAGAGCCGGCGCGCCGTCGTCGACGGTGAAGTCGGCGGACGCGAGCGTGCGTTCGTTGACGTCGGCAAAACGCAGCGTGCGGATGAACTGCGGCGGTGCGCGCGGCGCCGGCGCCGCAGCGGCAAGCTCCGCCGGCTGTGTAAGCGCGTGGGTCGCTTTTCGACGCCGTGTGAAGCCGAGCATCCGGGTTCTCGCGTAATTCCCGGAGAAAAATAGAACGAACAGGGTAAATAAACTGCTTATCTGACGCGGGTTGCGCAACCCAATCGGGTGCAACCGCAAACCGTGAAGGCATTTTAATACCTGCCGTCGTGCTTTTCGCTGGGTCCGCCGCCGCTCTATCCTACCGCCCGTGCGCCCACAGCGTTTCGAGGCGGTGGCGGAAGGCTTTCGGCTTTTCCGCAAACAGCCGCAGCGCGATGGTGGCGGCGCGGTGCGCCAATTCGTTGGTGCGTTCGGCGACCGCAGGCGTCAGCCGCGAGCGCCAACGCGCCAGCGGCCGATGCGGCTCGGTCAGGTGTTTGAGAATCTCCAGGTCCTGACAGCGGCCGAGCCGGTCGCGCAGCCGCTCCGCCTCGTCAGTCCACATCCGGGCATGGCGCGGCCATAATGGCTCGATCAGGTCCATCTGGTAGCGATGGTCGACCACGCGTTGGCGCAAGTGATGCAACTCCTCGGCGCTGGCCAGCGCCCAGTCCGACGGAATGGCCGCCCGCGCGGCGCGGTAGCCGGCCGCGAGCCGCGCGGCGATCTTGGAGAATTCGAACGGATCGAGGGGCCATTGCTCGATCGACGCCGCGGTGGCGTCGATCCAGGCGACGATCTTGTCGCGCATCTCGGGCGTCAGCACCGCCTGCTCCTCGCTGTCGCGGATCGCCTCGATGCGGCTGCGGATGGTGGCGGTCGAGCGCTCCGACAGCGCCATGCCTTTTTTGACGAGATCGTCGAAGGCATTGAGCGCCGATTGGCCGTCGCGGGCGCGGGCGAGCGAGCGCGCATGGTCGCGTGCTTCCTGGCGCAGCCGCACCGCGTCGGGGATGAAGGGTTCAAGCAGTCGCATCAGCGCGCGCCATTGCTTCATGGCGCGGCGAAAATAATGCACCGCGTCCGCGTCGGCGCGGTCCGCATCGGACATGGTCGCGCGCGCGACCGCCAAGATGGTTGCGGCAATAGCGCGCACGGCCGGCCCGATAGCCGCCTTGGGCTGTAGGGCGGGTTTCTCCCCCATATGCGCTTCTAGGAAGCCGTGCATGACAAACCGAAGGGTTATATATGACAGTATGACTAAAAATAGGGAGACTTGCACTTCCCTTGTTGGGGAGCGCTTGCTACATCAATTTCGCGAACAGGCACCGGGCCAACCGGGGCCTGGATAAGTATTGGCGCGGGGTGGAGCAGCCCGGTAGCTCGTCAGGCTCATAACCTGAAGGTC
>CAYWNY010000245.1:2841-4692 GCA_964459765.1 uncultured Hyphomicrobiales bacterium | reverse complement strand
GGTTTGCGCTTCTCGGCGAAGGCGCGAGGGCCTTCGATGGCATCGAGGCTCGCATAGGTCGCAACGTGCAGTCGGCTCGCTTCGATAAGTCCCTGAGCACAGCCAAGGTCCATGCCGGCAAGGATGCTGGCTTTCGCGGCTTTGACCGACAGCGGGGCGCCCTCGACGATTTTTTCGGCGAGGTAGCGCGCACGGGCGCGAACCGCATCGGGTGTGCCCTCGAGGTAGTTGGTGAAGCCGAATTCAGCGAGACGTTCAATCGGCATAGTTTCGCCCGTGAGCACCAGCTCCAGCAGCAGCGGTTGCGGCAGCATCCACAGCAGCGGCACGGCCCACGGCGTGCCGCGTCCCATACGGACCTCGGTGATGCCGGCGCGCGTTCCGCTCAGTGCGACGCGCAAGTCGCACTGGAGCGCAAGCAGCATGCCGCCCGCCATCATCGAGCCGGTCATGGCGGCGACGATCGGCTTCGTCACCTTCCGCATGGCGGTCTGCATCGGATCGCGCATCAGCGTGAGGATATCCACGCCGTCGCGCGCCCTGATCTCGCTCGCCTGCTTGAGATCGAGGCCAGCCGAGAAGACCCCGCAGTCGGTGGAGGTCAGAATGGCGACGCGCACCTGCGCGTCCGTCTCGAGGCGTTCCCACGCGTCCGTGAGTGCGTTCATGGCTTCGACCGAGAGCGCATTCTTCCGTTGCGGCCGGTCGATGGTTATTGTCGCGATGTTGCCCTCGAGGGCGTAGCGCACCGGCTCGTTGTCGCTCATGATTGTGTTTTCCACGATTCTAACATTTGTTAGGATGCGCGAGAATTCCATCCGTCGCAACTTGAGTCGCCATGACCATGCAGCAATTGCCCAAGATGCGTTTCGCGTCCGATCTTCTCGATGATAAGGTCGCACTCGTGACCGGAGGAGGAACCGGCATGGGGCGCGCCACGGCAATCGAGATGGCGCGTTGCGGGGCGCGACTCGTATTGCTCGGGCGGCGTGCCGAACCGATCGAAGATTGCGCCAGCACGATCCGCGGCTTCGGCGGCGAGGCGATCGCGATCACCTGCGACATCCGTGATGCAGACCGCATCGAAGACGTGATGCTGGAGATCAAGACCGCCTGCGGCGGGCTCGACATTCTGGTCAACAATGCCGGCGGCCAGTTCGTGACGCCGGCCCGCGACCTGACCAACAAGGGCTTCGAGACCGTCATCCGCAACAATCTCATCGGCTCGTGGCAGATGACGAAAGCGGTCGCGGATCATTTCATGTTCGCCAACGGCGGGACGATCGTGTTCGTCACCGCGTGCGTGCGCTCGGGGCTCAGCGGGTTCGTGCACACGGCCGCGGCCCGTGGCGGTGTGCTCGCGATGGCGAAGACGCTCGCGTTCGAGTGGGCCGAGTTCGGCATCCGCCTTAATTGCGTGGCGCCGGGCACAGTTAAGACTGAAGCCATGGGCCACTATCCGATCTCGCCCGAACAGTGGCTCAAACTCAATCGCAACATCATGGGACACATGGGCGAGGTCGAGGACGTCGCGGCGGCAATTGTTTTCCTCGCTTCGCCGCTCGGCAAGTTCGTCACAGGCGAAGAGTGGTACATTGACGGCGGCGAGACGCTCCACCTTGCCCACGACGCCCGGCAGATGATCGACGCCGTGATGTTTGCCAAACGCGAGCGTGGCGACGGCAAGCCGAAACCGTGAAGGAAGGCTTAGAGCGCGTGCGCGACCCGCACACCCTCGTCGACGGCGCGCATGGCGTCGAGCTCTGCGGCCTCCTTTGCGCCGCCGATCAGGTGCGTCTCGATGCCGCTGCTCTGCAGTGTGTCGAACAACGAGCGGTTGGTTTCCTGGCC
>CAYWNY010000245.1:0-2741 GCA_964459765.1 uncultured Hyphomicrobiales bacterium | reverse complement strand
CCGGTGGACACGCCTAGCGTAGCACCCGGCCGCGACGCCCTGCGCTGCAGGATGGTGATCTCACGCGTGGGCTGGCGGGGCGCCAGTGGGTCGCCTAGCAGGCCGCCCGGCTTTTCCAGGCTCGCGTCGATGTTCCACTCGGCTTGGAATTCCGCCAGGTCCAGACCTCTGGCCTTGGGACCTTCGCCGGGCCGCGAGTGGTAAAGATACTCGGCGACGTCGAATCCGATGCCACCCGCCCCGATGATCGCGACGCGCCACCCGGCATTGCGCCTGCCGCTGAGGAGATCCGTATAGGTCACAACCTTCGGATGCTCTATGCCGGGGATTTCCGGAACGCGCGGATGGACGCCGGACGCGACCACCACGGCGTCAAACTTCGCCGCAAGTTCATCCGCCGAGGGCGCGGTGTTGAGCCGCAGCTCCACACCGTGCTCGGCGATCTGGCCCCCGTAGTACCGCAGCATCTCGTCGAACTCGACCTTGCCCGGGACCATGCGTGCGAGATTGATCTGACCGCCAATGCGATCGCTCGCCTCGAACAGCGTCACCTTGTGGCCCCGCCGGCCTGCCTCCGTAGCGGCGGCGAGGCCGCCCGCGCCCGCTCCGACCACCGCGATCCTGCGCGCCGCCTTCGCCCGCCCGTTGTCGAATTCGGTCTCGCGACAGGCGCGTGGATTGACCAGACAGGTCGCGCTGCGATCAGAGAAGATTCGGTCGAGGCACGCCTGATTGCAGGCAATGCAGATATTAATCTGGTCCGCCTTCCCTTCTCGAACCTTCCTGACAAAGTCTGGGTCGGCCAGCATCGGGCGCGCCATCGAGATCAGATCGCTGTCGCCCGCGGCCAAGATCTCTTCCGCAAGCGCCGGAGTGTTGATGCGGTTCGACGCGACCACCGGGATAGTGACGACGCGCTTCGGCCGACGCGGCGCAAACCTCCAGGCGGCACGCGGTGTCGGATACGCGATGGTCGGCACTCGCGCTTCATGCCAGCCGATGCCGGTGTTGAGGACGTCGGCGCCCGCACCCTCGACCCGCTGGGCGAGGCGGTCGATCTCCTCACCGGTCGCCCCGTTCTCCACGAGGTCGATCGCCGAAATCCGGTAGACGATGATGAATTCAGTTCCCGTCGCCGCGCGAATGCGTTTGGTCAGCTCGACCGGCAGGCGATGCCGGTTCGTCTCCGTGCCGCCCCATTCGTCGGTGCGATCGTTGGTGTTGAGCACGGTGAACTCGTTGATCAGGTAGCCTTCCGAGCCCATGATCTCGACGCCGTCGAACCCGGCCTCCCGCGCCAATCCGGCGCAGCGTACGTAATCCTCGATGGTTTGCTCGATTTGGGCGGTTGTCATCGCCCGTGGCTGAAATCGATTGATGCGCGAACGCACATTGGAGGGGCCGAAGCACTCCTCCTGCTTCGCGTATCGTCCGGCATGGAGGATTTGCAGGCACACTTTCCCGCTGTGCTGATGGACGGCGTCCGTGATGCGTGTAAGCTCGCGCGCCTGCGCCCGCTCGGTGAGAATGGGACCGCCGGGCTCGATCAGCCCTGCTGTATTCGGCGCATAGCCGCCGGTGATGATGAGCCCCACCTCGCCTTCGGCGCGTGCCGCGAGAAACGCCGCCATCTTGTGCAGTCCGTTCTCCTCCATGTCCAGGCGAGTGTGCATCGAGCCCATGATGACGCGATTGCGCAGCGTCGTCTGTCGCAGCTTGATCGGCGACAAAAGATGCGGGAAGCGTGTCAGTCCGGGATCGGCGATCATTCGGCGGGCTTGCTTGAAATGCGATAAATTCTAGCGCTCTTTAGGCTGGTTCAAGACCAAATGAAATGCAAGCCGCGCTGCTTGTCGGAGGGGGAGCCTCATATGGACTACGCGCTGACCGAGCAGCAGCACTCTTTCCGCAATGCGGCGGAGCGATTTTCGCGCGAGAAACTCGCGCCGAAGTACCAGGAGCGGGCTCGCGGCCATCGCCTCGATCGCGGCCTTGTGCGCGAGATGGGGGCGCTCGGACTGATCGGCGCCGACATCCCGGAGACATATGGCGGCCTCGGCGAGAGCAGCGTGACGGCCGGCATCATCATCGAGCAGATCGCCTATGGCGACTTCAACTACAGTTACGTGCAGCTTCTCGCCTCGCTGATGGGCGGGATGATCGCGCAGCACGCCTCGCCCGAGGTCGCGCAGGAGTGGCTTCCGCGCGTGACCGCGGGCGAATCCATCATCGGCCTCGGCCTTACCGAGCCGCGCGGCGGTTCGGATGCGGCCAATCTCGTTCTGCGCGCCGAACGATCAGGCAGCGGTTATCGGCTCAACGGTGAGAAAACGTCGATGAGCTGCGCCGATCAATGCGACGCGGCCGTCATTTTTGCCCGCACCGGTTCGATCGATGACAGCGCGCGCGGCGTCAGCGCCTTCTTCGTCGAGCTCAACCAGTCCGGCGTCACGCGTACCCACTTCGACGACATTGGGACGAAGCCGGTCGGCCGCGGCTCGGTGTTCTTTGACGATGTGTTTGTTCCGGCCGAATGCCTGATGGCCGAGGAGAATCGGGGATTCTCCAAGATCATGGCGGGCTTCGATTACAGCCGCGCCCTGATCGGCCTCGAATGCATCGGCCCGGCCCAGGCGTCGGTAGACGAGAGCTGGCGCTACACCGCAGAACGGAAGGCCTTCGATCGGCCAATCGCCCAATTCCAGGGGGTCAGCTTCCCGTTGGCGGAAGCCGAGACGCAG
>CAYWNY010000244.1:1228-4728 GCA_964459765.1 uncultured Hyphomicrobiales bacterium | reverse complement strand
CGCATCGCCGCCTGCACCGCCGGACCATAGGTGGTCATGGCGATGTTGCCGTTGGTCGATCCATCGAAATTCGGCCACACGCCCGTCACCGGCGGCCCGTCGTCGCCTATGAGCAGCAGCGCCTCATTCACGATGTCCGACGACGAGACCGTCACGCTTGTTCCGCCTCATTGATCGACGATGGGCAGCATCGCCGCCAGCACCGCCGGCGAGATGTTGTTGTTCTTGGTCGGATCGACGCCGATGTTGAGATCGGCGAGCTTGATCCGCATCAGATCGATGTCCTGGTCCGATTTCCACAGCGGCGTCATCGCTTCGGTGACGGCGCTGTCGCTGGCGCTCCCCGGCTTGAAGCGCGACACGCCAGGCGCGACAAGGTCCTCGGGATGATCCTTGGCGATCTCGTCGCTCTTTTGCTTGACGACGGCGTTGTAATTGTCGACCAGCGGCTTGAGGCGATCCATGTCGACGGCGATGGCGAAGGCTGTCGTCGCGCTGAGCTTCAACGCCGGCGAACCCATCTGCGACGGGCCGAACGTGGCGGTCAGCGCGGTATAGAGCGACGCCACGCGCTCCATGCTGATCTTGGTGTCCTCGGCGTGCGCTGCGCTCGCAGCGAACATCGCGGCGGCGACGATCACGGCTCTCTTCATTTGGGGACGCTCCTTGGTGGGATCACGAATCTTTGATTATCAACCACATTATGCTTTTTGCCCCAGGCGGATCAAGCACCATATCAAAACCCTGTAGCAATTGCCGCTTGATATCTCGACGTTTTCCCATTGTATTTTAATACAATCTGATCCGTCGCGTTCACGCTTGTCGACAATACTGGAGTTCCGCTGTCTCCCCAATCTACGTTCGCGGGCCATGTAACTGTATACGGCCCTCCAGACCCCGGTTGTTGTATGTCGATATTATATATGCCGCCATCAATTGGGTTTGTTAAAACCAACGACGTTAAATTGCCGTTGAGGTCTATTCGAACATATGACCCATTCTGCCAGTTTATTAATGCCGAATTAGATGACTCTACAACTGTCTGAGCAGCCAGAGATATAGATAAGGCACTAGGCGTCACCATCTTACTAGTTGATGTACCAGCATTTACATCAGAAGCGGTCGCAATAAGCGGCGGCAAACTACTAACTAGTCCGTTAACGTCGATGTAAAGGGGGAGTGAGGCAGCGCCCCCGCCCCCGCCGTAAATCAAAAATGCGCCATGCGACCCATTGATCAGGTCGTCAGGCGAAAAACAGAGGAAGTGGTAGCCGGTCGCGTTGTTGGTCGGCGCGTCGTATTCGCAGTCGATCGCGCCATAAGGGCCAGACCCCTGGCCGATGAACGGCGGCGTGCCGACGCCGCGCGCGGTCAATCCCAGCTCGGCGAGGCCGGTTCCGATCGGTCCTCCCGCCGCGCCGCCCGAATCGCCGACCATCGCCCGGCCGCCCGGCGCGGCGATATACATCGGCGCATGGCCGAAGGTCAGCGGGCCGCCCTGGACGACCGACTGTTGCGCATGGCTGACGCCGCCGAGGGCGAGAAGAAGCGCGGTAAAGAGGATAATCCGCTTCATCTCAGAACCTCATCCAGGCCGACAATTGCTGCGACGGACCGATCGCTCCGGTGCCGCCAGCGCCAAGAAACGTCGTGCTGCCCGTGTTGTTCGACGCTTCCAGCGCTTGGTAGTAGTTCTGTCCGAGCGCGACCGTTCCGTAGTAGCTGCCGAAAATATTCCCTGCGCCAGCCGTATTGGGCTGCTGCCAAGCCACGCCTGAAAACGCCGTTGTGCTATTGACCCCGACGCCTGTAGAGCCGCCTGCTCCGGCGCCGGTTTGATTTGTCGCACCAACATTCACCACAACCGCGTCTTCGCTTTGTCCGACGATCTGGGTAATGCGGTTGTTGGTCGAGGCGTCGACCGAATGCGGCGTGTTGGAACTGTAGGTCCAGCTCGCCTTGTTGTCCTGCGTCGCTGCCGCGACCGGAACCCGGTTGAATTCATTCCACAGGCCGATCCATGCGCCGCCGCTCGGGCCGCCGCTCGCCGCCGCCGGCTGCGGATTGAATGACACCGTCGCAGCGGCGGGATCGGTCGCGATCGTGCCGACCCACACGCCCTGCTGCGACGGACAGCCGTTGGTGTAGGTCGCCGCGTTGACCCACAGGCCGCCGACCTGCGTCAACGCGAGCGAGCGCGTCGTCGTATTCGACCACGCCGGGCCACGTGACAGAATCAGATTGCCGCCGATGACGCAGGTGAATTGGTCATAGATCGAATTCGCCACCGCTGCGGCGGGCGCATAGGTGGTGTCGCTCAGCGATTCGGAAATCTGGCTGAACGGCTGGCCGACCCATCCCGAGAGCGTCGCGCTCCACTCCGGCATGTTCGCGCCGAGGTACGGCGTGAAATAGATCAGGCCCGCGCCGGTCGTCGCAGCGTTCAGCACCGGCGTCGCGCTGGTCAGCGTCAGGCGGCCGTTGGGCGGCGCCGAATTGCCGATCGGCTGATTGTAGACGCCGGTGACGAGTCCCTTGCCGTTGACGGTGACGACCGGGATTGCGGTCGCCGAACCGAAGGTGCCGATGTTCGAGTTGACCGTCGCCAGAGTCATCGTCAACGAACCGGCCGGGCTCGAGACGTCGCCGATATAGGCCGGCGATTGCGCCGCCTGGAGAACGCCGGTCAGGGCGCTGGTCGGAATGGTGGTCGAGGCGGTCGCCGTTGCGCCGCCGTTGCCGTAGAGGTAGCCGGTCAGCGACGCCGAGCCGAGGCCGCCCTGGGCCGCAGTGGCGACGCCCGAGATGTTGCTGAACGCCGGCTGAGCGCACTGCTGCACGCCGCTGGCGTTGAAGCCGGTGGCGAAGTTATTTGCGCCGCAGACGCTGTAGGTCGGCGCCGGGCCGCCGTCGGCCAGCAGCGAGCCGGTGAGATTATTCCACGTCGCCAGATGGCCAGCAGTCGTCACCGACGGACCGACGATGCCGCCGATGCTGAATGGAAAGACATACGACGCGCCGTTGATCTTGAAATAGAACGGCAGGGTCGAGGCCGCGCCGGCCGCGCCATAGTCGATCTCGCCGCCGCCGAGCGCCGTGTTGGCGCTCAGGCAGAGATAGTGCCAGCCGTAGGCGTTGCCGACCGGACCGTCATAGAAGCAGCCGATCGTGCCGTCCGGCCCGGAGCCCTGCCCGACATAGGGCGGATTGCCGGTCCCGGTAGCGCTGATGTTGAATTCGGTGATCGCCGCGCCGGCGTCGGAACCGCTCGCTGGGCCGGCGTCGTTCACGAAAGCCTGCCCGCCCTCCTGATAGCCGGAATAGACGATCAGGTGGCCGGGCTGCCACGAGCCGACCTGGAGAACGGCCGTCTGCGCTTGCGCATCGGCGGCGAGCCATGAAGCGAGGACGGCCGCCAGGACGAAGGCGACGGCGCGCAGGTGCGAAAGGCGGTGCATGGTCTCCCCTCGCCAGCGCGTCAGGCTGGCCTATTCGTCCTC
>CAYWNY010000244.1:0-1128 GCA_964459765.1 uncultured Hyphomicrobiales bacterium | reverse complement strand
ATTTGCAGCTCGACGCGGCAAGAATCCGCGCCTTCGGTCGACTTGTTCTTGCTGAGGCTGGTGACGACTGCGAAGGCGCGCAGGTCGATCATGTCGCCAATGTCGCAGTCGGCGTCGAGTCCGAGTTTTTCCAGTTCCTTTTCCGTCAGGCTGATGCGCAGGCCCCACGGATAATCGGGCTTCGACGGCATTTCCGGGACGGCCCGATCGAGCTTTTCGTCGTCGGAAAGCTCCAGATCGACGAGCTTCGACCAGGCCATAGCCCTCTCCTTGCGTCAGGCCGCCATCGGAGGGGCCGGGGAACCGGCGGCAGGCGGAGCAGCAGCCGCCATGCCGCCGGCCGGCGCCCCCGCGCCCTCGCCACCGCCCGCGCCCTCGGGGCCGGCGGCAAGCTCTTGTTCGTGCTTCGCCGCGAGGTCCTGCCAATCTTTCTCGTGGCGGCCGTGCATCTTGCGATGCTCCTCGCGATGGTTGCCGTGCATGTCGCGCCGCTCGCCCTCGTGGCGCTTGTGCAGCGCCTCGCGCTCGCTGGCGTGGCGCTCGTCGATCGACGGCGCGCCGTGGCCAGTGTCTTCCTTGGCCTCCGGCTTTTCGCGCTCGGGCTCCTTGCGCTCGGATTCCTCTTTGCGCTCGGGCTCCTTCTTGGCCTCCGGCTTTTTCTCGCCGCCGCCGTCCTTCTTCTTATAGACGTCGCGCAGGCCACGCTTCTTCTCGGGCTCGCCCTTGCCGTCTTTCTTTTCTTCGGCCATGGCCGTCATCCTTTCCGGGATTTGTAGACGTCGCGCAGGCGGCGATGTTCGCCCTTGCCGATGTTGGGGAATTTCTCATGCACCTTGCGGCGCACTTCGGCCTTTTCCTCCGACGAACCATGCTGCGAGACGCGCGCCAGCGCGTTGCGCGCGTGCGAGGCGTCGGGGATCGGATAGGAACCCGAACCCGCGCCTTTCGGCCCTTCGCCCTTGCCGGGCAATGCGAAATCCGACTTCGGCATGCCCTCGCGCTCGCCAGCGGTCAGCTTGCCTCCTCGCTTCGGCGTCCACTTGCGCGGCTTGCGCTCGCCCTCGGCCATCGTCCTTGTCCTCGTCGCGGCGTCGAGCGCCGTCAGGCTGGGCACGTCACGTCTTCTTG
>CAYWNY010000243.1:0-4899 GCA_964459765.1 uncultured Hyphomicrobiales bacterium | reverse complement strand
CGCATAATGCCCCTCAGGCATTCAACCTCTCGCAGAGGAAAGTGCCAACTGCGTTCAGCGCTTGAGCGGCTGCGTCCAGTTGACCGATGCTGCCAAGGAAACCGTGCATCATTCCCTCCCAAACATCGACCTTCGCATCGACGCCAGAGGCGACAGCGCGCTCAACGTAGCGCATGGAGTCATCCAGCAGAACTTCGTCATCGCCGACATGGACGCGGACCGGCGGCAGGCCGGCGAGGTCGCCATAGAGCGGTGATGCCGCAGGGTGTGCGGGGTCACGGCCATTGAGATAGGCACGGACGAGCTCCTCGGCTTGATCGCGCACAAACAATGGGTCAGCGGTCGCCCGGCTCTCCCAGCTTGGTCCCTTCATCAGAAGATCGGTGACCGGGGAAAGAACGACAGCTCCGACGGCCGGACGGCTTATGAACGACCGCGCCGAGACAAGCGCCAGCAAGACCAGGGCCAGATTGCCACCCGCGGAATCGCCGGTTAGGGCGATCGACCGCGCGCCGCTTTCCACGAGGCCCAGGTAGCAGGCGTGGACGTCGTCCAGGGCGGAAGGCATTGGATTTTCGGGCGCGAGCCGATAATCCGGGACGAACGCCTTGGCCCGCGCGCTCCGCGCGATGTGCCCGACAAAATGCCGAAACGACTCAGCTGAGCCCCAGTTGAACCACCCGCCATGCGCATGCAGGATCACGGCGCCAGGCTCGGCCTCTACCGGCTCGCACCACCATCCGGCGACCCCGCCGATCGTATCTGGCCGAAAGGTCACGCCAACGGGCGCAACGACCCGCCCCATGATGCCATCGTAAGGAACGCGAGCGGCGACGCCGCGCAGCTTGCCTTTATTGGGCTCGACCAAGG
Source organism: uncultured Hyphomicrobiales bacterium (assembly GCA_964459765.1). Classification (GTDB taxonomy): domain Bacteria; phylum Pseudomonadota; class Alphaproteobacteria; order Rhizobiales; family Xanthobacteraceae; genus BOG-931. The sequence continues at coordinate 4,029 of CAYWNY010000243.1, read as the reverse complement.
CCCGCATCCGGTCCACCACGATCCGGTCATGGGGCGTGAGGGCGTGGACTGCGGACCACGCTTCGGTCGAAAGGGCTTGCATGTGTTGGCTCCTGGAGCGCCAACAGCTGCGATCACAACAATATGTGGGCAACTTATCGGCGCACTCGGGAAACAAACCCGCGGCCGCGCGACAAGTTCCACCACCGCGCTCGGCTACAACCAATTGCTGGCGACCAACACCATCGAGATCGTCGCCGAGAGCGGCGCTCGTTTCATCGCCGGCCTTCTGGCGCGCATCGCGACGCTGCCGGAGCCGGAAAAATCGGCGCTGGAGAGCAAAATCGCGACCGTCCGCAAGATGGTCGCTTTTGCCCGGAGCGTGCCCGATGACTGGAACCAGCACGAAGTGCTGGCAAACACGCCGAAGGGGCTCGGCGTGCACGCGCTCAATCTCGATGTCGATTTTGGGCCTTACCTGCAAACGCAGAAGCTGATGGACTCCGTCGTGTTCGCGCGCCGCAAGGGCACGATGGCGCGCTCACTGCGGCCGAACTGGAAATGATGAATCTGACGGGAGATGGCAACGGCTTCGACATGATCACCATCCCGCGGGCGTGGCGCGACCAGGTTCCGACCGCGAATTTTTTTCTAAAAAGCGGCTACCGGCGCGAACATTTTATCCTCATGAAAGAGATTATTGCGCCGTCTCTTGCGGCGGCGATAGGCGTAGGCCTTCCAAGACTTTCTCCAGCGGTTGCGGCGCAACGCTGACCGGTTGCGGCGCAACCGCGACCGGTTGCGGCGCAACTTCCGGCGCCGGAAAGTCATCTTCGCCGAGCTCAACGGTCGCCACGGCCGGCGCCAACACCCGGTGCCGCCGCACCCACCGCGGCCGCGCGCTGGCATAGAGCGCCGGCGTGTCTTCGAGCGCGAGCTCGAGCACCTGGTCGGGCAAAATCGCGATTTCCCGGTCTAGGCCGTTGGCAGATATTTTGATATTGCCACCGGCGAGCTTCTCCCATACGAGCGTGCCCTTGTCGGCGATTGGGATCGGTTCAGGCCGCGGGTCTGCTGCCATAAATCGGGAGCTTTGCAAAATCAGCCACCAACTTATCGCGCAGCACCTTTACAGGCGGCTTGCCACGGTTGAGCAATTCGCTCCGCGCTCCGAGTGCGCAATATCCGGCCAAGTCCTCCGCCTCTTTACTGGCGAACGTGCCGACGCGCTTGCGGTATGACCGAAGATAGGCGCCGCAGGCTTGCAGGAAGGTGTCGCTCATGCGGCGGCTCCTTTGTGCCACTTGGTTTTAGGGTTTTTGCCGTCGTCAAAGTCCGCCGACCAAGCATTGAGCAGCGCATCGACGTCGCCGCTCGGCAGAAATTCCAAGATGGCGTCGCAGCCAAGCGCGTCGCCGTCCCACAACAAATCGTAAGCCCGCTGCAACATCGCCGCCTTGAGGCGATCGGTAGCGTCGCTGCTCGGCAACATCGCAAACAGCGTGCGTTGGCGCTCGACCCGCTTCTCTTCCTCGGCATTCCAGTCCCGATGCTCCGCGCGCCGGATAGTCCGATCAGTGGCAAACAGGCGCAGCGCCTTGACGGCATCCTTGGGGGCGTGGCCGATCTCCAGCCGCTCGGCGAAGGTGTTGAGCATATGGACGAGGCTTCGCGTCATCTTTCGCCTCTATGCCGCCGCTGTTCCGGGCGCTGGAACGCTTCCCCACACCAGCCCAATCCAAAAAGGGCCAATCCACCAAAACCACATGCCGCCGAGACACCAATGGAACGTGCCGCCGATAAACGAGCGGCCAGGGTCCGGCTCGTATCCGCAATGCCAGCACCGCGGATGCAGGAGCATGTAAACGAACTTGGCGACGTGAATCACCGGATGGCCGACGAAGCTCATAGCCGCGCTCCGGGCGTTGGAACGCGAACGACCGCCGAACAAATTTGGAAACGGTGTGGAAACGGGCGGTCACCTGGAAACGGTGCGCCACAATTTGCTATTGAGCGGGCTGGGGAATTTGGTCGGAGCGGCGAGATTTGAACTCGCGACCCCCAGTCCCCCAGACTGGTGCGCTAACCGGGCTGCGCTACGCTCCGTTTGATGCGGCCGAACTATAGTCAGCGGCGTCTGCGGGCACAAGCGAGCATCGGAAAACACGTACTCGCGCGAAACCTTCCGACCACCTACAGTGGGTCGGGGCACCTTTTCCATCCGCCGCCTGCCGACCGGATTCCACCGTGAAACGCCTCTTCAGCGCGACTATCAATTCGCTGCGCGGCATGCGCTTTGGCTTTGGCCATGAAGCGGCATTGCGCGAAGAGGCGGCGCTGCTCGCGCTCGGTATCCTCTTCGGTTTTTTGATCGCGCCGACGGTGGCCTGGTACGTCGCCATGATCGGGTCGCTGCTGGTGCTGTTGGCGGTGGAATTCCTCAACACCGCGATCGAGAAGCTAGCTGACCACGTCACGCCGGAACATCACATCCACATCGGCCGTATCAAGGATTACGGATCATCCGCGGTATTTGCCGCGATCTGTCTTGCTGGGATCGTTTGGATAGCGGCGTTATTGCAGCGGCTCGGGCTGATGTGAGGTTTCCACTTTTCCAGATCATGGGTTTTCGTGGGTCTCCACTTTTCCGGACCATGCGCTAGTTGCAGGCGCCGCGGCGTAAAATACCGATGCAAGCGCTGCCGCCGCTGAAGGTGAGGGCGCCGAAAGTCGCGGTTGGATTTGAACCGATCGAGAGGTCGTTCGAAAGACTCTGGATTTGCGGCGCGCCGTCGGAAGATCCGCCGCCCACGTCCGAGCCGCCGCGCATTTGCGTCGCGCAATAGGTTCCGTCGATCGCTGGGTTGCAAGGCTGGTCTGCCGTCGCGGGCACGGCGGCCGAGAGCGCGGCAAGCACGACAAGCAGCGCCCGCAACATACGGCCTCGTCGGCGTGTGATTGTTTCGGGGCGCGTCATTTTACGCTGAGCATCGCGTCCAGAGCCGTTTCACTCGTGTTGTCCAAACAACATTCGATGAATGCATTGGTCTGCTTGTGGATGGCGTCGACGTTAAATTTTGAGCTTCCCGATTTACCGGTAATAAATCCGTGTAAGAAAGCGATCGCCACATCGCGGTTCGACCCGCTCTCGCGCATCACGTCCTTGCAGTTATATTGTTCGATCGTGCGATCGCCGGGCTCTTCGGCGCTGGCGGGACTGGCGCTGTATGACCCCGCCAATGCGAGGACTGCGGCGGCAGCTCTCGTCCATGACAATTTCATGCTGAATCCTTTTCCGTTTCGAGGCGCAACCGCCTTGTCTCGGCCGATGCTAAGCGTTAGAAGCATCCTGGCTTTCGCTTATATGGCTCTATTGACCTAAATCAATGTTTGGCGACACCAAGTATCCGAGCGTGGATGTTTGGTACAGGCGCCAACCAGACGCAAGGTTCTGACACAAGGCCCTACAAGTGCTTGACATCCGCCGGTACCCAGCGTGCCGCGCGGCGGTCAGATAATCGTTCACCAGGGAGACGATGATGTTTGACGTTATTCGCTTACTGAAAGTCCGCTCGTTGAAATTCGCATTGGCTTTGGCCGCCGTATTTATGGTGGCAGGCTTTGCGCCGCAGGCGCACGCCCAAGGCGTGGGCACCGTCCACCTCAAAATCGTCAAGGGTGGCTTCATCATTGGCGGCGGCGGCGGCGGCGGCACGCTGCATTATAACGGTCACTATTATCCGCTGAGCGTCGGCGGCATCGGTATCGGCACGATCGGGATCGCCGAGACGAGACTTTCCGGAACGGCGTCCAATCTGCATTCGCCCTACGACATTGTCGGCACTTATGGCACGGCCGGCGCCGGCTTGGCGGTCGTGGGTGGTGCAAATGTGGTCACGTTGCAAAACGAGAAGGGCGTCGTCCTTCAGCTGACGGGAACGCAGGTCGGCTTTCAAGCCACCCTTGGGGTCGGCGGAATGACGATCACAATGGGTCGATTTCGTTGAAGAAGTCGGTGAGTAATTTGAGATTAATCCGCCCGGCCATTCG
>CAYWNY010000242.1:0-4908 GCA_964459765.1 uncultured Hyphomicrobiales bacterium | reverse complement strand
GTCCGCGTCGACGAACCAGCATGCCGGCGCGGCGCGTGCAAGCGCCGCGGGCGGAGCTCGATGTCATCACGCTGTGTCATCCGCTCGACTACATCAAGTCCATTCGTGAAGCGACGTCGGGGGAAGGCATCGTGCATCTTGACGCCGACACCTCGGTGTCGGCCGGCAGTTTCGAAGCGGCCTTGCGCGCCGCCGGCGGCGCCGTTTTTGCCGTCGACGAGGTGTTCGGCAAACGCGCCGCGAATGCCTTCGTTGCCACGCGGCCGCCGGGCCATCACGCCGAGACCGCGCGGGCGATGGGTTTTTGTCTGTTCGACAACGCCGCGATTGCCGCGCGCTATGCGCAAAAGCGCTACGGCATCGCGCGCGCCGCCGTCATCGATTTCGACGTCCATCACGGCAACGGCTCGCAGGATATTTTCTGGGCCGACGACGGCGTGATGTATCTGTCCACCCACCAGATGCCGCTTTATCCCGGCACCGGCGCGCTCGGCGAAACCGGCGAATACGATACCGTCGTCAACGCCCCGCTGCGGCCGGGCGACGGCGGCGAAGCCTTTCGCGCCGCATTCGAGACCCGCATCCTGCCGCGGATGCGCGATTTCGCGCCGGAACTGATCGTCATCTCCGCCGGCTTCGATGCCCATATGCGCGATCCGCTCGCCAACCTTAATCTCGTCGAGGCCGATTTCGCCTGGGCGACGCAAAAGATCATGGACGTTGCCGATCGTTGCGCGGAGGGACGCATCGTCTCGCTGCTTGAAGGCGGCTACGATCTCGAGGCGCTGGCGAAATCGTCCGCCGCGCATGTCAATGCGCTGATGCACGGCTGACGCGGCCGATCTGATATGATGCAAACAACGAGGCGGAGAGCCGGCGATGGCGCAGCAAAACATCCCGAATAATCAAGGCGACACCGATATCGGGGCGCTGTCGTTCGAGCGCGCCATCGAGGAGCTCGAATCGATCGTCAAGCGGCTCGAAGACGGCAAGGTGCCGCTCGAAGAATCGGTCGCCATCTACGAGCGCGGCGAGGCGCTCAAGCGCCGCTGCGAGGATTTGTTGCGGCAAGCGGAGGCGCGCGTGCAGAAAATCACGCTGGACGCCGGCGGCAACCCGACCGGCACCGAGCCGCTGGACGTCGAGTAGAAGCCAGTCGCAAATCGGGCGCCATTACCGCGATTTAAATCGACCAAGGAAGCTTGAGTCGCCAAAAACTTTATTCGCCAATGAACCATTATTGTCCGTCCAGGGGATGGCTGGCAGTTGCGGCAGCTCGTATCCAGAACCAGGCGGCAGCACGAGCGCAAGCGACACTATCTTGTCCGGAAACCGTGCGAGGAAAACCTTGTTCATTCCGCCGTCGAGTCCGCTGTAGATCGGGGCGACTGGGACGTCGTCCTGGACCAATTGCGCATATTCAACCTCATCGGCGCGTTGTTTGGTCAGCGCCGCCTGATCAATTTTTGGATCGACGACGAAGGACGGGCAGTGGCCGTCCGGATCAAACACCAGCGGGTCTGTCGAATTCGCCGGAGGTTGCGCATCGAATACATAACTGCGATTGCAAACGTCGACCTTGGGTTGGAGATGCGTCGCCTCGAAATGGTCGTTCCCTATCTTGAGCATCTTCCAGAAAGCCATGTTTGGATTGTTGCGGTGGCGCGCGAGGTTCGCCGGCGTCATGCGGAACGGATAGGCCTGTATCTGGAATGACGGCCCGCCGAGGAGTGAGTCGCGTGCCAGCGCATAGATCTCGCCGATCTGCTCGTCGGTCATGGCAAAGCAACCGCTCGACAAGCAGTTGCCGTGGATCATGAGAAACGTGCCGTCGCGATCGTTCGCCTTATCGAAGGCGTTGGGAAAACCGGTGTTGATCGCAAGATAGAAATTTGAATTCGGATTCATCAATTTGGTCGTGATCGTATAGAAGCCTTCTGGCGTCTGACGGTCGCCCTCGTGCAATTTCGGGCCAAGATCGCCCGACCACCGACAGATCGGGTAGGTCTTCAAAATCTGGAAATGGCCGGTGGTGTCCTGCTTCCAGACTTCGAGTTCCGCTTCTTCCTTGAAGACGCGCAGAATGATCGGCGAGTGGGTTGGCATTTTCTTTTGGAGGAGCAGCGACAGCAGCTCCGGCGACAGCGCCTTCGCCGTGTTTTCAGGCGATTGATTGCCGGCTCCGCCAAGGCACCGCACTGGCGTCAAAGCACCGGCGAAAGCCGCCGATAGCACAATCGCGCGGACTAGCGTGGCGCCGATCAATGCTGTCCCCCGACCGACTCAAGGCTTGTTCCACAAGGATTTACCGACAGCGCAGACCTCTCTCGATCCGATGCTTCGCGTAACCGCACTTATCGACGCTTGCCTCGCGATTTGCGAGCAGCATAACGGGAGTCTCTGGCCGCTTTTCGTCCGGTCTCCAGCGCGCGTTCACGATCGGCGCTTTCCGCCGCGACGCGCTCGGCCTCGATCGCAGCGTCACGCAGCGCCTGCTGCTCGCGTTCTGCATCACGGGCTCTTTTGTCGGCCTTTTCGATAGTGCGCGTAATGTTGACGGCCCTGCGCTCGACAGCAAGCGCTGTTCGGGCGGTCAGCCGGTCGGTGAGCGCAGGGTCAGCGGCCTTGGCGCGAAACCTTTCCAGCGCCGCCTTCTTGGCCTTGATCGCAGCCTCTTGCCGCTCGAACAAACCCGGTTGCTTAAACCCCGTCATCTATCCTGACCTTGGCAAGGAATGCCGCTGGTGCGGCAGATTTGCGTGCGCCGAAACCTATCAACGCACGCGCCAGCCAACCACTGTTGCGTCGATGGGGGTGTTCGTATCCACGCTATGCCACGCACCGCTCCACCATCGACATAGGAACGGGATGACATAGGTGCCGATGTGATCCTCGCAAAGAAGCTCTAACGGCTGATCCGCCGGCGGCACGCCTATGTGGATGAAATCATCGATTCGCGCCTGCCGCGTCGCCATGCTAGTGTTCGTCTCGTTGCGCTTGCGATGCATTCGCCTGGCGCTGCGACGGCAGCGCGACATCCTTATATGATGCCGCTCGATACAGAATCAATCGACAAGGATCGCATGGCGTTCAAGCCAAATTATGGAAGAGATCGCGTTGAGCGTGCGCGGGCAGCACGCCTCAAGAGCGAGGAGAAAAAGCGAAAGAAGGACGAGAAGGCGGCACTGCGCAAAGCCGAACGCGAGGTATCTGAACCGCAGCCGGACGAGACAGATACCACCGCCTGATCCGCCGGACGCTAAACCGTCTTGTCCACTAGCTTGCCCGAGTCAGGCGGCTGCGGCGATGGCGACGCTTGATCGAAGTCAACCTCGGGGTAGTCAGTCTTGTGATCATCCGGTTGACGCCTTGCAGCACGCCGTGACGGCCCCGTCGTCGGCATGATGCTTTGAACTCTGAAACTTGAGATACCTGTCTGGTCCCGCGTCGCCGACATAACTCGGGACGTTATCGCGGCACATCTCAAGAGCGCCCCACTGACTTTTGCGCAATTCGAGGTAATCGCGAGAGGTTCCGCTAATTAAAAACGATGCCATCGTTACACGCGCAGCCGATATCCGCTGTCTGCACGCGTGGCTGGTTCCTACGTCGCGAGTTTTCGAATACTTGAGGAGGTGGCAGACAACTCAGTGCGGCGCTTTCGAATGCGGTCATGCACGAGATGGAGATGGGATTTTATCATAAAATAAAGGGCTGAGTGACGCATGGGCACGCGGTAAGCAATAGTTTCCCGGTCGAGGCTCTCAATCTCGTCTTCAAGCGCCTCGATACCTTGGACCGTCGTGCTTTTCTGCAAATTCACTTCGATAACTCTGAGGCGACGGTATAAAGCGCGCAACCGATACTCAACGAACCATTTGCCGAGTTGGGGCGCATAATTAAAGATTGGGACGATGATCGCTATGGTCGTGAAGACAACCGCGATCGTTCTTTTTACGTAGTTGGTGACCCAGAAGGGCAAGTACCGATTGAGAAGCGAAGGGCCGTTTTTGTAGAAATCGAGCGCTTCGTCAGCGACAGGAAACTCTGGATCTGTTTGTAAGGGGAACTCGCCGATGCGCTGAAAAACTCCCGGTGCGCCGTGCACTTCCGCTATTGTTTGTGCCAATAGATTGATAATTGCCGGATTAGTTTCTTTACGGACCAAAACAATGTTGGTCGTCGCAATCAGGATCACGTCATTGGCCGGAATTTTTTTCTCGTAATCGAAAACCCCGCGCGGCAGGACCAATCGAGCGAGGAATGGAAAAATACGCGTTAAGGCCTCGGCATCTGTAATGCTAAGGAGCCGAACATTGGGATTTTCCAGCATATTGTGGAGCATCGGAGAGTCCGGAGAAAAGCTCAGAAACAGTGCATCAATCGCACGGTCGTCAAGTGCGCTGATCGCCTCCTGGGGCGTAAGATTGAGTAGGGTCGTATTTTCTGAAGTGACACCGCTAACGTTGAGAATCTTTTCGGCGACGATTCGTGTGCCGCTGCCCAGTGGTCCCAACGCGACACGCTTGCCCTTGAGCTGCGTCAAATCGCTGAACGTCTCATCCGCCGGATAAAACAGCCACAGCACTTGGTAATCGATGCGCCCGAGCGACAACAGGTCGGGCGCTTGCCGGGCATCGGTAATGCCCTCCTGCATGAACGCAATCTGGACCCCAGAACGCGGGTCATTCAACAGCTTCAGGTTTTCTACCGAACCCTCGGTCGTGCGAATGTCCACCTTGACGTGGGCCTGTGACAGCAGGTCCTTGTAGCGAAGGGCGAGCGATTCAAAGTGACCGCCTTTGAAGGAACCGGCGATTGCAATCTTCGTCGGCGGCGCGGGAAAGAAAATCCCTAAGAGCCCATCCGGGAAGTTTGGATTCATGATGAGGCGTTTGCAGCAAGGCG
>CAYWNY010000241.1:0-4923 GCA_964459765.1 uncultured Hyphomicrobiales bacterium | reverse complement strand
TCATCGTCGAGCATGTGATGCACGCGATTCGCAGCCTGTGCGACCGCTGCATCGTCATGAATTCCGGCGTAAAGATCGCCGAAGGTTCGCCGGCTAACGTTCTCGCCGACCATGCGGTGATCCGGGCCTATCTCGGAGACGAGAATGCTTGAGACGCGCAACGTGTCGGTGTTTTACGGCCGCCATCGGGCGCTGGAAAACGTCTCGGCAACCGTGTCGAAGGGCGAGATCGTGGTCATGCTCGGCGCCAACGGCGCCGGCAAGAGCACGTTCCTGCGCGCCATCGCCGGGCAGACGCGCAAGATGGAAGGCGCCACGGTGCTCATCGACGGCACTGACATCACGCTGCGCCCGCCGCATGAAATCGTCGAGACCGGCATTGCGCTGGTGCCAGAGGACCGTGGCATTTTCGCCGACCTGACGGTGCAGGAGAATTTGACGCTCGGCGCGCATCCGCGGCGGGCGCGGGCCAAGGAAGCGGAAAACCTCGAGCGCGTGCTGAGCCTGTTTCCCAAGCTCAAGCAGCGCTCCAAGCAGCTGGTGCGCACCATGAGCGGCGGCGAGCGCCAGATGGTGGCGATCGGCCGCGCGATGATGTCGGCGCCGAACATTCTGTTGCTCGACGAACCCTCACTCGGGCTGGCGCCGCTGCTCTGCACCGAGCTGTTTCGCTCGCTCGCTCGCATCAAGGACGCCGGCGTCGGCATCTTTTTGGTCGAGCAGAATGCCAAGCAGAGCCTGGCCATCGCCGACCGCGGCTATTTGCTCGACAACGGCCATATCGTCGGTGCCAACACTGCCGCCGCGCTGTCGAAGGACGAGAAGGTCAAAGCCGCCTATCTCGGCGAGTGATCGAACGACCGGCGTCGGGTCACGGCGCGGCATAAATCGTGCGCGCGTCGGCGGTGAAGGCCTTGCGCGATTGCGGGTCAGTATAAAACATGTGGCCGCCGCGATAGAGGCGCAGTTCGGCGCGCTCGCCCTCGACGTTGGGCGGCATGTGGTTGAGGATGTAACGCGACACCGCAAACGGCGTGACCAGATCGCTGTAACCATGCGCGATCATCAGCCGGAACGACGGCGTCAGCGCGAGCAACTGGCGCAAATCCTCCGCCGCGCTCGGCTGCGAATGCCCGCCGCCATCTTCCCAGTCCCATTTGCCGGAAATATCGGAGGCCAGGAGGTTGTAGGTCATGTCGGTCTTGAAACCGAGCTCGTCGCGCGCATAAGCGACGAAGGCGCTGCCATAAGCGCGAATGAAGCCGTCAAGAAAAGGATCGGGCCCGCGGCCCGAAGCCTGCTCCGGATTGGGATCGTCGACCGCGAAGGTCGCGTCGTAATGACTGACGATCTTGTGGTCGCCGGGACGCAGATTCTTGACATAGGCGTCGCGGATAAAGCCGCGCTCGCGGGTAACGACGTCTTCCGGCAGACCGGTCATTTGCGCGACGCGGGCGTAAAAGGCGTGAGCGGCGTCGCCGCGCAGCGGCGGGCCGGCCAGCTCCGCCAGATAATCGGTCAAGGCGAAGTGCTCGACCTGCGCCAGCGCCGCCGGCGTGAAAGTCCCTTTGCGCTCAAGTTCGGCCGCCGCCAACGACGGCAGTTGCAATGCCGCGCCGAGCGCGAACTGGTCGCCGCCGAACTGGAAGTGACCTTCGATCATCGGCGACACCATGAGGATGCCGCTGGGCACAATGCCTTGGCTGGTTTGCAAAACGCGCGCGACCTTGGCGGCGCGGAAGCCGCCGTAGCTCTCGCCCAAAATGTATTTCGGCGAGCTGACGCGGCTGTTCTTGGCCACATAGAGCGCGATCACTTTGGCCATCGACTCGGCGTCGCGGTGGACGCCCCAAAAGGACGAGCCGCCGTCGGGTTTGGCCGGCCGGCTCCAGCCGGTGCCGACCGGATCGATCAAGACCAGATCGGTGAAAGCGAGCCAGGTGTCGGGATTATCGACGAGGCGGACGCTTGAGCCGTCGAAGCCGTTGCCAAACGCGGCGATGCGCGGACCGACCATGCCGAGATTCAGGAACGCCGAGCCGGCGCCCGGCCCGCCGTTGAAGACGAACGTGACCGGCCGCGTCGGATTAGCGGATCTGGCGACAAAGGCCGTGTAGAAGATCGCGGCCGAGCGCTCGCCGGATTGATCGAATAGGGCGAAGGTGCCGGCGGTTGCCGTATAGGCGAGCTTGCCGGCCGCCGTACCGATGGTGTGCTCGGTGACCGAGTCCGTCGGCAACAATGACAGCACGCCCGGGCCGCCCTGCTCCTGGCGCCCTTGCTCGCCGTGCCCGGACCGCTCGCCCCCCGATCGGCCGCTATGCTCCTGAGCGGCGACGGCCGTTGCAACAAGCGCGATGGCCAATGCGATCGTGAAAAAACGAAAACGGCGCATATTTGATCCCGGTGAACCGTCAAGTGCTGTTCGATTATGCCCGTCCATGATCGTTCCGGGAAAGTGCCGGAAAGATGGCTGCCGGGATTACGCTTTATTTAGGAGACCGGCGGCGGAACTGAAGTGTTTGCCGGCCTGTAGACAAGATCAGCCGGATCGGGGAAATTTCGGCCCCGCCGCAAGCGCACCAACGTGGAGCACCAGGGTCGTGGCCTTTCCGCATGCATCGACGGCGCTGGCGCGCTTTACGGTCCTCGATTTGACGAGGGTCCGGGCGGGGCCGACCTGCGCGCGTCAGCTCGCCGATTGGGGCGCCAACGTCATCAAGATCGATGCGCCGGCCGACGGCGAAGAGCCGATGGGCGGCCCGCGGGACGGATCGGACTTTCAGAACCTGCACCGCAACAAGCGCGCGATGACGCTCAACCTGAAAACGCGCGAGGGTCTTGCCGCCTTCAAACGGATGGTCAAGAAGGCCGACGTCCTGATCGAGAATTTCCGCCCCGAAGTGAAGAAGCGGCTCGGCATCGATTACAAGACGCTGAGCAAGATCAATCCGCGGCTGGTCTATGCCAGCATTTCCGGCTTCGGCCAGGACGGCCCCTACGCGGCGCGGCCGGGTTTCGACCAGATCGCGCAGGGCATGGGCGGGCTGATGTCGATCACCGGCCTGCCGGGGCAGGGGCCGGTTCGGGTCGGCATTCCGGTTGCCGACCTCTGCGCCGGCCTGTTCGCCGCGCTCGGCATCCTGACCGCGCTCCTCGAACGCGACAAATCCGGCAAGGGTCAGGCGGTGGCAACGTCGCTGTTGCAGGCGCAGATCTTCATGCTCGACTTCCAGGCGTCGCGTTTTCTGGTCAACGGCGAAGTGGCGCAGCAGGCCGGCAACAATCATCCCACCACCATTCCGACCGGCGCGTTCAAGACGCGCGACGGCTACATCAATATCGCCACCACCGGCGGCAAGATGTGGGAGCGCTTCTGCAAGACACTCGGCGACGAGACGCTGGCGCAGCGGCCGGAATACCGGACTGCCGCCGGGCGGCTCGAGGGTCGCGATGCGCTCAACGCCGAGATCGAGCGCCACCTGCGGGAGGCCACCAGCGCCGCATGGGTCGAGCGCTTCAACGCGGCCGGCGTGCCGTGCGGCCCGATCTATTCGATCGACCAGGTGTTTGCCGACCCGCAGGTGCGGCATTTGGGCATCGCGCAAAAAGTCGCCGGCGCGGCTAAACCGGGCTTGACGCTCGTCGGCCAGCCGGTGTCGTTGTCGCGCACGCCCTCGCGGCTCAAGGCGCCGCCGCCCAGGCTCGGCCAACATACCGACGCGGTGCTCAAAGAGTTCGGATTCTCGGCGCGCGAGATCAAGGCGCTGCATGCGGCGAAAGCCGTGTGATGGCGTTGGTGTTCCGCTCCGGCAACGCGCCGGCATGACGAAAAGCGAAGGACGACGACGAGGACAAAGACGATGATCCAGACCGACAAGATGATTTCGCACAAACAGGCGGGCGTCGGTGTTGTGACCTTCAACAACCCGCTGCGGCACAACGCGGTTTCGCTCGAGATGTGGCAGGCGGCGAAAGCCATGCTTGATGCATTTGCCGCCGACGATGACGTGCGCGTCGTGGTTTTGACAGGCGCCGGCGGCAAAGCCTTCGTTTCCGGCGCCGACATTTCGCAGTTCGCCAGCGAGCGCGCTTCCGCGGAGGCGACGCGCGCTTATGACGCCACGACCGCCGCAACCTTCAGCGCGATTTACGAGTTTCCCAAACCGACCATCGCCATGATCCACGGTTATTGCTTTGGCGGCGGCGTCGGGCTTGCCACCTGTTGCGATCTGCGCATTTGTTCGGACAATTCGACCTTCGCCGTGCCGGCGGCGAAGCTCGGTCTGGGCTACGCCTATGCCGGGCTGAAGCGGCTGACCGACATCGTCGGCCCGGCTTTCGCCAAGGAGATTTTCTACACCGCGCGCCGGTTCGACGCGCACGAGGCCTACGCCATGGGGCTGGTCAACCGTGTGGTGTCCTCGTCCGAACTCGAAACCTACGTCAAGGGCGTCACCGACATGATCTGCGCCAACGCGCCGCTGACCATCAAGGCGGTGAAAGCCGCGGTCAACGAAATGCTCAAGGACGAGTCGGAGCGCGACACTGCGCGCGTCGACAAGATGGTGGCAGACTGTTTCGGTAGCCGCGATTATACCGAAGGCCGCACCGCGTTCATGGAGAAGCGCAAGCCGGTTTTTAACGGTAGCTGAGCGGTCCCGCGCGGGAGGGGGCATTTCAGCTAGGCTCAGAATCGCCGCCACGCCCCCTCGCCCGGATTGCTTCGCAATCCGACCTCTCCCCGCACGGCGGGGCGAGGAAGCACGACCGCTTTTACCTGCTGCTGTCGCCGATCCCGGGCTTTCACTTTTCGGGCGCATGCTCTAAATAGCCGCGCGACGCTCAACCCCGTCTCGATCGTTTGCGGAGAGGTGGCAGAGTGGTTGAATGCACCGCACTCGAAATGCGGCATACGGGCAA
>CAYWNY010000240.1:0-4975 GCA_964459765.1 uncultured Hyphomicrobiales bacterium | reverse complement strand
AGCACCAGACTACGAATCTGGGGGTCAGGAGTTCGAATCTCTTCGGGCGCGCCACATTCGCTGCCGGTAAAAAGGGGAGGAAGCGACGGCATGTGCCGAGCGGTGCATCCGTACAAAACAAAATGAGCGAAGCAATCAGTCTGCCGCGGCCGGCCTGGATGACCGAGGACCTCATCGTCCTCGAAGATCAGGCGCGGCGTTTCGTCGCCAGCGAGTTCACTCCGCATCTCGATCAATGGCACGAAGACCATTTCTATCCGCGCGAGGTCTGGACCAAGACCGGCGCGGCCGGGCTCCTCTGCGCTTCGATGCCGGAGGAATATGGCGGCGCCGGCGGCACGTTCGCCCATGAAGCGGTGATCAATCGCGAATTGTCCCTCGCCGGCTTCGACACGTCCGGCGCGCCGCTGCATTCCGGCATTGTCGCACCTTACATTCTGCATTACGGCACCGAGGAGCAGAAACGGCGCTGGCTGCCGAAACTCGCCAGCGGCGAAATGGTCGGCGCCATCGCCATGAGCGAGCCAGGCACCGGTTCCGATCTGCAAGGCGTGCGCACGACCGCCAAGCGGTCGGGCAACGGCTATGTGCTCAACGGCTCGAAGACCTTTATCACCAACGGCCAGCACGCCGATCTGATCGTCGTCGTCGCCAAGACCGACCCGACGCAGGGCGCCAAGGGCGTTTCGCTGATGGTGGTCGAAACCGCCGACGCGCCCGGTTTCCGCCGCGGCCGCAAGCTGAAAAAGCTCGGCATGGATTCCGCCGACACCTCGGAATTGTTCTTTGAGGATGTACGGTTGCCGGCGGAAAGCCTGCTCGGCACCGAGGAGGGTCAGGGCTTCTATCAGCTGATGCGCGATCTGCCGCAGGAGCGGCTGATCGTCTGCACCCAGGCCGTCGCCATGATGGAGCGCGCGCTCGCTTTGACCATCGATTACGTCAAGCAGCGGCAGGCCTTCGGCAAGAAGATCATCGACTTTCAGAACACCCAGTTCGTGCTCGCCGAATGCAAGAGCGAGGTGACCATCGCCAAGGTGTTTCTCGATCACTGCATCGAGCGGCATTTGAAGGGCGAGCTCGATACCGTCACCGCCTCGATGGCGAAGTATTGGCATACCGACCTGCTCGGCATGGTCGCCGACCGCTGCCTGCAATTGTTCGGCGGCTACGGCTACATGGACGAGTATCCGATTTCGCGCATCTATCGCGACGCCCGCGTGATGCGCATCTTCGCCGGCACCAATGAAATCATGAAGCTTCTGATCGCGCGAAGCCTTTAGGTACATCGCGGTCCGGTACCGACGCGCCGGCGCGGCCCTCACGCCGCGATCATCTCCGCAGCCTTCTCGGCGATCATGATGGTCGGCGCGTTGGTGTTGCCGGAAACGACTGTTGGCATGATCGAAGCGTCGATCACGCGCAGCCGCTCAATGCCGCGCACCCGCAAGCGTTCGTCGACCACGGCCATCGGGTCTGATCCCATCTTGCAGGTGCCGACCGGGTGATACTCGGTCTCGGCGGTTTCGCGCACGAAGGCTTCGAGGTCCTTGTCCGACTGCAGCGCCGGACCGGGTATGCGCTCTTCTTGGAGCCACGGACGGAGCGCCGGCGCCGCCAAAATCTCGCGGCCGCGCTTGATGCCGTCGATCAGAATTTTCAGGTCGTATTCGGCGGCGAGGTAGTTCGGATCCATCACCGGCGGGGCCAGCGGATCGCTTGAGGCCAGCCGGAGTTCGCCGCGGCTCTGCGGCCGCAGGCAGCAGGCATGCAGCGTGATGCCGTCGCCATCCATTTTCTTGCGGGCGTGGTCGACTACCTGCGCCGGAATGAAATGGTACTGAATGTCCGGGGTCGCCGCGCCGAGATCGCTGATGGCGAACGCGCCGGCCTCAGCGACGTTGCTGGTGCCCGGGCCCGTCCCGTAAAGCAAAAATTCGAGCAGCACGGCGATCGGTTTGAGCCCCCGGTTATAGCTGTCGAGCGACGAGCCCTTGGTCGCGCGCTGGATGATATTGACGTTGAGATGGTCCTGCAGGTTCTTGCCGACGCCGGGCAGATCGAGTTTGACCGGAACGCCAACCGCTCCGAGTTCTTGCGCCGGACCGACGCCCGAAAGCAGCAGCAGCTGCGGCGAGTTGATGGCGCCTCCACTGAGCAGCACCTCGCGTTCGGCGCGCGCGGTGACCCGCGCGCCTTTGCGCGCATATTCGACGCCGACCGCGCGGTTGCCTTCGATCAAAACCCGCGTCGCCTGCGCCTTGGTGACGATGGTGAGGTTCTTTCGCCCCGCGGCCGGGTGCAGATAGGCGGAAGCCGCGCTCCACCGCGCCCCCTTTTTCTGCGTCACCTGAAACAGGCCGCAGCCGAGCTGCGCGGCGCCGTTGAAATCCGGATTGAACGGCAGGCCGGCTTCCTGCGCGGCCCCTAGGAAAGCCTTGGTGAGCGGATTGTTGTACGGGCGTTCCGCAACATTGAGCGGCCCGTCGCTGCCATGGAATTCGTCGTGGATGCGCTCGTTGTGCTCGGCTTTCTTGAAGTAGGGCAGCACGTCGGCATAGCTCCAGCCCGCATTGCCGAGCTGCCGCCAATGATCGTAGTCGGCGCTCTGGCCGCGCATATAGACCATGGCATTGACCGAGCTCGAGCCGCCGAGGAGCCGGCCGCGCGGCCAATACATGCACCGGCCGTTCATCGCCGGCTGCGGGGCGGTCTCATAGCCCCAGTTGAATTTCGGCCCGCCGAGTTCGCCGATGCCCGCCGGCATGCGCACATAGAGCGACTTGTCGGAGCCGCCGGCTTCGAGGAGCAGCACCCTCACGTCGGGCTTCGCCGAAAGCCGGTTGGCCAAGACGCAGCCGGCCGAGCCGGCGCCGACAATGATGTAATCGAATCGCGCTTTGGCCACCTCACCCTCCCCGTTCTTGTTTGTTGGCGGCGTTTCGCGCCGCGCCTTACGTCGCGCTTCGCTCGCGCGCCTGCGCTTTCGCCCGCGCGGCGGCGGTGCGGGTCGCCACGCGATCGAGCAGCGCAATCATATCCTCAACTTCGGCGCGGTCGAAGCCCTGGGTGATGAACACGATCTTGCTGCGATGGTCGGCGTCCGGCCAGCGCTCAAGCCACGACAGATTATGCAACAGATGTTGCGCGCCCTGGATCACCGCCGGCCGGTCTGGTTCTTCGGCGACGTTGACGATGCCTTTCACCCGCAAAAGATTAGGTCCGAGATTTTGCTGCAGCGCGTCGAGCAGAAGCCGCAGCGCCTCGCGCGCGATCGGCTGGTCGCGGGTGAAACAGAACGAAGCGATGTCGCGGTCGTGCAGATGATGGTGATCGTGATCCGCGTGATCGTGGCCGTGATCATGCGCGTCAGCCTCTTCGTAGGCCGCGGCATTGAGCCAGGCGCGCGCATCGGCCTTGGTGTTGTTCGGATCGAGGCCGTCGTCGCGCAGCAAGGTGCCGATGCCGTCGCCGGCAAAGGCCGGATCGTCGATGCGTGAAATCTTCGCCGCCGGATTGAGGCGGCGCAGCCGCACGATCAGTTCGGCCTCGGCGTCTTTCGCCTTAGCCGGATCAATGAGATCGAGCTTGGTGACCAGGATGCGGTCGGCGAGCGCCACCTGCCGCACCGACTCGATGTGGTTATCGAGCGTGCCCGGCCCGTTGACCGCGTCGACCGTCGCCACCACTGTGCCGATGCGATAGAGCCCGGCCAGCGTCGGATCGGACAAGAACGCTTGAATGAGCGGCGACGGGTCGGCGAGCCCCGAGGTTTCGATCACCACATGATCGAAGCGCGGAATGACGCCGTCTTCGCGCTGGTGATAAAGGTTGTTGAGCGTGACGACGAGATCGCCGAACACGGTGCAGCACAGGCAGCCGTTTTCCAGCACCGTGATGGTGTCGTCGGACTGCGCGGCGAGCGCCTGATCGAGGCCGATCTCGCCGAATTCATTGATCACCACCGCGGCATTGGCCATCGCCGGCGAGCGCATCGCGCGATTGAGCAAGGTCGTCTTGCCGCTGCCGAGAAAGCCGGTGAGGATGGTGACGGGCGTGTGGGGCAACTTCGTTTCCTCGGTCGATGTTTGTTCAGATATAGTCAGAAATGTGCGTTATTGCGAGCAAGCGGTCCCAGCGCCTCGTCACCACCGCGCATCGGTCGGCAATGACGCTTCTCGCATTCGTCTCCCCTTGCCGGAGAGGGTGACCAAAAAAAGAGGCCGCCAAACGGCGGCCTCAACTGCATCGTGAGATGCTGCTCGTTAAAGCAACGCTGTCAGCAGCGGACGCAGCGGTTGCCGTTCCAGACCCATCCCGGGCCGCAGCCGTGGCCGCCGGTGCGGCCGTCGCAGGCGGTTTTCTGGACGAACGGCGTAAAATTATGGGCTTGCCCGTTCAGCCCGGCCGCACCCACGTGCTGCGTCTGCGCATTGGCGACCAATGCCGTGACTCCCAACGCGAGCGCCGCTGCCGTCAAAGTCAGCGTGACCTTCCTCATGATGACCTCCAAGTGTTGATTGGACAGCTGTTGAATTGCAAATTTTAGCGATACGCAACGTCCACATCCTATACCATTTTCGAGTCGGTGAGGAGACACAACGAGCGCTCCTTCTCCCCGCGTGCGGCCCGCCTTCGCTCGCTTAAGCGAGCTTCGGCGGGTCGGCAGTCCGCCGAAGTGCGAAGGCGGAGGAGAAGGTCGGGATGAGGGGGCGTAAGCACACTCTCGGAATTGCGGTTAAGCGCCTCACCCGCCGCGCTGCGCGCGGCGACCTCTTCCCGCCCGCGGGGAGAGGCGAATTTCTCTTTAGCGATAAAAATCACCAAACGTCGCAGCCGGGGAGCCCGCAGGAGATCAGCTTGTGCGAGGGGAAGTTGGTGATGATCTGGCAGCCGTCCTTGGTGACGACGACTTCTTCTTCGATGCGGGCGGCGCCGGAGCCGTCCTCGGCGCCCTTCCAGGTTTCGAGCGCGA
>CAYWNY010000239.1:0-5057 GCA_964459765.1 uncultured Hyphomicrobiales bacterium | reverse complement strand
AGACCTTGATCCGATCAAACAGAAACGGATCAAGGTCTAGTTTCTTCGTTGCTGCACTAGCGCAGCTGGCTTGCCGGCTTGACGCCGTTTTGCTGACGGCGCGGCGCGGACGCGGTGGTGCCCTGCGCCGGTAAATACTTGGCGACGATCACTGGATCGAGTTGTTTGGCCGCATCGTCGGGCAGGCGATACCACACCTCGTTGCGGCCGAGAAATTCGAAACCGAGATAGCCGCGCACAGTGAGCGTTTGGCCGTCTGGGCTGAGCGTCATGATGGCGTTGTAGATATGGCCGTCGCGCGGATCGAGAATGTTGCCGTTCTCGTATTTGAGGCCGGCCCGCTTCATGTCGCGGATGATTGGCAGGCCAAGCAAGGGCGCGTTTTTTCGATCGTCGTTGCACCGCGAGCAAATCGGCGGCGTGGGACCATCGTCCGGTCCGGGAAACAGTTTTGCCGCGACACCGTCGTAGCTGCTGCCATTCTCAACGAACAAAAACCAGATCACCGGCTTGCCGGTCGCGGCATCGATCTTTTGCCACAGCCCCTTGACCGATTGATCCGCAGCCGCGGGAACCGCGGCGGCCGCCAACAATGCCGCCACTCCCGCCGCAAACGCGATCACCCATTGCCGTGCCAACCGATACCTCCCAAGCGCTACCGACGAAACCTCGCCGCCGCAGGGGCGTTTTTCATCGGACAATGCGGTGATTTGACGACGTTTCGGGTTCCGATCATGAACATCCCTGGCTTGAACATCTTTGGTCTCGGCCGATTTTCTCCCTTGCCACGGGGGCTTAGGCTTCCGATGATTATGCCGACCGACGGGATAAAATCGGCTGCTCGCAGATTTTCGCGAAGGATTGGTTGGGATAGAGAGACCGATGACGCTGCCCGTCGCCCAGTCCCGCTCGAGCCTCGCTCTCGCCAATCTGCGCGCCGTCGTTATTCTCATCGTGCTCGCCTTCCATTCGGTGCTGGCCTACGTCCGGTTCGTTCCGGTGTCTTACAGCAGCTTCGATTCACCTCCTTACGGATGGCGCGCGTTTCCCATCAGCGATAGCGAGCGCTGGTTTGGCTTCGATCTGTTCTGCGCCTGGCAGGACGTTTATTTGATGTCGCTGTTGTTTCTGCTGTCGGGCTTGTTCGTGTGGCCGAGCCTGCAGCGCAAACGGCAATGGGGTTTTGTCCGTGACCGCTTGCGGCGTCTCGGTATCCCTTTTGTGTTCGGCGTCCTCGTTCTGGTCCCGATTGCAGTTTATCCGGCCTATCTGGTCAGAGGCGGCGCACCGGATCTATCGAGCTATTGGCACGCTTACATTTCGCTGCCGTTTTGGCCCAACGGGCAACTGTGGTTTCTGTGGCATCTTGTGGCGCTGAACATTGTGGCGGCCGCGATCTATTGGGTTGCGCCCGATGCGCTGAACGCCTTGGGGCGTTTCTCGGCGGCGATCGGCCGGCGGCCGCCGGTTTATTTTGCCGTGCTGTTGGCGGCGTCCGCGGTCGCCTATGTGCCGCTGGCGATCGCGTTCACGCCCTGGCAGTGGTCCGATTACGGACCGTTGTCGGTACAATGGTGCCGGCCGTTGTTGTACGGCGTCAACTTTTTTGCCGGCGTCGGCATCGGAGCGGCGGGCATCGACGTCGGGCTGGTCGCGGCCGACGGCCCGCTTGGCCGGCGCTGGAAGTTGTGGCTGGGTGTCGCGCTTGCCTCCTGGTTTCTCTGGATGGGCGTGACTTCGTTCACCATGAGCGGCCAGGCGCCGCTGTTCGTCGAGATCGCCTCCGATCTGTTATTCGTTCTTGCCTGCGTCGGCGGCGCGTTTTTCGTCATTGCCGCAAGCTTGCGCTTCGGCACCAAACGTTCGCGGATCTTCGAAAGCCTGGCGGTGAATGCCTACAGCCTCTACCTCGTGCACTACGTTTTCGCTGTTTGGCTGCAATATGCGCTGCTCGGCATTACGATTTTCGTCGTCATCAAGGGCGCCATCGTGTTTGGCGTAACCACGGTCTTGAGCTGGCTCATCGTTATCGGTTACGAGCGCTTCCGCGTCGGCATCCGGTATTTGGCCATGCCGCTCGTCGCCGCGCGCACGCACGCGGCTTCACAGCCCGGGGCGAAAGACTCCGGATTTATTCCAAAGCCGAGCCGGCCGCCGCGCTGAGCGCGGCGATGCCGGCGTCGACGTCACCGGCGATATGGGCGCGCAATACCCGCCGGCCGCGCTCGGCGAGGACGCGGAAGTCGCCGCCGGCTTGCGCCGCTTCGACGATGCCAAAACTTGCCGCATATCCCGGTATCGGAAGATCGTGAGCCGCCCGCACGGTGAGCTGCAGGAAAACGCCGCTGTCGGGGCCGCCTTTATGCGCCTGCCCGGTCGAGTGCAAAAACCGCGGCCCGATTTGCAGCGCGGTTGCGACTTTCGTCCGGTCACGCACTTTTGCGCGCAGGCCTTGGAGCGCATGCATCCTTGCGTCGCTCGCGTCGAGAAACGCCAAAAGCGCGAAATAGTCGCCGCCGGCGAGCCGTGAAAAATGGGCTTTCAGCCAGCTCGCGAGCGTTGCGCCCGCACCGCGCCCACGCAGCGCTTGCGCGTTCTCCGCGTCAGTGAATAACGCAACACCATCGCCTTCGAACAGCGGCGGCGTCGACGGCAGTGCGCCAGTCTTCTCAAACGCCGCCGTCATTTCGCGGGTCGCGACTTTGCTGGCCTCGACGTCGGGCTGGTCGAATGGATTGATACCGAGGGTGGCGCCGGCAACCGCGGTCGCGATCTCAAAACGAAAGAATTCTTGCGCCAGAGTTCCCGGGGAGACGTCGATACGCACAACCGGCTGCCCGGCCCGTGCAAGCGCGTCGACAATCTGGTCTTGCGCCGGGCCTGCGCGCCGTGCGTCGCGAAGATAGACGAATAGCCGGTCGGCGGCGTAGCTCGAAACTTCGCCGGGCGGCTCGTCGGCAATCGGGATGATGCAGCGTCCGCCTTTACCGGTCGATTCTGCGACCAACTGCTCGACCCAGGCGCCGAACGCCGCGATCGACGGCGAAGTAAAGAGCGTGAGTTTGTCGCGGCCGGCCGCGGCCAAGACGCCAATCGTAAGCCCGAGTGCGACGCCGGGATTTTCCGCCGCCGGCTGCTCGGGCCCGCAAGCGCGCGCCATTGTGGCGACACTGTCCAGAAAGGCGCGTACGTCGTGACCGGTTGCCGCGAGCGGCACGAGGCCGAATTTGGACAGCACGGAAAAGCGGCCGCCGATACTCGGAACACCGAGAAAGATGCGTCGAAAGCCTTTCTCTTCACCCGTTTTCTGAAGGCGCGATCCGGGATCGGTAATGGCGACGAAGTGGCGGCCAGCGTTGTTGCCGGTGGCGGCCGTTGCCCGCGCCCAGAAATAGTCCATCAGCACATTGGGCTCGAGCGTCGTTCCCGACTTGCTCGCCACGATGATGAGCGTGCGCGTCAGGGCCAGTTCCTGCTCGAAGCGGCGGATTCGATCCGGATCGGTCGAATCGAGCACGCGCAATTTCGGATAGCCCGGCGCCGGTCCGAGACTTTGCGCCAGCACCTCGGGCCCGAGGCTCGATCCGCCCATGCCGAGAAGGAGCGCGTCGGTGAAATGTTCGGCGGCCAGTTCGCGGCCGAAGTCCCGCAGAACAGCGGCGTCGCGTTGCTCGGCGCCGACGACGTCGAGCCATCCCAGCCATTGTCCTTCGTCGCCGCCGGTCCACAGCGCCGCGTCCTTGCGCCACAGGCGTCCGGTATTGTCAGTCGAAAGCCACGCGGATTGTGCTTTGGCGACGGCGCCGGCGAGCGTCGGCGGTAGCGCAATGATCTGTTTGTTTAGGGCGTCGCCCAAGGCATGCCTCGACAAAACGCCCACAGTTATGCGGCCTTCGCTTGAGTGCTGCAACAGTTCACGGAACCGCGGGCTAGGGGCGAAAGTTCCGCTTTACATGGTCTAAATGTCTTGGCCAAAAGCAAAGCCGCCCGCGACGAATCGCGGGCGGCGTGCGCACGAAGTCTTAAAGCCGATCGCTATTTCATCGGTGCCGGAGCCGCGTCCGTAAAGCCGGCCACGGTCTGCATGCGGCCGTCGGCTCCGAGCGTCGCGAAATCGGTACCGCCGATATATAACGGCGCCTCGTTGGTGCCGCCGGCGGCCCAGGAGAAACGCACAAAACTATTGTGCGCCTCGATGCCGCTGACCAAGTTCAGCCGATAAGCGGGGAATTGCGCCTGCGTTGCCGCCAGCATGGCGTCAATGGCGTTATGCCCGCTGCCGCGACGGTGCGCGTCGATATAGCTGCCGTCTTCGGTCCAGGCCGCGGCAACCAGCTCGCGGCGCCGTTTTGGATCGCGTTCATTCCAGGCCGCAAGATAGTTGACCACGGTTTCGTTGATGTTGCTCATGTCGCTTCTCCTCTCGTTGAAGTGCCAACCGTTCCCGGTCGTGCGGCAATCTTCGCCGTGCCAAGAGCGAAAGCGATTACGCGGCAGGTAAAGAAATGCGGTCAGCTGGATTGAGGAACGCGCGCTGCCATGCGCCGCACCACGCCGGTAGTTTCATCGTCGGCCGGAAAGAACAGCTCGAGCGCTAACTCCGACAACATCACGTCAACCGGCGTGCCGAAAACCGTAGTCATGCTGAAGAACGACAGCACGCCTTTCCCGGTCTTGATCCGAAACGGCACGACAATGTCATGCTCGATGCCGTGTACATGCACGGTCTTTCCGGCAGGTGCGGGATAGTCGCTCACTTCGCGCAACAGCGCGATAAGCGCCGGATCGGCTGTGAGCTCCAGCTAATGGCGCAGGCGATGCAACATATGCGCGCGCCACTCGGCGAGATTGACGATGCGCGGCGCCATCCCCTGCGGATGCAGCGTAAGCCGAACTGCATTCACCGGCCGCTCTAACAATTCGGGTGCGGCGCCTTCATATAATTCCGGCAACGCCGCATTGCTGGCGACAATGAGCCAGTGCCGATCGAGCGCAAAGGCCGGATAGGGCTTTTGCCGCTCCAGCACCAGATCGACCGCCGCGCGCGCCGCCGCCAA